>NZ_CP107982.1:1892142-2207500 GCF_036104975.1 Amycolatopsis sp. NBC_00355 | reverse complement strand
CGGCTTCGGCCAAGGCACTCTCGCCCGTCCGGTCGAGGAGCGTGACGCTGCCGCCCAGCTGGCCGGCGAGCAGCCGTGCGACGTCATCCGGAGTTCCGCCGCCCAGCACCACGCCGGTCAGAGCCTCGTGGATCGCCTGCGCCCGCTCGGTTTTCCGGTAGGCGACCTGCAGCTCCTGCAGCGCGGTACGGCTCGCCTCGTAGAGACGGGCGTTGTCGAGGGCGACCGCGGCGTGATCGGCGAACGCGTTCAGCAGCGCGATCTCGTCGGCCTGGAAGGAGCGCTCGGAACGGTCCGCGGCGAACAGGGCGCCCACCGCTTCCCCCCGGATGACCAGCGGCACACCGAGGAGCGCGACGAGCTCCTCGGTGACGACCAGCCGGTCGAAGTTCGGATCGTGCTCGATCAGCGTCGAGGCGGCGTAGTTGCGTACCCAGTGCGGGCTGCGGGAGACCAGAACCCTGCCACCGAGCCCCACGTTCACCGGGATGCCCGCGGCGAGGAAGGACGGGGAGACCGTGCCCTCCGACGCCCGGGCCGACAGCCTGCCGTCCGGTCCGACCAGCGAGAGATAGGTGAAGTCCGTGCCGATCAGCTCGTGGGCGTGGTGGACGATCGACTGCAGGACCTGATCGAGTTCACCCAGCGCCGTGAGCGACTTGACGGTGGCGTACAACGACGCCAGCTCACGCTGGCGGCGCACGAGCGAGCGCGCGTCCGCTTCGCTGACCACAGTGTCATCCCCTCGACGTCCGGTGGGCGGAAGGTCCACCAACTCGATGACAGGAGTGGATGGTCCACACCTCAACGGCAGCGTAATGGCGTCTTAACATGACCGCCATCACTTGCCGGCGCTACCGACGAAGGCGGCATTCATGGCAGCCCCGCTCACCCAGCCCGAAGGGCAGGCCGGCCACGTCGACGCCGGCCTGTCCACCACCCGTCGCCGTGCCTTTCGCAAGCTGCTGGCCGCGGGGCTCGTCGGAAGCTCGATCGAGTGGTACGACTTCTTCCTCTACGGCACCGCGGCCGCCCTGGTGTTCCCCAAGGTGTTCTTCCCGCACTCGTCCGCGCTGACCGGGACCCTGCTCGCCTTCAGCACGTTCTGGGCGGGTTTTGTCGCGCGCCCGATCGGCGGCGTGCTCGCCGGGCACCTCGGCGACAAGCACGGGCGCAAACCGGTCGTCGTCGGTTGCCTGGCGATCATGGGGGCCGCGACCTTCCTGATCGGCTGCCTGCCCACCGCGGCCTCCGTCGGTGCGCTGGCCCCGACCCTCCTGGTCGTACTGCGGTTCATCCAGGGCCTCGCGACCGGCGGCCAGTGGGGCGGCATCGTGCTCCTGCTCACCGAGTCCGCCGGCCCCAAGCGGCGCGGATTCGCCGGAACCTTCGGCCAGACCAGCGTTCCCGTCGCCGTGATCCTCTCGAACCTGATCTTCGTGGCGGCCAGCGGCCTGATGCCGGACGCCGCCTTCCTCAGCTGGGGCTGGCGCATTCCCTTCCTGCTCAGCGTCGTGATGTTTTCGGTGGTCCTCTACATCCAGGCCAAGGTGGAGGACACCCCCGAGTTCCGTGACCTGCAACGGGAGGTGGGGAAGCCCGACGTCGCAGTGGTCCGGGCGCCCCTGGCTCAGGTCCTGCGCAGCAGGTGGGGCTCCATCCTGCTCGGCTGCGGGATGCTGTCCGCCACCAACAGCCTGTTCTACGTCAGCATTTCCGGCCTGCTGAGCTACGGCACCGGAACCCTCGGGCTCAAGCGTGACGCCCTGCTCGCGGTCGTGCTGCTCGCTTCCGTGGCGATGCTCGTGATCATCCCGTGGTCCGGGCACCTCTCGGACAAGATCGGCCGCCGGCCGCTGATCCTGATCGGCGGCCTGGGTGTCGCCGCCTGGGGCTTCCCGTACTTCGGGCTCGTCGGCACCGCGTCCCTGCCACTGATCTTCACCGCGGTGACGGTGGGATTCGTGTTCCAGTGCCTCACCTACGGCCCGATCGCGAGCTTCCTCGGCGAGCTCTTCGCCCCCGGCGTCCGCTACTCGGGCGCGTCGCTGGCCTATCAGCTGTCCGCGATCATCGTCAGTGGCGGCACTCCGTTCCTCATGACCGCGCTCATCGCGAAAACCGGGAGCACCGTCGCGGTCGCCGGCTACATCACGCTGATGGGGCTGATCACCTTCGCCAGCGCGTGGTTCCTGCCGGAGACGAACACCGCCGAGGTCCGCGCCGATCCGCACGCCGTCCCGGGCACGCACCTCTACCGCTGAGACGAGGCCGAAGTGACTCGAACATCGAGAATCCGCCGGATCGCCGTGCCGGCGACGCTGGTCCTGGTAGCGGCCGTCACGGCCGGGCCCGCCGCCGCGACGGCGTCGGTGCCGGTGTGTGCCGGGCTGGCCCAGCTGAAGATCCCGGCGTCGGTGATGAGCCTGCCGACCACCGGCGGCCGCGTCACGGCGGCGGCGATCACGACGAGCGTGGTCAGTGGCAAGACGATCCGGTACTGCCAGGTCGACGCCGACCTCTATCCCGTCGACCCGGCGGCGCCCGCCATCAAGATGCGCGTCGACCTGCCCGAGGGCTGGAACCGCAAGGCCCTGATGTTCGGTGGCGGCGGATTCAACGGCACGATTCCCGATCCGGCCTCGAACGTGCCGTTCGGCCCCACCGACCAGCCGGTGCCCTTGGCCCGCGGGTACGCGACGTTCGCGAGCGACTCCGGCCACCAGCAGAACCCGGCGTCCCCGCCGTCGCTGGACGGTTCGTTCGGGGTGAACGACGAGGCCTTGAAGAACTTCGCCGCCGGTGACGCGCTCAAGAAGACGCGCGACGCGAGCCTGTTCGTCATCCGGCGCGCCTACTCGGCGACGCCCGCCGAGATCTTCTTCGCCGGAGGTTCGACGGGCGGCCGCGAAGCGCTCAACGTCGCCCAGCGGTGGCCGACGGCGTTCGACGGCGTGATCTCCGCCTTCCCGGCCTGGAACAACCTCGCCGAGATCCTGGATCTGGGTTACCTGGCCCAGGTGCTGTCGCGCCCGGGCGCTTTCCTCGGCGTCGACAAGCAGGGACTTCTCCACACCAGCGTCGTCAGCGCCTGTGACGGTTCGGACGGCGTCAGGGACGGGGTCATCTCGAACCCGGCCGGCTGTCACTTCGATCCGCGCGCGCTACGCTGTCCCGGGGGTGTGGATGCCGGTCCGGCGTGCCTGTCGGATCCCCAGATCGGTGCGGTGCAAGCGATGTCTTCGCCGTTCCGGTGGCCCTACCGGATCGCCAGCGGCGAAACCGGCTATCCGGGCTTCCCGTTCCTCTCGGGGGCGGACATGCGGACGCCGTTCCTCGGGTTCGGGACGACCGCGCCCGCCAACCCGATGCCCGTGACGAGCGGGTACGGCCTGCAGTACTGGGACCAGTGGGTCAAGTACTTCCTGACCCGCGATCCCGGCCAGAACCCGCTCGACGTGGATCCCCGGCACCCGGGGAAGTGGCTCGCCCGGATCAGCGCCCTGTCCACCGTCGAGGATCGCAACAACGCCGACCTCGGCCCGTTCGCCCGCGCCGGCGGCAAGCTGATCCTGGTGCACGGCGCCGCGGACGAGCTGGTCTCCCCGTACTCGACGAGCGACTACTACCAGCGGGTGCGCGGTCGCCTGGGTCCCCAGGCAACGGAAGCCTTCATGCGGTACTACGTCGTGCCCGGGGCGAACCACGCCAACTTCGGTACCCCGGCGTTCGCTGCCGCGTGGGACTCGCTCTCGGCACTCGAGCGCTGGGTCGGCGGGGGACGTCCCCCGACGAGCCCGGTCGTGGCCGATGTGAACCACGGTCGTACCCGTCCGCTCTGCGAATACCCGTCTTGGCCCCGGTATCGAGCCGGTGATCCCGACAAGGCCGCAAGCTTCGTCTGCGTCCGCTGACGCGGGATCGCGGTCGCCGGGCACGGGCCCGCTCGGCTTACGAGCTCGTCTTCAGTTGCGGGTTCCGTTCAAGCTGCTCGCGACCAGCGACGCGCACCGACCCAGGGAGATGTGGCGCTCGCGCGCCATCTCGAACAACGTGGCACGAGCCCGGCTGGGGTGGACACCTTGTCCGACCAGAACGGTCAGTGCCCGGTCGATGTCCCCGACGCGGACGGCGATCTTCTTGCGGACCTGCACCATGACTCCCCGAAAAGGCAACAGCGAACACGAACACCTGCTGTTACCCGGCCGGGTCGGTCCTAAACCTGCCGGGGCCCGGCTGCTGCACCATCGCATCGTCCCGTCCGGACGTGCTCCGCTGGTGTCTGATGTGGATGGACCGGGAGCTGCTCGATCGATCAACGGGTCAGGTCCGTGGAGACCGCCCAGAGACGCTCAGCGGCGGCGGGGTCGAGGGCCCACTCCTTGACGCCGTGCGGGTGGTCGGCGAGGGCGGCGTCGTCGGGCACGGTGTACGCCTCCTGGGCGTCGTCGAGGTAGTGCCCGCCCGTGCGGGCGAACTGCGGCGCGACCGCGGCGACGACGGTGGTCGCGGCGCCCTGCCCGATCGTCTTGTAGGCGAAGACGCCGGCGGCTTCGGCCGCGGCGAGGGATTCCTTCTGCGCCGGGGTGAAGTGCCGCTGCAGCCCGGTCGCGATCCCGCCGGGGTTCACGGCGTTCGCGAAGATCCCGTCGGTGGCCCAGCGGCGGGTCGCTTCGACGGCGAACAGCGAGTTCGCGGTCTTCGACCGGGCGTACGCGAGCTGCGGGTCGTAGGCCCGGCGCGTGAAGTGCAGGTCGTCGAAATCGACGCCCGAGCGCATGTGCGCGGTCGAGCTGACCGAGACGATGCGTGCTTCGCCGCGGTCCGCGGCCCCGCGGGCGAGCGCGTCGTGCAGGCCGGTGGCCAGCGCGAAGTGGCCGAGGTGGTTGGTCGCGAACTGCAGTTCCCACCCCTCCGGTGTCCGCTCCAGGCCTCCGGTGACGACGCCGGCGTTGGCGACGAGCAGGTGCAACGGGCCGTCCCAGCCGCCGGCGAACCGCCGGACCGCTGCCTGATCGGCGAGATCGAGCGCGGAGACGCGTGTCGTACCGGTGATGGCGTCGGCGACGGCTCGGCCGGCGACCGTGTTCCGGACGGCGAGGGTCACCTCGGCGCCGGCGGCCGCGAGCGCGCGGGCCGTCTCGACGCCGATTCCCGAGGACGCCCCGGTCACGAGCGCGCGGACCCCGGCGAGGTCGATGCCTTCGAGCACCTCGTCCGCGGTGCTTGAGGCGGAGAAGGGGGTGGTGATGAGTTCACGTGTGGTCACGCCGCCACTATACGCACTAGACGATTCTTGTATAGTATGTTCACGAGTCGTAGGATCGGCGCATGGTCGCCCCCGAGACGTCGAACGTCGGCACCGCCGAGCGTCGTGACGCGGTGCTCGAATCGGCGCTGCTCACCTTCGCCCGCCACGGCTACCGCAAGACCTCCATGGAGGAGCTGGCACGCACGGCCCGGATCTCCCGGCCGGGCCTGTACTTCTTGTTCGAGTCGAAGGAAACGCTGTTCCGGGCGGCGGTCACCCGGGCACTCGAACAAGACCTCGGCGCGGCCGAGGCACTCCTCGTCGCCACCGACCGGCCGCTGCGCGAGCGCCTGGCCGGCGCGTTCGACCGCTGGGCCGGCCGCTACGTCGGATCGTGGGGCCGGGACGTCACGAGCGTCATCGAGCAGAACCCGGACCTGCTCGGCGAGATCGTCGAGACCGCCCCGGCCCGCTTCGCGGAACTCGTTACCGACGCGATCGCCGGGACGTCGGGGCGGGCGTCCGCGATCCCGGTCGCGCAGACGCTGATCAGCGTGTCGATCGGGCTGAAACACCAGGTCGAGACGCGGGAGGCGTACCTCGAACGCCTCACCGCCGCGGTCGCCCTTCTCGTGGAGTGACGCCCGGGGAGCACACCGTCGACGGCCGGCCGACGTCACCCGCGAGCGTCAGTCGTGCTCGAGTGTGCCGAGGAAGTGGGCGAACGCGGCATCGGCGCGTTCGTGGTCCGCGGTCGCGTCGAGATCCATGAGAAGACCGCGGATGACGGCGAGCACCAGGGTGGCCAGTTCCGGCCGCCCGATGCCGCGCAGGCCTTCTTCCAGCGGCCCGAGCCAGTCCGTCGTCGCCGCCCGGCGGAAGCCCGGCCGGTGCCGCTGCACCGCGCCGTCCCGCCACAGCCCGAACATCCGCAGGTAAGGCCGGCCTTCGGGGCCGGTCATGAAGGCCCAGGCCTCCGCGAGCGTGTCGGTGTAGGGCCGGTCAGGACGCACCCGCAGCAGGTCGCCGAACGTGGCGAGCTGGCGTTGCCGCGCACGCTCGAGGACGGCGCTCAGCAAGGCGTCCCGGGTGCCGAAGTGGTAGATCAGCATGCGAGCCGACGTGCCGGTGGCACGGACCAGCGGGTCGAGCCGGTCGGGCAGGCCGTGGTCGAGCGCGTGGTCGGTGCACGCGTCGAGCAGTCGCTGCCTGATCTCGGGCTCCGGTCGTCTTCCCACACGGCTACTTTTTCACGTAATAGCCAGTACGTCTAACGTCGGTGGTTCGCGTCGACGTGGAGGTAGTGATGAGGGTTGTGTTCGTGCACGGGGCGTGCGTTCGGGACGGATCGTGGTGGTGGCACCGCATGACCGGGCTCCTGGGGGAGCGGGGCGTGCCGAGCGTGACCCCGGGGCTGCCGAGTTGCGGGGAGACCGGTGTACCCGGCGGTCATGGCGGTCCGGGGTTGGCCGAGGACGTCGTCGCGGTGCGCCAGGTGCTGCGCGACAGCGACGAACCGACCGTGGTCGTCGCCCACAGCTACGGCGGGATCGTGACGGCCGAGGCGGCCGCGGGCGTGCCTTCGGTGCGCCACCTGCTGCTGATCTCCAGCTACCTGCCCGAGCCCGGGCAGAGCCTCTCGGACTTCGGCGACGGCGCCCCCGCACCGTTCCTCGACGTCGACCCCGGCGCAGGCACGTTCGGGGTGCGCCCCGAACTGCTGGTGCCCACGTTCCTGCAGGACTGCGACGCCGACGTCCGGGCCGAAGCGGTGGACCACCTCACCCGGCAGAGCGTTCAGGTCACCGGCCGACCGGTCGGGGCGGCCGCCTGGCGAGACGTGCCGACGACGTATCTCGTGTGCGCCCAGGACGCGGGCACGCCGGCCCGGCTGCAACGTGAATTCGCCCGCAAAGCCGGCCGCGTCGTCGAACTCGACGCGGGTCATCACCCGTTCCTGTCCCAGCCCGCCGCGGTCGGCGACCTGCTGCTGAGCCTGCCGTGAGCGGAGCGGAGGACCTGCTGCTCAAGGCGTACGCGGCGTACAACAGGCAAGACGCCGACGGCCTGCTCGAGCTCGTGAGCGACGACGTCGACTGGCCGGACGGCGCGAACAGGTTGCACGGCAAGGCCGAGCTCAAGGCGTACTGGTTGGACCAGTGGACGCGCACGCGCACCCACGACCAGCCGCTGGCGTTCACGGCCATGCCGGACGGCCGGGTCGCCGTCCGGATCGGCCAGGTCGTCCGGTCGCTCGACGGCCGCGTGCTCTCCCGGGGATCGTTCGGTCACGTCCACGACATCGTGGACTCCCGGATCGCCCGGTTGGACATCGAGAAGGGCGAGGTGAGGGGCGCTGTCCGCGCGGCGTCTTCCGTCAGCGCGCGCCGGCGGCGGGAGGACCGCTGTACCGCGCCCCGCCGAAGGCGAGGATCAGGTAACCGATGATGGAGAACAGGAACAGGCCGAAGAACCCGAAGACCCCGCTCTTGCCGAACGCCTTCGCGACGTCGATCGAGACGATGATCGCGACGATGATGTTGACCAGCGGGATCAGCAGCAGGAGCAGCCACCACCCGGAGCGACCGGCGATCTTCAGCAGGATGTAGGCGTTGTAGATCGGGATGATCGCCGCCCAGCCGGGCCTTCCGGCCTTGGTGAACACCTTCCACAGCGCGATGATCGTGAGCACGGCGAAGATCAGGCCGGAACCGAACCCGAGGCCGAGGCCGAAGACGGACGTCGAATTTTGGTCGTTCATGGAGCGGGAGTGTCCTTTCGGGACCGGCGGTCGTGAGAGGTGACCTTAGCGCCGGCCGACCTGGCTCGCCGCAGGTGGTCGCGGACCTGAATCCGAGCGGCCGGCAGCCACGCCCCCGCACATCACCTTCACCGGCCGCGCCCGCGCGGCGCTCTACCGGTCCGTGTCCGGCCGCGGGCATCGGAGGTCCGGGACCCCGGCGATCGGACGGACCTCGATCGTGCCGTCGGCGGCACTCCACGGAAGTGCGGGACCGGCTGTAACCCGAAGGCGGCGGCGAGCGACTCAGCTCCTGAGCGAGGAGCTGCCCATGCCACAGCGTGAAATCGTCGTCACACCGAGCCGGTTCGGGTGGCTGCTGCTCGCCCTCGTCTTCGCCGGTACGGCCGTCGTGCAGATCTACCTGTTCTTCTCGACCGCGGCCAGCTGGCCGGCCTGGGCGGCGACGGTCCTGGGGGTGCTGGCCCTGAGCTGCTTCGCGAACTCGGGAGCCCGGGTGGAGCATGTCGGCTCTCGCCCCGATATCAAGAACGTGACGAGCGGGGAGTCCGCTGGATGAGGGGTTGGTCCGACCCGTCGGCCTTGGGCCTGTTCGTGATCGCGGTCGCGCTGCTTCTCGCCGCCGGCACCAGCGGCGCCCTCAGGCTTCCGCCGCTCAACGTGCACGGCCCGTTGACGCGATCCGGGATCAAGGTCACTGCCGCGCTCGGCGTCCTGTGCCTGGTCGTGTCCGCAGGTGTTGCCCTGGCGGGAGCGGGTGACTCGGCACCGCAGCCGACCGCCGCACCTTCGTCGCCCACGACGTCCGGCCGGACTCCCGCGACTCCGACCGGAGGTTCGCCGCCCTCCACGGGAAATACCGACTCACCGCCATCTTCTGAGCTCAAGAAGCTGGCCGCGGATCGGGTCAGCCTGGGAACGTCGGATGGGTTCGACTTCGACACGGGCGCGAAGGCCTTTGCGGCCGAGGGTGCTGACATCATCGTCGACAACGCAAGCATATCGCCGCTTTTCGATACGGCGATCGCCCTTTCGGATCGAACGGACACTCAGCCTGAAGGATGTCCTGCGGAGTCGCACATCAGTCGAGTGTCCCGTGCCGGCACGTCTTCCGGGGTGGCGGTCTGTGTATCGACGACCGGCGGGAACCTCGCTGTGTTCCGACTTCTCGGCGCCGGCTCGTCGGGTGACGTCGTGGTGGACTACGTCCTGTGGGGCTCGCGGTGACGGATAAGCATCAATTGTTCGTGTAGACGGCGTCCTTGCCGTACAACGGCTTCGTGAAACTGGAGATGTACGTGTGCGCATCGGCGGCGCCGAGGTTGTAGGTCAGGAAAACGCCGTAGCCTTCGCTCACGGTTCGCTGGGCGAGACTGGCGGCGGTGCTGGTGGACGTCGCCGCGATCTGCACCGCCGCGGGGGAGAGCCCGGATTTGGGGAGGGCGATGTTCGGTACTCCCCAAGTGCCGTAGTAGGGGTTCCAGGCGTAGTTGAACTTCGACGAGATGTCGACCCCGCCGTAGGACAACCGCGACGCCGACGGGCCGATGTTGTACAGCGAGATCAGCTTGGTGGGCATCGCCGCGCGCAAGGCCGAGACGAGGTGGACGAAGGAGCTGGCGTTGGGCTGGCCCGTGCCGTTGTTGCCGTACTCGGTGTACTCGTCGTCGAAGTCGATGCCGTCGAGCCCGTACTTGGTCACGGCGTCGGACAGCTGCTTGGCGAAAGCCGCGGCCGCCTGCTGGGACGGGAAGTTCGCGAACCCGGCACCCTGGTGGTTGCCCAGGATCGACAGCATCACCTTGATGCCCTTGGCCTGCAGCGGGCGGACCTGGGTGCTCACGTTGTCGAGCACGTTCTGCACGTTGGGGTTGAAGTACAGGTACGCCGACTTCGTCGTGGTGTTGTAGTTGATGTTGGCGGCGAAGATGACGCCGATGTCGAACACGTTGCCGCCGCCCTGGGCCAGCGCGTACTTGCCCACGTTCAGCATGCTGTTGTTGTTCACCTCGACGTAGGCCACGCTGATCGGCCCGGTCTTGCGCGGCGCGGCGGACGTACTCGCCGCACTCGTGCCCGTCATCATGCCCGCCACGAGGGTGGCGCCTGCCAGCAACGCGGTGATCCGACCAAGTTTGCCCACGGTAGCTCAACTCCTGCCGAGTGGTTTGAACCATTGTCCATGTAGGTGCTTTTCCGGCCGGTTGTCAAGAGTGGTGATCGGGTAACGGGCGAGGTACCTCGATCGGCCTACGCGGTTCGTCGGGACCTCGCTGTCCCGGCGGGGAAAGTGCCGACGGCGCGGCCTTCCCGCCTCCGTCAGCGCGACCGGCGGCCGATCCGGGGCTGGTGCACGGGGTCCGCAAGAGCTTCGGCGGCGTAGTCGGTGGAGGTGGCCAGTGCGCGCCACTGGCCGAGTTCGCCGGCGACGGTGGCCAGCTTGTCTTCCACGAGCCGGACGCAGTCGCTGCCCAGCTGCAGCCGCAGTGGTGGTTGCGGGGCCGTGACCAGGTGGCGGATGGCGGTGACCGCGCGGGCCGGGTCGCCGGGCTGGTGACCGCTGTTCGCCTCGATCGCGGACAGCACGGCGCCGACGCTGCCGGTGTAAGCGGGACTGGCGACCGCGACCCGGCGGCGGCTGGCCGGGGCGAGGAAGTCCGTGCGGAACGAGCCCGGTTCGACCACGGTGACGTGGATCCCGAGCGGTCCGACCTCCGCGCGCAGCGCCTCGCTGAGACCTTCGACGGCGAACTTGGACGCGCTGTAGAGACCGCGACCCGCGCCGGAGGCGAACCCCGCGCTGGAGCTGATGTTCACGACGTGGCCCGCGCCCTGGGCCCGCAACACCGGCAGCGCGGCGCGGGTGACGTTGAGCAGGCCGAAGACGTTGGTGTCGAAGAGCGCGCGCACGTCGGCGTCCGGCACCTCCTCGACGGCTCCGAAGAGCCCGTAGCCGGCGTTGTTGACGAGCACGTCGATGCGGCCGAACCGCTCGACGGCCGCGGCGACGGCGGCTTCGGCCTGGGCCGGCTCGGTGACATCGAGCCGGACATCGAGCCGGACATCGAGCCGGACGTCCAGCCGCAACCCGGCCGGGTCGCTCGGGTGAGGGTTTCGCGCGGCCGCGACGACCTGGTCGCCCGCGGCGAGGGCGGCGTCGGTGAGCGCCCGGCCGAAGCCGCGGGACGCGCCGGTGATGAACCAGACAGACATGGTTGCTCCGTGATCGTGCGACGGCGGGCCATTACCGGCCGGACGGGTCGTCCGCGGGGGAGAGGGCGTAGCCGGCCAGCAGGGTGAGGGCATGGTCGGCCGGGCTGCCCGGCTCGGCCTGGTAGACGACGAGGTGCTGTCCCGGCGCGCTGGTGACGGCCAGGTTTTCGAACCGCAGGGTCAGGTCTCCGGCGAGTTCGTGGTGGAAGTGCTTGACCGTCGCGGTCTTGGCCCGGACCTCGTGCTTGCCCCACAGACGGGCGAAATCGGGGCTGCCGACCGACAGGGTGCCCACCAGCGCGGCGAGGCGGGCGTCGTCGGGGTCCGGGTTGGCCGCGCGGAGGGCGGCGACGCAGTCTTCGGCGATCGTCGCCCAGTCGCGGTAGAAGACGCGCGCGCCGGGCTCGAGGAAGATCCCGCGCAGCAGGTTCCGCTCGCCGCGCAGCCAGGAGAACAGGGCTTCGCCGAGCGGGTTGACGGCCAGGAGGTCGAAGTACCTGCCGTAGACCAGGGCCGGGGTGTGCGGCCAGGCGTCCAGCAGGGTCACGAGTCCCGGGGCCGCGTGTTCGGGCCGGGCTTTGCGCGGCTTCGCCGGGGCGGCGAGGCCACGGAGGTAGGTGGCGGCCTCGTCGTCCAGCAGCAGGGCATCGGCGAGAGCGGTCACCACCTGCGGCGACGGGTGGGTGTCGCGGCCCTGTTCCAGCCGGGTGTAGTAGTCCGTGCTGACCCCGGCGAGCAGGGCGACCTCTTCCCGGCGCAGCCCGGGTGTGCGCCGGTCGCCGTCCGGGATGCCGTGCCGGTCGGGCCGGGTCAGGGCGCGCCGGGCCCGGAGGAACTCGCCCAGCCGGGGTGCCGCGTGCTTCTGCTGCGTCACGGTCGCCACCTCCTGTCCGCCGTGGATCTTCGACCCCGTCGACGCTAGCCGCGGATCGCCGGAGCCGGGTAGCTCTGCCGGGTCCCCCCGACGTCACACCGGACGTGACCCGTCGAACCGGTGCGGGTGTTCGCCACGGACAGGCTTTGAGGCCGGCTCGGTCGACGCTCGCCCGGTGGCCGCGGTCAGCGCCAGGGCATGTGCTGGAGGCACCAGGTGTTGCCGTCCGGGTCGGCGAAGTAGGCGTAGAACACGCCGCCCATGTCCTCGACGGCGCCGACTTCGACACCACGCTCGACGAGCTGGGCGCGCGCCTGCTCGATGTCGGCGACCACCAGGTGCAGCCCGCGCACCGTGCCCGGCGGCATGGTGAGGGCGGGCACGCCCTCGGTGAGGGAGATCGAGCAGGCCGAGCCGGGCGGGGTGAGCTGGACGATGCGTACGCCGTCCATCGGGCGGACGTCCACGTCGAGGGCGAAGCCGAGGGCGTCCCGGTAGAAGACGATGGCGCGGTCGACGTCCGTGACCGGCACGGGGACGAGTTCGAGCAGGTACGCGCCGGGGAGCACGGGCGGATTGCCGGGGTCGGCGGCGATCGCGGCAGGATCGGCGGGGATCTCGGTGACGGGGTCAGTCATGAGTGTCTCGTTTCTCGTGGTCCAGCAGGGAAGCGAGGCGGTCGTACGCCTCGCCGGCACCGCGCCGCATCGGGCTGCGCACGACCTGGTCGCGGATTTCCGGTGACGGGTACTGCGCGGTGACGGTCATGGTGGTGTGGCCGCCGGTCTCGGTCAGGACGGTCGTGACCAGCGCGGCGCCTTCGGGCCAGCCGCGGTGGATCTCGGTCTGCACGAGACGCACGGGTGGCTCGATTTCGCGGAACACGCCGTACATCTCCATTTCCGCGCCGCCGGGGCCGTGGGAGACGAACCGCCAGGCGCCCCCGGGCCGCAGGTCGACGTCGCAGCCGGTCAGGTGCCAGCCGTGGGCGCCGTGCCAGCGGCGTAGCAGCTCGGGCCGGGTGAGGGCGGCGTAGACGAGCTCGGCGGGAGCAGCGAAGTTCCGGGTGAGCACGAGCCCGGTGGTGCCCGCCTCGGTGACCTGAAGGCCCGGGAGCGTCACGGCTGCAGGTCTTTCAACAGATCGTCGAGTTGCCGGTAGCTGGCTTCCCAGTAGTCGCGGTACCCGGCCAGCCACGCTGTGGCCGCCTTGAGCGGTTCGGCCACCAGGTGGCACGGCCGCCGCTGGGCGTCCCGGCCGCGGCGCACCAGCCCGGCCCGCTCGAGCACCCGGAGGTGTTTCGACACGGCGGGCTGGCTCATCGCGAACGGGACGGCGAGCTCGGTGACGGTGGCGTCGCCGGTCGCGAGCCGGGCGAGGATGGCCCGCCGGGTGGGGTCCGCGAGTGCCGCGAACGTCGCGTCCAGGGTGCTGCTCGTGCCCATATATAACCTTTCGGTTCTGTAACCGTCTGGTTTATATAGGCAGTTCAGGGCCGTGTCAAGGTGCGGGCTGTGATGCGGGCGCCCCGGGGCACGGCTGGGCCGGCCACCGCGATGCCGGTCCTCGACGTGCTCGCGGCGCCGCCTCCCGGAGGAGACGGCGCCGCGATCAGGCTCGTAGGTCAGGCCAGGGTGAGGCCGTAGGACGAAAGCTCACGGGTCAGCGGGTAGAAGTAGCTGACGGTCGTGTTCCCGCCGGACAGGGTGCCGAGGCCCTTGGAACCGTCGTAGGCCGGGCCGCCGGAGTCACCGTGGTCGGTGTGGGCGGTCGTGCCGAACTCGTGGTTGAGCACGCCGACGTCGAAGTTGACCGACTGGTCGACCGAGGTCACCTGGCCGGTGCCGCCGCCGGTGGTCGAGCCCTGCTTGGAGATGCGCTCGCCGACCTGCGGCGCGGCCGCGCTGGTGATGGCCTGACCGGTGTTGATGCGGCCGGGGCCGGAGCCGTTGGGGCGGGTCAGCAGACCGGAGTCCGCGCCGGGGCAGTCGCTGCGGACCACCCGTGCGCCGCTGACGTCGCCGCCGGACCAGGTGCCGCCGAGGTTGGTGCAGTGCCCGGCGGTGAGCAGGTACGGGGTGCTGCCGCTCTTGACGTTGAACCCGAGCGAGCAGCGGGCGCTGCTGTTCTGGATGGCGTCCCCGTCGGCGATGTACAGCTCGAGCTTGCCGGTCTTGTACTCGACGCGGGCGCTGTCGCCGTACTGCTTGGCGGCGGTGGCGACCTTGTCCGCGGTCGCCTTGGTGGCGGCCGAGAAGATGGTCACGACGACCTGGTTGGTGGAAGTGTCGATGCCCCAAGAGGTTTGCGGGACGTCGCGGACGTTGTCGAGCGCGTTCTTGACGCCGGTCAGCGCGGTGAAGCTGTGCGTGACCTTCTTGGCCGTGAGGCCGGCCGCTTCGACTTTCTGCGCGCCGGCGTCGTCGAGGACGTTGACGATCGCCTTGCCGTTGTCGAGGTAGTAACCGCCCGACGCGGCACCGAGGGCACCCGTCACCTGGTCGGCCCGGGTCATGGCGTTGCTCTGCGCGAGGGTGAACGCGGCTTCGGCCGACAGGGGCGCGGCGTGGGCCGCTGGGACGCAGAGCGCGCAGGCCAGGGCGGCTGAGGCGAATGCGGTGAAGCCGGCGAGTTTCCGGGACGTCATCAAAATCCTCCGGGTCGTCTTTGGGGGGAAGACTGGCGTGAGGGGTGCTTGCCACGGTGGAACACTGCGTGACGATCCCGCTTCCGCGGGTGACGCACCACCGACGAAGGTTTGTTTTCAACTGAATACCTACTTGGAAAACGGACAAAGAAGATATTCGTGAAGTAAATCCCTCGCGATGGGTGTCCCGCGCTCAGTTTCGCCGTGCGTGTCCCGGCTCTGAGTTCTGATCTGCCCGAGCGGCGAGTGCCGCGGATCGGCCACGGCGTGGGACGGCCTCCCGCGAAGGGACTCGCCTGGGACTCCGTCCGGGGAATTCGAGAGCAACCCGAAGTGCTGCGCATCAACGAAGTCCGCTCGTGGACCTGGTGGCTCGACGGACGGGGACGCACTACCCGCAGCGTGGCGGGGCGCACCGGTCCCCGCACGAGAGCGACAGCGACTTTTCCTGCCTGCCAAGGCCGTCCGGCCGGCCGGACTCAGATTTTCAGGTCGAAGTTCGTGACGTACCAGGCTTCCTCGAGTTTCTGCAGGCTGAAGGTGATGTTCGTCTGGCCCGGTTGCACGCCGGTGGAGTGGGACAGGACGATGTCGTCGAGGGTCTTCCCGTCGACCGATATCTTGTCGGCGGCGATCTTCGCCGAGTCGCCCGTGGCAGCCGGGCCCGCGACCTCGACCTTGGGCGGGTTCGCCGCGTTGTCCGGGGTGAAGGCGGTGCGCAATCCGTCGAGCACCTTGTGCACCGACTTCATTGTTTCGTCTTGGCCGGCGCAGGTTTTGGGGGAGAAGACCTTCGGTGGGGTCTGTTCGGCATCGGCCATGACGGAGCACGCCTGTGCGAAATTGCCGGAGACGACCGCGCCGATCCATTGAGCCAGCGCCAGTTCCGCAGTCGGCGCGCCGGACGTCGCATCCGCGGCGGCTGCGTTCGCGCTGCTGACCGATGCGGAAGTGGTGGTCGTGGGAATGGGCTGCGGCCTACCGGCATTCGATGATTTCGCGGCGCAGGACACGGTCAGAGCGGCGGCCATTACTGTGACAGCGATCGCCTGTATAGTCACATTTCTGGGGGTTTTCGTCACCATGCCGGAGATCATGCTGAGGATCCGGGACAATGTCCACACCGGTCGGCAACGCCGGTGGTTCTTCGCCGGTGGGGCGGTCGAGTAGCGGGCGGGACACCGAGGGGATTCCCCTTCAGCTGACCCTGACGACGTACCTGCCCCGGCTGCGCCCGTGCGCCGCGCTCGCCGCGATGTAGCCCGGCGACCGCGGCCGAAGCCGAGGTCGGCGGCTCGCGTCAAGGCCGAGACCTCGGCAGCCGATCATCAGGTCCGGCGTCTTTACCAACCACGACCCGGCGTATATGTTCTGGCCCGCAACATATTGCGCACCGGCTGGGCCGTCGCGCACCCGGTCCCGAGGAGGTGCCGTTTCGATGAAGAAACGCGGCGTGTTCACGAAGAGGACCGGCTTCGGCGCGGCGGTCGGGTGCCTCCTCCTGGCCGCGACGGCGGTGCCGGCCACCGCCGCACCCGCGCCGGCCGGTGGTGACGGCTGGGTGCTGAGCACGACCGACACGTCGAAGAACTACTCCCCGACGTTCGTCGGCAACGGCTACCTCGGCGCGCGTGTGCCCGCGGCGGGCCACGGGTACAGCAGCAAACCCATCGTCACCCAGTCCCAGCTAGCCGGCTTCTACGGCGCTCCCTCGGCCGGGCAGGAGGAACGCGCCGGGCTGCCGACCTGGACCACGCTCGGGTTCGGCCGCGGCAGCGACGTCTACGGGCTCGGCCCGTGGTCCTGCGGGTTCGGGCAGCTGTGCCCGGCGGCGTACGGGAAGGTCTCCGGAGGCGCGTTCGTCGAGAGCTCCCACCCCGGCTCCGTCGCCGGCGCCTACCTGGCCGGGCTGAACACCGACAACACCCCGACGGTCGGCGGCACCGGCCTCATCCCGATCCGGGACGCGCCGGCCGGCCCGGCGACGCTGGCCGTGCGGTACGGCAACGGCAGCGGCAGCCCGCAGACCGTCCACATCGGCGTGAACGGCACACTGCGGCAGCTGTCCGTACCCAGCCTGGCGAACTGGGACGACTGGGCGGTGGTGACCGTCCCGGTGACCCTGAACGCGGGTGCGAACACGCTCGAAGTCACTGTCGCCGCGGGAGACACAGCGCGGGTGAACGTCGACTACCTCGCGCTCTACCCGGACGGCACGCCGCCGCCGACGCAGATCGCCCCCGCGACGGTCGGCACCACCACGCACTACCGGCAGGCGATCGACCTGCGCACCGGGGTGCTGACCACGTCGTTCGACTGGACCTCGCCCGCGGGCGACACGACCAGCTTCGACTACGAGGTCAACGCCAACCGCGCGGAGGGGCACCTCGGCACCGTGAGCGTGCGGGCCGTCCCGCACTGGAGCGGAACGGCCACCGCCGTCGACGAGTTCGACGGCCGGGGCCTGGACCACGCCTCGACGACGGACCCGCGGGTGGACGGCAGGACCGCGACGCTGTCGCAGACCGTCGTGAGCGATGGGAACCTGGTCACCGCCGGGCTGAGTTCCGTGCTGCGCGTCGACGAGAAGACGGTGCCCACCAAGGCGATCACCGGCGGCGGCGCCGGCCAGCGCGCGGACTTCGCGGTCCGCGCCGGAGTACCGGTGCGGATCACCAAGTACGTGGGCGTGGCCTCCAGTGTGGACACCGACCGGCCGCTCGCGACCGCGACCCCGGGCCAGGCCGCCGCGAAGACGGCGGCCCGCGCCGCCGGAGACGGCTACGGTCGCGCGCTGGCACGCAACAGCGAAGCCTGGTCGCGGTTGTGGCGGTCGAGCATCTCGATCCCCGGTGACCCCACCATGACCGCGCAGGTCCACGCGTCGATGTTCTACCTGCTCGCGAGCGTGCGCGCCGGGGTCGTCTGGAGCGCCAGCCCGGGCGGGTTGTCCTCGGACGGCTACAGCGGTCACGTGTTCTGGGACATGGAAACGTGGATGTACCCGGCCCTGCTCGCCCAGTACCCCGACATCACCGCCGACGCGAACACCTACCGGCAGCAACGTCTGCCGGCGGCCCGGGCCGCCGCCGCGGCACTGTCCACTCCGGACCACCCGATCAAGGGCGCGAAGTTCCCGTGGCAGAGCGCGCTGACCGGCAAGGAGACGACCCCGGACTGGTCACCGGACGGCAAGCAGGAAATCCACATCGACTCCGACATCGCCTTGGCGCAGTGGCAGTACTACCAAGCGACCGGCGACCGGACGTGGCTGCGGGACAAGGCGTGGCCGGTGCTGCAGGGCATCGCCGACTACTGGGCCACGCGCGCCGTGCCCGGTCCGGCCAGCGGGTACGTCATCAACGACGTCAAGGGCGCGGACGAGTACCACGACAACGTCGACAACAGCGCCAGCACGAACGCCGGCGCGCAGGCCTCCCTGCGCATCGCGACCCGCGCCGCGGGCCTGCTCGGCCGCCCCGCCGATCCGGCCTGGGGCAAGGTCGCCGACGGCCTGAAGGTCCCGGTGGACACCGCGGCGAACATCCATCCGGAGTTCGACGGGTACGCCGGGCAGACCGTCAAGCAGGCCGACGTCACGCTGCTGCAGTACCCGTGGGCTGTGCCGATGTCGCCCGGCCTCGCCCAGAACGACCTGGACTACTACAAGGCGCGCACGGACCCGGACGGCCCGTCCATGACGGACGCGATCGCCACCATCGCCGGCGCCGCGCTCGGGTCGCCCGGCTGCCAGGTCTACACCTCGCTGCGCGACAGCGCGGACCCGTACCTGGCCGCCCCGTTCGACCAGTGGTACGAGACCCGCACCGGCTGGGCGTTCGACTTCACCACCGGCCAGGGCGGTTACCTGCAGGAGTTCCTCTACGGGTTCACCGGGCTGCGCTGGGGAACCGACGCGGTCACCGTCGATCCGTTCCTGCCGCCGCAGCTGCCGGGGGTGGACATCACCGGGGTCAAGTGGCACGGGCGCACGTTCGATCTGTCGGTCGGGCAGGGGACCACAACACTGACCCTGCGCTCCGGCCCGCCGCTCCCGGTCCGCGTGGGCGGTGCCGGCGTGCGCCAGGTCCGGCCCGGCACGGCCCTGCAGGTGCCCACTCGGCACCCGGCGGGCAACACGGCGGACTGCGGCTCCTGACGAACCGCCCTCGGCCGGGTCCTCTCCGGAGCTCGGTCGGGGGCGGGTGACCGTCGCCGTTCACTTGATCCGAATCCGTTGCGAAATTGCCGGAGAATCCGCTCGCGAGGAGGGCGGATACAAAATCGTCGTGCGGCGGGAAAATCAGCGTGTGGGACGTGTTCGTGGCGGGTGGACCGCGCACAGCGCCGACGCCGGGAATGATCGATTCGGCTGCCCGGGCCGGCTGTGGCGCCGCCGGACAGCCGGGCGGGTACGACTTGCGGACGGTCAAGAAACCTCCTCGAAGGCGCTCGGCCGTCGGGTCGATCGAGGATGGTGTCGCCCGTCGAGTTCCCCTGGCCGCCGCATCGTGACACTGTTTCCGCATGACTGCCCCAGGTGATTCGGTTATCGCCGCACCGCACATCGCGATTCACAGTGCACGCGCGAGCACAACGGGCCCTGAGACGCAGACTCGTGCGCCGGCACCGGCTGGTCGGGTCGGTGCCGTCGTCGGCGAGACCGGCGTTGCCGAGGGGAGGGGCCGGGCGCTGGTGGCAGTGGCGGACGCGCGGCGCAGAAAGAGCTCTGCCGCCACCCGTGTCCGGGCTGGGCTGGTGAGCTCGGCGCTCGCGCACTGCGGCTCCGCCGAGCACCACGATCAGCAGGCCCGCAGTGGTGGCGCCGCCGCGGACGGGCATCGGCGCCAAGCCGAGACCCACCGCGCGGACGCGGCTGCCGACCTCCGGTCCGCCGCCGAGGTCGACATCCCGGCTCGGTAGCGGACACAACAGCTTGCTCGGCAAGGGTTATCCGGCTCGTCCCGTCGTCGAGCGGTTCGTCGCCGGTGTGGGGTACGACCTCAGCCGAGCCGATCACCGGCGCGGGGATCGGTATCCGGCGCCGAACGCCCGGCCGGGGTGGTGGCAGAGCAGCTCAGGACCCGCACGGCCGGCTGAGCGGGCACACAGCGGAGGGGAAGAGAGCGCATGAACACGGTCGCCGAACCGCAGGACGAATCCGTCCCGCCGGGTGCCGCGACACCCGCTCCCGCCGCCGAGGTCTTCACCCTGCCGGCCCCGGCGGAGCTGGCGGACGCCGAAACCGCGGAACGGACCTTCGCGCCGGCGTTGACCGTGCCGCCCGGCACGGCCGTTGTGCTCGACCTTTCCGCGGTGACCTTCCTGACCGTGGAAGCGGTGGTCCCGCTGCTGGAACTCGTCGAGCGGTGCGCCGCCGACGGCAGAGTGCTGCGGATCGTGGCCTCGCCGACCGTCCGGCGGAAGCTGCTGTTCCTGGGCCTGGACGCCGTCGTTCCCTCGCAGCCTCCAGACTGACGCCACGCGCTGGAAGAGTGACCGTTGCGCGGTATCACCGGCAATTCCTGGCCGCTACGGTCGGTGGGTGAAGTCACCAGGCAGGTCGTGTCGTGTCGGTACCCGTGCTCCGCCGGCAGCGCGCCGAAGAAGGTCGTGACGGGTCATTGTGCCCGTCGGGATCACGATCGAGCTGACCCATCGGCTCGCGAGCACTCTGGTCACGGTGACCGGGGAGCTCGACCTTTCCGGATACGCCTTCCTCCGCGACGGGCTGCTGAAGGTCGCCGCCGACACCCCGCCGTGCCTGATCGCCGACATCAACGGCCTTGTGCTGAGCGAATATTCGCCGGCGACGGTGTTCCCGTTGGTCGCGCGTCGCATCGGGGACTGGCCGGGCATCCCGTTCCTGCTGGTCACCCACCAGGATGTCCAGGTGCGGGCGCTGCACGAGCACGGTGTCGACCGGTTCGTGCCGGTGCACCCGGACGTGGAGGCCGCGGAGCGGCAGCCCGTGCCGATCCGGCAGTTCGCGCAGCGGGTCCTGTCCCGCTCCGAGGACGCGCCCGCTGTCGCGCGGGCGTTCGTCCGGGAGCGAGCGGAGCAGTGGGGCTGCCCACGCTGGTCTACGACGGGACGCTGGTCGCGACGGAGCTGGTCACCAACGTCATCCAGCACACGAGGTTCTGCCCCGAGATCCACCTCGAACTGCGCGGGGACATGCTGACGGTCGCCGTCTCCGATGACAGCCCGCGGCCGGCGGTGCTGCAGGATCGGTCCGGGTTGAGGGCACCGGGGCTCGGTTTGCGGATCGTGGCGGACGCGGCGCGGGTGTGGGGGAGCAGTCCACGCTGGTCCGGGGGCAAGATCGTCTGGGCGGTGCTCGCCCTCGGCAAGCACCACGACTCGTGAACCTCTCGGCTGTCCCTCGTTCGGGAAACCCGGCCCGGAGTCACCGCTGCCGCTCCGGCGTCACGGTATGATCCCGGGGACAGCGCCGGAGTGCCCAGTCCCCGCCCTCGCGACGATCGACCGCCAATGACGGCCGCATCTGTCCACAGGCCGCGCGCACGTCTTCACAGCGGTGAGGACCAGAGCGGTCGGCAGGGTCAGGAGCCCGATCGTGAAACGCATGATTCCCGATCTTCGCCGTCTTCGCCGGCCCCCAGCGGAACCCGGCTTCCCGGCACCACGCGGCCGCGGCGAAGGGCCGGCAGAGCCCGGTGCCGTTCGCGCGGTCATCGACGTGTCCGGAGGGCGCCAGCACACGACGCGCCGGCACTCGCCGCTGACCGTGTCGACAGAACATTGTGGACGGACCCTGGTGCTCGTCGTGGCCGGCGATGTGGATCTGCACACCGCCCCGGCCGTGCGCCTGGCGCTCGAACTCGCGTTGCGCCGGAGCCCGTCGCGGCTGGTGGTCGACCTGTCCCTGGTCCAGTTCCTCAACTCCGTGGGACTGGAAGTCCTGCTGGCCGCGCACCACCGGGCCGCACCGCGCACCGACCTGCGGGTCGTGGCCGCCACCCGCGCGGTCTGGCGACCCCTGCAGATCACCCGGCTGCACGAACAACTGACCATCCACGCCTCGCGGGCCGACGCCATCGCCGCACCCGCGCGACGCTGAGACGACCACCTACGTCCGCAATCCGGATCTCCCCGACGACCGGTGGTCCGCAGGTGAGCCGTCCCGGTCCGCGAGCACCCACCAGCAGAAGGCGAGACCGTCGATGTTCACCATGACCGAATCGGCCACCGAAGCGATCAACCAGCTCACCGCCGCCCAGAACGTCCACGCCGACGGCGGCCTGCGCTTGACCCTCGGCGGTCGCCCCGAGGAGGGTGCCGAGCTGACGGTCGAGGTCGCCGCGCACCCGATGGCCGGCGATCGGGTCATCGGGTGCGCGAGCACCCAGGTGTTCCTCGGTCGCGAGACCCGGGTCCACCTCGCCGACAAGGTCCTCGACGTCCGCAAGGACATCGACGGGCACTACACGTTCCTGATCACGACCCCGAACTGACGCACGCCCACCGTTCGCCCGCGCAACCGCGCCACTCCGCGATGGGTGTCCGCGTCGCCGCGTCGAGTTGTCGTAGCCGTTGTGCGGCGTGCCGCCTGAACGCGGGTGGGTCAGCGGTCGTGGTCGGCGTGGCGCCACCAGGCCGCTGTCGCCGCCACACCGGCGATGCCGACCAGTGCGACAAGGGCGAAGCCGAGCGCGCCGGGAGGGTCGCCGTCCGGACCGGCGAGGTGGGTGTACAACGCGGGCACGGACCACGGGAAGTACCGCCCGTAGCCGAGCAGGGTGACCACTTGCGCCGAGAAGACCGCGGCGATCATCGCGGCGACGCCGGCGAGGTAACCCCGGCCGGCGCTGGCGGCCAGCGCGAACGGGGTCACCAGCACGACCGTCAGCACGGTGGTGAGCAGCAGGTCGGCCAGCCCGTGAAGAGCGACCCCGGCGGACCAGCCGGGCAGGCCGATCACAGCACCGACGAGCAGGCCGACGACGAAGAGGTAGCAGGCCAGCAGCAGGGACCACACCGTGGCGACGGCGAACTTCGCGCCGACGATCGTGGTGCGTGCGGTCGGCAGGGCCAGCAGGTCCTTCACCGTGTCCTGGCCGAATTCCCGGCCGAAGAGCCACACGACGACGAGGCCGAACAGCACCGCGCCGCCCACCGCGACGGTCTGGGCGAGCAGCGCGAAGTACGCCGGCCAGTCGGCGGTGCCGCCGGTCAGCGAGGCCTTGGTGCCGAGCAGACCGAGTGATCGGGCGCGCCGCGGGTCCTGGAGGATGAACATGATCAGCCCGCCGAACGTGCCGGCGACGGTGAACGCGGCCGCGGTGACCCAGGGCAGCCGGGACCGGCGTGCTTTCAGGAGTTCGACGTGGACGGCGGCGGTGGCGTTCACGAGGCGCTCACCAGCCGCAGGAAGCAGGTCTCCAGGTCGTCCTGCTCCACGGCGAGCCGCGAGGGCGGGCAGCCCGCGGTGACCAGGACCGTCGCGATCCGCTCGGGATGACCGAGCGCGAGGTCGTCCTCGAGTTCGAGACCGCCGTTGCCGGTGCGCGAGACCGGGTGCCCCGCGGCGCGCAACGCCGTCGCGGCGGCCGCCTGGTCGTGGACGAGGACAGCCAGCCGCGGGCGGGCCTGGGCGACGAGGTCCGCCGTGGCGCCGGTCCAGACGAGCCGGCCGCGGTCGAGCACGCCGATGCGGGTGGCCAGGCGGGCGACCTCGGTCAGGACGTGGCTGGACAGCAGCACGGCCACCCCGTCGCGGGCTAGTTCGCCGAGCAGCGCGCGGATCTCGGCGACGCCCGCGGGGTCGAGGCCGTTGGCCGGTTCGTCGAGCACGAGCAGAGCTGGCCGGTGGATCAGGGCCTTGGCCAGGCCGAGCCGCTGGGCGTTGCCGAGGGACAACGTCCGCGCGCGGTGGTCGGCGTACGCGCCGAGGTCGAGCCGGCCGATCACCTCGGCCACCGGTCCGTCGCCGCTGAGACCCCGCAGCCGGGCGGCCACGCGGAGGTTCTCGGTGACGGTCAGCTCCGGGTACGCGGCGGGAGTCTCGACGAGGTAGCCGACGCGCGACCAGACCGCGTGCGCGCCCGGCCGGACGCGCGTGCCCAGCAACGACACCCGGCCGCCGGTGGGGCGGACCATGCCGAGCAGCATCCGGATCGTGCTGGTCTTGCCCGCGCCGTTGAGGCCGAGCAGTGCGTGGATCTCGCCGGGAGCGACGGTGAAGGAGAGCTGGTCCACCGCCAGGACCTCGCCGTAGCGCTTGGTCAGCCCGGTGGCGTCGATGGCCTGCGTGTCCGTCATGGAAGCCTCGTCTCGCGCGCGTCAAAACCGCGCCGACCAGACTTCCCGGCTCTCCGGGTCGGATCCTACGCCTGCTGCCGCCGGAAGGGTCTTTCCCGGCCGGCGCGCCGCTGCTAGCGGCTCGCGCGGCGACCCGTGCGCATCCGGGGCAGATCGGGCACCGGTGCGGGAGCCGGCTCGGTCCAGTCCTCCGATGACCCGGCCATGGAGTGGGGCGGCTCGAGGAACAAGCTCCCGTAGCGATCGTTCTGCGCTGTGGGACGGAGCTCGGGCCGGGCCTGCGGGACGACAGGGTGGCTGAACAGCGAACTGTCCGTTGTGTGAGTGTTGATCGTGGATCCTTTCGGGAAAACTGGGGTAGGTCGTCGGCTGCGGTCTCCCGGCCAAGTCGACAAGGAGACAACGTGCCGACGTCGTCCTGGGGCGCCTCAGCCGCCGGCCTCCAGCGCGGGAGCCGCGGTGGTGGCCGACAGGGCTACCAGCGGCGTCGGGCGGTGACCGGATTCTGATCAGCGTCAGCGCGAAGAACCGCCTGTCAGGCGATGCCGTTCGCGGGTTCACGGTCCAGAGCCTGGGGCTCGAACGGTGAGGCTGCCCGGTCAGTGTACCTCTGCGCGGTTCGGCCCGCGAACGCGAACGCCCATAAGCCCGATTCGGGCCTGCTGCCCCGCTCGTCGAGACGGGATTGGAACAAGCCGGTCCGGGAGTTGCTGGACTGTTCGCATCAGACGATGCGCCGGGCTCCGACAGCTGCGTGGGTGAAGCTTCCGGCGGTACCACGGGGAGGGCGAGGCGTCGTTGTTGTGCGCCGACGAGGGTCAGAGTGTCGGCCGGTACGGCGTGGAACCCTTCCAGCCGCACGAAGTGGTCTTCCACCGGCGATCTCCCAGCCGTCGCTGCAGCGGATTCTGCGGCCTGGGACGGCGAAGCAAGCGTGCTGGTGGCCGCCCGAAGTCCCGACGTTGATGCGTCCTTCGTCCGCGGCTCCGGCGAACTGCGCGGCGCAGATCCGGACGCACACCGGCGATGCCGTCCGGCGGCGGCGGGATCGGCTGCACGGTCAGGTGCGGTTCGCGGTGCCCGGCCGGCCACGATCGGTCGGCTGGAAAGAACGGTTCCACAGTGGACTCCCGAGGGTGCGCGGTTCAGGGCTTGTCCCGCAACGCCTTGGCCCTTGCCTGTCGACGAGGGCGTGGCCGTGCTCGTCGTCGATGGGTGCGTGTGGTGCAAGGCGGTGGTGAACTCGTGCAGCGCGTTCTCGTCGCGGCGAGGTGGACGTGTCCGCTGTGGGCGTGAACCAGCGCGAGGACGGTCGGCTCGCCGCTGTCCTGGGCGAGGGCGGTGGCGTCGAGGGCGTTCCCGAGGCGGCCGAGGTCGGCCGGGGCGGCGGCTTCGCGGGCTCGGACATCGGGGCACCCGGACCTCGGGTCTCGCGGGTGAGGTGTGGCCGGTGTGCTGGGCGTGGGCGAGGTCATCGTGGTGGCAGGTGGGCCGCGCGAAGAGCTACAGCAGCAGCCCCGGCGCCTGCCCGGCGACGTCGACCAACGACAGCACCCGTCTGCCGGTCGTGATCGTTACCTTGCCCGACGAACGCGCGCGGCCCAGCCGATTCACGCCCCGGGAGTGCCTCGACGGCCGGCGACGGTCCTCAGGCGCCGGTGATTTCGCGGGCGATGCCTTCCAGCAGCCACCGGAGGCCCTGGTCGAAGGACTCTTCGTGGCCGGGCAGGTCCGCCGGGTGGTCGCGGAGCAGCCGGGCCAGCCGCTCGTGGCCCGCCGACGCCGCCGCCTCGCGCAGGTACGTTCCCGTCGGCGAATCGTGGGCGAACGCCTGCAACGGCGCCGTCGGGGTCTCCCGCAACACGTACCCGATCGTGTACTGGTCCACCGCGTTGATGATCTGCACCGCCTTGGCCGCGGGGACGTCCAGGCCGTCGAGGGCCCGGAGCGACTGCTCGATGTGCAGCAGCGCCTTCGGGCCGATCATGCTGCGCCGGCCGACCAGCTCCGAGACCCACGGGTGCTGCTTCATCATCGCGCGCTCGCGCCGGGCCACCTTCGTGATCGACTCCCGCCAGTCGGCGGTGAACTCGGCGTCGTCGAGCAGGACCTCCTCGGCCAGCGCGTCGGTCATCAGGTCGAGCAGGTCGTCCTTGCTGTCGACGTGGGTGTAGAGCGCCATCGCGCCGACACCCAGCCGCGACGCCACCCGCCGCATCGACACCGCGTCCAGGCCGTCGGCGTTCGCGATCTCGAGCGCCGCGGCGACGATCTCCTCCCGGGTCAGCGTCGGTCGGCGCCGGGGCGTCGAGCGGGCCCAGATGGGGGTATCGGCGGTCTTGGGCACGTTCATCCCCGCAGTCTATCCCGGACGTTGTACGCCGCTACCGTACAGTGTACAGTCGCCGCTACGCCGTATCGAAGGATGGACGATGATCGACCCTGAGACGACCGACGTCGAGATGACCGCCGCCGAGCGGAAGCCCGGCGGCTTCGACCCCGCACTGCGCAGGCTGGCGATCGTGGTGGTCCTCGGGGCGATCATGACGATCCTCGACACCACGATCACCAACGTCGCGGTCAACACCCTCGGCCGGGCGTTCGGCACGTCGCTGTCGACGATCCAGTGGGTGCTCACCGGCTACACGCTCGCGCTGTCCATGAGCATCCCGCTGAGCGGCTGGGCGATCGCCCGCTTCGGCGCCAAGACGATGTGGATCACGTCCCTGCTGCTGTTCATCGGCGGCTCGGTGCTGTGCGGGCTCGCGTGGGACGTCACGAGCCTCGTCGGCTTCCGCCTGCTGCAGGGCTTCGGGGCCGGCATGATCATGCCGATCGGGCAGACCATGCTCGCCCGCGCCGCCGGCCCGGACCGGATGGGGCGCGTGATGAGCGTCGTCTCGATCCCCGCGATGCTGGCCCCGGTGCTCGGGCCCGTCGTCGGCGGCCTGATCCTCGACCACCTGTCGTGGCGGTGGATGTTCTACGTCAACGTCCCGTTCTGCCTGATCGCCGTCGTCGCCGCGATCCGGCTGCTGCCCGCCGACGCGATCCGCGACCGCGGCAGCCGGCTCGACGTGCTCGGGCTGCTCCTGCTGTCGCCGGGCCTGGGCGCGCTGGTGTACGGGACGTCGGAGGTCGGCCAGGGCGTGGCCCTGACCGATGCCCGGGTGCTGGCCGGCGTCCTCGGCGGTGTCGCGCTGGTGGCCGCGTACCTGGTGCACGCCGCCCGCAAGGGCCGCGCGGCCCTCGTCGACACCCGCTTGCTGCGCAACCGGAACTTCGCGGCGGTCAACGGGGTGCTGTTCGCCTACGTCGGCGCGTTGTTCGCGCTGATGGCGCTGGTACCGCTGTACTTCCAGGTCGTCGTCGGCGACACCCCGCTGAAGTCCGGGCTGATGATGGCGCCGCTCGGGCTCGGGGCGATGGTGACCATGCCGTTCTCGGGCCGGCTCACCGACCGGATTTCGCCGCGGCTGCTGGTCTTCTGCAGCCTGCCGGTGGTGCTGCTGGGCATGCTGGGCCTGACTCAGGTGGACGCGGACACCGGCCGGGTCCCGCTGATCGCGCTGATGTTCGCGATCGGCCTGGGGCACGGCATGATGATGCCCGCGGCGATGGGGTCGAGCTACCGCACGCTGGACCGCTCGGAGATCTCGTCCGCGACGACCACGGTGAACGTCGGCATGCGGGTGGCGAGCTCCTTCGGCGTGGCGGCGCTGCTGGTGCTGCTGCAGCGCAACGTCGAGCAGGAGCTGCCGGGTGTGCGCGGAAGCGTGGCGGCGGTGGCGGAAGCCGGCCCGCCGGCCCGGGTCGCCTCGCTGCTGTCGGCGGCGTTCACGCACACGTTCTGGTGGGCGCTGGTGATCGCCGCGGTGGCCCTGGTGCCGGCGGCGTTGATGCAGGGCCGCGCCCGCCCGGCGCCCGGACGCCGTCCGGCGGAGGAAGCCGCCGGGACCGTCCACTCCGGACACTGACGCGGCGGACATCCGTTTCAGAGGGCCAGGTCCGCCTCGTGGGTCAGGTTCAGCTGGTGCACCGGGAGGTCCGCGCGCGTCGTCACCTTCAGCTTCCGGTACACCCGGGTGAGGTGCTGCTCCACCGTGCTCGCCGTGATCCGCAGCTGGCTCGCGATCTTCCGGTTCGTGTAGCCGTGCGCCGCCAGGGCGGCCACCCGGAACTCCGCCGGGCTGAGGGAGGCCACGTCACCCGAGATCGGGGTTCCGTTCCCGCGGTGGAGGTCGCCGCCCAGGCCGAACGTCTCCATGATGGACGCGCGCAGCGGCTCCGCTTCGCACTCGCCCGCCAGCCGCAGCGCCTGCGCCGCGAACGTGCGGGCCGGCTCCGCGTCGCCCAGGTCGTGGTGGGCCGAACCCAGCTCCGCCAGGGCGTGGGCCAGCTCGAGCCGATCCCCGGACCGGCGCAGGTCCGTCACCGCGCGCTGGAGCAGGGCCGGCCGGGCGCCCGGCTCGTCGATCTTGGCGAGCACACGCAGCGCCAGGCCGCGGCCCCGGCTCTGCGGACCGCCGGCCCACCGCAGCTGCTCGTCGGCCAGCTGCCGGGCCTGATCGCGCTTGCCCAGCCACAGCAGGGCTTCCGCGGCCGCCGAACGCCACGGGACCAGCGCCGGGACGTCGATGTTCCAGCGCGCCATCAGCCCTCCGCACGTCAGGAAGTCCTCGACCGCCGCGCGGAACCGGCCCGTCACGAAGTGGTGGTGGCCGCGGGCGTGCAGGTAGTGCAGCCCGTACCGGGTCCGCAGGACGGCCTCGGGCATCGGCCGGGTCAGCAGGGTCTCGGCTTCCGCGTACCGGCCCATGCCCGTCGCGGCGAACACCAGGCCGGCCACCGGCGCCCCCAGCGCGACGCCCCAGCTGCCGGGCTTCAGGGCGGTGAGGGCCGCGCGGCCGTGTTTCCTGGCCGCGGGCAGATCACCCTGGCGGATCGCGGCCTGCGCCCGGATCGCCGAGAGCGTCGCCAGCCACGTCGGGCTGTGCTGCGCGGCGCTCTGTGCGAGCAGGTGCTCGCACCACCACGCGGCCCGGTCCGGCCGGTGGGCGTAGAGCAGGGTGAGCAGCGCCGCCTGCGACGACTCCAGCAGCCGGTGGTCGACCTCCACCGAGCGCAGGACCTGCTCGGCGTGGCCCGGCGTCTCGTCACCGCCGCCGGTGGTGAGCACGCTCGACAGCAGCGCCGCCGACTGCGCGCGCAGTGACAGCTGCCGGGTGCGCATCGCGGCCGGCTTCGGCCGGCGGTGGGCGCGGTCGAGGACGTCCGGGTGACACACGGCGACCCAGTCCCACAGCACGGCGAGGTCGGCGCCGGTGTCCTGCCGGCCGCCGCGGGTGACGACCTTGAGCACCTCCGCCGCCTCCTCGGACCGGCCGTGCCAGAGCAGGGCCTTCACCAGGAACACCGCGTCCCGCCACCGCAGCCGGCCGGCGCGCACGGCGGTCAGCAGCGAATCGGTGTGGGTGTGGGTGTGGGCCGGGTCGAGCCGCCACTCGGCCCGCAGCAGCAAGGCGGTCACGGCGAGGCGCTCGTCCTCGTCGTCGGCGAACTCCGCGGCTCGTCGCAGGCACGCGACGGCGCGTTCCGGCTGCTCGTCGTCGAGGGCCTGACCGGCGGCGATGCGCAGGATCTCCGCCGCGCGGGCACCGGCCACGCGGCCGCCGGCGAGCAGGTGCGGGGCGATCGCCGACGCGGGCGCGCCCGACTCGTGCAGCAGGGCCGCCGCCGACCCGTGCCACCGGGCGCGGTCGGCGGGGGACAGGCCGGCCAGCACGGCGGCGCCGACCTGCTCGCGGCAGGACGGCCCCGCCGGCCGGGCGTCGGCCAGGCCGGACTCCGCCAGCCGGTCCAGGGCCCAGGCGACGGTGCCGGGGTCGGTGCCGAGCACCTGCCGCACCGCCTCGGGGGTACCGTCGGCGCCCAGCACCGCCAGGGCCCGGGCGACCGCGAGCACCTCGTCGGGGCCGCTGTGGAGCACGGCCAGCACGGCGTGGGTGTAGGCCCGCCCGGCCACCGGTTCGCCGGGGTCCGGCCCCGCACGGGTGTGGTCGTCGAGCAGCGCCCGGACGAGCAGCGGGTTTCCGCCGGTGAGCTCGACGTAGCGCGCCCGGGCCACGCTCGCCCGGTGCGGGCCGAGCTCGCGCGCCACCACGCACTGCACGCCCGCGGGCGTGAGCGGCGCGAGCCGCAGCCGGCGGAATTCCGGCAGCCGCAGCAGTTCCACCGACAGCGACGGGCTGGCCTGGCGGTTGTGGTCGGACTCGGCCAGCACGACCAGCACCCGGGTGCGCCACAGGCGGCGCAGCAGGTACTGCAGGCAGTCCAGCGAAGCTTCGTCCGAGTGGTGGACGTCGTCGATCGCCAGCACGACCGGGGTGGCGAAGGCGAGTTCCTCCAGCACCGCGCAGATGCGGTCCAGGACGGCCACCGGCAGGGTGCCGTCTTCCGGGAACCGGCGAGGCAGCGACCGCAGTTCGGCCAGCCGGCCCGCCTGCTCGGGATCGGCCGCCGATCGCGCCCGTTGTGCCCCGCGGAACAGCTGGCCGGCCACGCCCAGCGGCGCGGGCGGCCGCTCGCCGGAGCAGGCCGCGGTGAGCACCACGGCGCCCGCGTCGATCGCCTGCTCCGCGAACGCCCTGAGCAGTGCCGTTTTCCCGCTTCCGGGCGGGCCGCCGACCAGTGCCACCCGCGCCTGGCCACCGCGGCCGCCCGTCAGGAGCTCGGCCAGGTAACCGAGTTCGCCGTCGCGTTCGGCCAGCGCCGGCCCGGAGCACTCGCTCCGGTTCTGCAATGGTATTTCGCCGAATTCCGCCTCGTTACCGTTCTGCGCCGCTGACGCGGCGTTGGTGCAGCCTCGCATTGTCATCCGACCCCCAGTTTGACGGACCCCGAAATCCGGTTGCCGGGCCGGGCCGGCAACCGGATAACACGATCTGCGACGGGGCCGCAGGTTGAAGTCGTGCCTGTTTCACAGGCACGTGCGCAGCCGGACGGCCGTATTCCGCCGCGGAGTGTCGCTCTCCCGGAGGGTTGTTCCGCGTTCTATCCCCAGACCCCAATCAGCCCAATTATGTCGATCATCGGAGCGGAGTCAAGTGGAGCTTCTGAGTCACCGCGCCCCTCCGATGTAACACGCCCGGGATTAGCCCGCCTTCAGCGGCGATGCCGAGCATGGGCGCGGAAATCCCGGTTCGTCGAGACCGTACGGCCGGTCCGCATGGTGGAAATGAGGTCCGATGACCGAGACCCGAGCCCCGGCTCCGCCGCTGCGGCGCGCCGATGTGCACGAAGCCCAACGACGGCTGGCGGGACGCGTGGTGCGCACGCCCGTGGTGCGCAGCGATGATCTGGACCACCGGGCGGGCGCGAGACTGTGGCTGAAAGCGGAGAACCTGCAGCGCGGCGGGTCGTTCAAGCTGCGGGGCGCGCTGCTGGCCGTGGGTGAGCTGGTCGCGGCGGGCAGCCGCGGCGTGGTCGCGCAGAGCACCGGCAACCACGCCATCGCCGTGGCACTGGCCGCGCGGGAACTGCGGGTGCCCGCCGTGCTCGTGCTGCCGACCGACGCCGCGCCGGGCAAGGTCCGGCGCATCCGGGAGGCCGGGGCGGAGGTCGTCCTCGCCGGAACGCTGCTGGCCGAGCGCGTGGTCGAGGTGGACCGCCTGCGCGCCGGGCGCGGGCTCGATGTCGTTGACCCGTACCAGAACCGTGCGGTGGTGCTCGGTCAGGGCACGGCCACCGCGGAGCTGCTGGACCAGGTCGCGGCGGCGGGCGGCGGCCTGGACGCGGTGGTGCTGCCGGTCGGCGGGGGCAGCGCGGTCGCCGGCGCCTGTCTCGCCACGGCCGGGCAGGACGTGGCCGTCTTCGGCGCCGAACCCTCGGCGGTGCCGGCGCTCACCGAGGCACTGCGCGCGGCCGGGCCGGTCACCGTCCCCGCCGGCCGGACGATCGCCGACGGGCTGCGGCCGGATCGGATCGGCTGCCTGCCCTATGATTTGTGCCACGCCGCGCTCGACGCCGTCGAAATGGTCGACGAGCCCGAGATCGCCGAAGCGTTGTGTTTCGCATTGCTTGAAGCGCGATTGCTGGTCGAACCCGCCGCCGCGACGGCGCTCGCGGCCGCCCTGCGGCTGGCCGCGCTGCCGCGCTGGCGCGGGCGCGACATCGGGGTGCTGCTCAGCGGCGGGAACGTCGACGACACCCTGGTTTCCGTGCTGTTGACGCGCCATCTCGAAGATGTTTAGGCCGCGGTTGTGAGCCGAACGAGTGAAGGTGGTCGTGACGATTCGTGAGCGTCCGGGCCTGCCGGTTTCATCGCAGCCGGAAACCGGTGTTGATTTGCAAGGAAAGTCCGATTTCCACCGCCGGGGAACGGGCCGGAACCGGCTAGGGGGTATCCGTTAGGGGGGCTGGTGAGGGGGGTTCCGCCCCCTCTGGGCCGTCGCTAGACTCGCCCAGGCCAAAGGAGGGCTATTCACGAATAGCCACGGGGGATCTCAATTGAGGCCAACAAGGGGTCGAAAACAATGCGCAACCGAATAGATGGGCATGATCTGTCCGGTCGAGAGAATGGGAAATGAGTTCCGGTGCCGGTCCGGACCCGCGGTGGCTGCGGCGGTTCGGGCCGGCGGGTGCGGGCGTCCGGCTCGTCTGCTTCCCCCACGCCGGGGGCTCGGCGAGCTACTTCTACCCGCTGGCCGAAGCACTCGCCCCGGACGCCGACGTGCTGGCCGCGCAGTACCCGGGCCGGCAGGACCGGTTTTCCGAGCCGTGCCTGGACACGGTCGACGACCTGGCCGAAGCCGTGTACCGCAGCCTCGGGGACACGGCCCGGCGCCCGTTCGTGTTCTTCGGGCACAGCATGGGGTCGGTCGTCGCGTTCGAGGTGGCCCGCCGTCTTGAGGAACGGACGGGCCGGAGCCCGTCCCGGTTGTTCGCCTCCGGCTACCCCGCCCCGTCCCGGCTGCCGGTGGGCGCGGTCCACCGGCGCGACGACGCCGGCGTGGTGCGGGAGCTGCGGGCGATCGGCGGCACGGACCCGGCCTGGCTGGACGACGAGGACCTGCGGGCGGTCTTCCTGCCCGCGGTCCGCGCCGACTACCGGGCGATCGAGAACTACACGTGGGTTCCGGGCGCGCCTCTGAGCTGCCCGATCACCACCCTGATCGGATCCGCCGACCCGCACACGACGACCGGGTCCGGCTCGGCCTGGCGGGAACACACCGCGGCGGAGTTCGACCTGCGCGTCTTTTCCGGTGGGCACTTCTTCGTCGACGAGCACCGGCCGGAGATCGCCGGCCTGATCCGGTCCGCCGTCGAGCAGGCGTCCGAAAGCACCACCATCACTGGGGGCACACCGTGAAGTACGAACTACTGGGTTCACTGCGCGTCGTCGACGAGCGGGGCGCCTCGTTCATCGGGGCGCCGAAGGTCGCCGCGTTGCTGGCGACATTGCTGGTCCGGGCCGAGCACGTGGTGGCGGCCGAGCAGCTGATCGAGGAGATCTGGGGCGAGAACCCGCCGCGGCGGGCGGCCGCGGGGATCCACGTCTACGTCTCCGACCTGCGCAAGTTCCTGCACCGGCCGGAACAGGGGGACAACCCCATCGTCACCCGGTCACCCGGCTACCTGCTGCGGCTGCGCGAGTCCGACGAGCTCGACTACCGGACGTTCCTGGAGCTGGCGGAGCTGGGCCGCGGGCACGTGCGCGAGCACAGCCTCGAGGAGGCGAGCGGCTGCTTCGAACGGGCACTGGGGCTGTGGCGCGGCCCGATGCTCGCCGACATCGGCGGCGGCCGGGTCCTGAGCAGCTTCGCCACCTGGCTCACGGAGGTCCGGATGGAGTGCACCGAGCTGCTGCTGGACGCGCAATTGCGGCTCGGGCGCCACCGCGAGCTGATCGGCCGGATCTACTCGCTGACGCTGGAACACCCGCTGCGCGAGGCGTTCTACCGCCAGCTCATGCTGGCGCTGCACCGCTCCGATCGCCGCGCCGACGCGCTGAAGGTCTACCAGACGGCGCGGACCGTGCTGATCGACGAGCTGGCCCTGGAACCGTGCCGGGCGTTGCAGGAGCTGCACCAGGCGATCCTGCGCTCCGACGACTCGGTGCTCGCGCCGGCGGGCGCGCTACCCGCGGCGGCCCGTGGCTGGGAGTCCTACCGGGACGGGAACGCCGTTGCGTGACGCGGCGGAAGGGCGCCCGCCGATGGCGGAGGAAGACAAGCTCGTCGACTACCTCAGGTGGGTGACGACGGAGCTGCACCGGACCCGGCAGCAGCTGCAGGACCTCGAGTCCGAGCCGATCGCGGTCGTTTCGCTGGGCTGCCGGTACCCCGGCGGGGCCGGCTCGCCGGAGGAGCTCTGGCGCTGCGTCGAGGAAGGGCGGGACGCGATCACGTCGTTCCCGGAGAACCGGGGCTGGCCGCTGGAGACGCTGTTCGACCCCGACCCGGACCGGCGAGGGCACGTCTACGCCCGGGAAGGGGGGTTCCTCCACGACGCCGACCGGTTCGACGCCCCCTTCTTCGGCATCAGCCCACGCGAGGCGCTGGCGATCGACCCGCAGCAGCGGATCCTGCTCGAAATCGCCTGGGAGACCTTCGAACGCGGGGGATTCGTCCCGGGGGCTCTGCGGGACACGGCCGTCGGCGTGTTCGTGGGGGTCATGTACGACGACTACGGCGGCCGCCTCATCGGGCACGCCCCGGCGGACATCGAAGGGCTGCTGGGCACCGGCAGCGCGGCCAGCGCCGCCTCGGGCCGCATCTCCTACACCTTCGGCTTCACCGGCCCGGCGCTGACCGTCGACACGGCCTGTTCGTCGTCCCTGGTCGCCGTGCACCTCGCCTGCCAGGCGCTGCGGCGGCGCGAGTGCACCATGGCGCTGGCCGGTGGCGCGACGGTGATGGCGACGCCGGGCGCGTTCGTCGAGTTCAGCAGGCAGCGCGGGCTCGCCGCCGACGGCCGCTGCAAGTCCTTCGCCGACGCCGCCGACGGCACCGGGTGGAGCGAGGGCGCGGGACTCGTGCTGCTGGAACGGCTCTCGGACGCGAAGGCCAACGGCCACCCGATCCTCGCCGTGGTGCGGGGCAGCGCGGTCAACCAGGACGGCGGCAGCAACGGCCTCACCGCTCCCAACGGCCCGGCGCAGGAGAAGCTGATCCACGCCGCGCTGGCCGGCGCCGGGCTCACCCCCGACGACGTCGACGCGGTCGAAGGGCACGGCACCGGCACCACCCTCGGCGACCCGATCGAGGCCCAGGCCCTGCTGGCCACCTACGGCAGGCAGCGCTCCGCCGGGTCACCGCTGTGGCTGGGATCGCTCAAGTCGAACCTCGGCCACACCCAGGCCGCGGCCGGTGTCGGCGGGCTGATCAAGATGGTGCTCGCCCTGCGCCACGGCGTGCTGCCGCGGACGCTGCACGTCGACGAGCCCAGCCGGCACGTCGACTGGGACAGCGGCGCGGTCCGGCTGCTGACCGAGGCCGTGCCGTGGCCGGAGCGCGATCGCCCGCGCCGGTGCGCGGTCTCGTCGTTCGGCATCAGCGGCACCAACGCGCACGTCGTCCTGGAAGCGGCCCCGCCGGCCGAAGACCGGGCGCCCGCCGTGCCGGAACCGGCCGCGATCGTCTGGCCGCTGTCGGCCCGTACGCTCCCGGCGCTGCGCGAACAGGCCGCGCGGCTGCACGAAGCCGTCACCGCGGCGCCGGCCGCGCCGGCCGCGGCGATCGGGGCCGCGCTGGCGACCACCCGGACGCGGTTCGCGCACCGCGCCACCGTCGTCGCGGCCGATCGCGACGCGGCGCGGGCCGCGCTCGCCGCGCTGGCCGGCGGCGGGTCGTCCCCGGCCCTCGTGCGCGGGGAGGCCCGGCCGGCGGGCCCGGTGGCGTTCCTGTTCAGCGGCCAGGGAAGCCAGCGGCCCGGCATGGGCCGGGAGCTGCGGCGGGACTTCCCGGTCTTCGCCGAGGCACTGGACGCCGTCTGCGCGGAGACCGACCGGCACCTCGACCGGCCCCTCCAGGACGTGATGTTCGCGGCGCCGGGCACGCCCGAAGCGGCGCTGCTGCACGAAACCGAGTACGCGCAGCCGGCGCTGTTCGCCCTCGGCACCGCCCTGTACCGGCTGGTGCGCTCCTTCGGGGTGACGCCCGCCTACCTCATGGGCCACTCCGTCGGCGAACTGACCGCGGCCCACGTGGCCGGGGTGTTCTCCCTGGCCGACGCGGCCGCGCTGGTGACGGCGCGGGGGCGGCTCATGCGGACCCTGCCCGAGGACGGGATCATGGTCGCGGTGCAGGCCACCGAGGAGGAGGTCCGCCCGCTGCTGGAGGACCACGCCGACGTGAGCATCGCGGCGATCAACGGGCCGGACGCGCTGGTCGTCTCCGGCGGCCGCCGCGGGGTGCTGACCGTCGCGCAGCAGTGCCGCGACCGCGGCCGCAAGACCAAGCAGCTCACGGTGAGCCGCGCGTTCCACTCTCCGCACACCGACGCCGTCGTCGAGGAGTTCCGGGCCGTCGCGGGCCGGGTCGCCTACGCCGAGCCGCAGGTACCGGTCGTCTCCAACGTCACCGGGGACCTCGCCGCCGGCCGGCTCACCGGGGCCGCGTACTGGGCCGGGCACATCAGGGCCACCGTCGACTTCGCCCGGGGGGTAAGGACACTGCGCGCCCAGGGCGTCACGACGTTCCTCGAACTGGGCCCCGACGCCACGCTGGCCGCCCTGGTCGCCGGGACACCCACGCTGCGGGCCGACCGGCCCGAAACGACGTCGTTCCTCGGCGCCCTCGCCACGCTCGAAGCCGGCGGGGCCGGGATCGACCCGGCCGCACTGGTGTCCGCTTCGGACGGTCCGCGGATCGAGCTGCCGACCTATCCCTTCCAGCACAAGAGCTACTGGCTGCACCCGGTCCCCGGAACGGAACCGGCCGCCGGGCCGGCCCCGGTGGCCGTCGAACCCGGGGAACCGGCCGCGCCGCCGGTGCGCGAACGGCTGCTGCGGGCGGAACCGGCCGAGCGGCCCGGCATCGTGCTGGAGGTCCTGCTCGGCCACGCGGCCACCGTGCTCGGCGTCGAGCAGGCCGAAGGCCTCGACCCGGACGACGACCTGCTCCAGCTGGGGCTGTCGTCGTTCATGGCGCTGGAACTCGCCCAGCTGATGAGCGACGGCGCGATCGAGGTGACGCCCGGAATGGTCTACGACAACCCGACCCCCCGGCTGCTGGCCGACCACCTCGCCGAAGAGATCGTCGCCGCCGAAGCCGCGGGAACACCGGCCTAGCAACGGTTTCCGCGGGGGGTGCCCGGCTTGAGACCGGCTTTAGCCGGAGTTCGGCCGGGCACCCTAGCGTTGGCCGCGTCCTGTCGGAGGTGCCCGCATTCCGTCCCTGACGAGGGGAGTACCCATTGGCGTCCGCAGTGAGGCCGGAGACCGAGTCCCGGCCCGATTTTTCGCCGGCCACCCGTAAAGAGGCGGCCATGTGGCTGCTGGAACGGCTGGTGCCGGACAGCGCCGCCAACAACCTTTCGCTGGCGTTCCAGGTCGAAGGGCGGCTCGAAGTCCCCGCGCTGCGGGCCGCCCTCGACACCCTGCTCCGCCGGTACGAAGTGCTCCGGACCGTGTACGTGGCGACCGGGGCCGACCTGCTGAAGGGCGTGGTGCCACCGGACGAATTCCGGTTCGAGCTGGAACTTCCCCCGGCGCCACTGTCCGATGTGGACGTGGAACGGGCGTTGCGGCCCTTCGTCACGCGCCCGTTCGCCCTCGACGGCGCACCGCTGCTGCGCGCGGGGCTGTTCGAGCACGCCGGCGGGCACGTGCTGTGCCTGGCCTTCCACCACCTGATCTACGACATCATCTCGGGCCGGCGCCTTTACGAGGACCTGGTGGCGGCCTACGAAGGCTTCGAAGCCGACGACGCGCCGCCCGCGCAGCTCCACACCGTGGTGCCCGGCTTCGCCGAGCCCGAACCGAAACCCGAAAGCCTCGCCTACTGGCGGCAGCGGCTGGGCGACTTCGACCCGAAGGGCCTCGGTCTCGCCTGCGGCGTCCCGGACGACGACGAGCCCACCATGGCGGGCGACCAGGTCACGTTCACCCTCTCGCCGCCAGCGCACGCGGCGGTGCGGGAGCTGCAACGGGAGGCGCGCGCACCGGAGGCCGTCATCCTGCTCGCGGCCTACCACGCACTGCTCGCCGCGCACGGCGCCGGACCGGACATCGCCGTCGGGACCCCGGTGAGCGTGCGCCCGAAGGACGATCCGGACGCCGTGGGCCACCACACCAACGTGCTGCCGATCCGGCTCGCCCTCGACCCGGGCGAGGGTTTCCGGGCGCTGGCCCGGCGGGCCCGGGACACCTACTTCGGCGCGCTGCTGCACGCCGACGTCCCGGTCGACTGCTACCCGGAGCTGGTGCCGCGGGTGGATTCCACCTGGCGCAACCGGTTGTGCCGCCACCTGTTCAACTACTTCCCGCAGCTGGCGCTGGGCTCCGGCGCCACGGTCGCCGGGCGGCCCGCGCGGATGCTGGTGGTCGAGAACGGCTACAGCAAGTTCGACCTGGAGTTCGGCTTCGCCTCGTCCGCGGACGAACTGCGGGTCATCGCCCGGCACGCCACCGGCAAGCTGGACCGCGCCGACGTCGAAGCGCTGCTGCTGCGCTACGACGCGCTGCTCGTGGCCTGCGGCGCCGACCCTGACCGCCCGATCGGCGACATCCCGGTGTGGAGCGAGCAGGACCACGCCGTGATCGACGCGGCCAACGACACCGCCCGCACCCACGAGCCGGAGAGCGTCGTCGCGGCCGTGTACGGCCACGTGCTGCGCGCGCCGGACGCGGTCGCCGTCGAGCAGGGCGTGCGCACCACGACCTACCGGCAGGTGTGGGACACCGCGGTGGCCACCCGCGAGCTGCTGCTCGGCGCGGGCGTCACGGCCGGGGACACGGTGGCGATCGCGGTGCCCCGGTCCCCGGAGCTCGTCGCCGCGGTGCTGGGACTGTGGCTCACCGGTGTCGCCTACGTGCCGGTGGACCCCGGGCACCCGGCGCAGCGCACGGCCTACGTGCTGGCCGACTCCGGCGCGAAGCTCGTGCTCACCGGCCACGACCTGGCGGTGCCCGGCGGGCCGGCCCGCCTCGCCCCGCTGCCGGTGACCGGCGCGGCCCCGGCCGGGCCGCCGGTCGAGCCGCCGCGGATCGACCCGGGCGCGGCGGCCTACCTGATCTACACGTCGGGGTCGAGCGGACGGCCGAAGGGCGCTGTGCTCCCGCACCGCGCGATCACGAACATCGCCGGCGACTACACCGAGCGGCTGCCGGCCACCCCGCGCGACGCCACGCTGTGGATGACGACGTTCGCCTTCGACATGGCGAACCTGGAGCACTACGTGCCGCTCTACTCCGGTGGCCGGATCGTCGTCGCGCCGGACGAGGCGCGCACCGACGGCGCGGTGCTGCGCGCGCTGATCGAGCGGCACGACCCGCGGATCATCCAGGCCACGCCGACGACCTGGCGGCTGGTGCTGGACCGGGTGGCCGACCGCCTGGCCGGCCGCAAGGTCGTGACCGGTGCCGAGCCGGTGCCGGTGGCGCTCGTGCGCGCACTGCTGGCCACCGGCTGCGAAGTGCACCACGCCTACGGGCCGACCGAGACCACCACCTGGTGCACCTGGGGCGTCGTCGAGGAGGTCGGCGAACGGCTGGACGTCGGGAAGCCGATCGCGAACACCCGGGTCGCGGTCGTCGCCCCGGACGGCCGTGAGCTGCCGGTGGGGGTGCGGGGCGAGCTGTGGATCGCCGGCGACGGCGTCGCTCTCGGCTACCACGGCTCACCGGAGCTGACCGCGGCGAAGTTCGTCGAGCACCCCGTCCACGGCCGCTGCTACCGCAGCGGGGACCTCGGCCGGTGGCTGCCCGACGGCACCCTGGAGCTGTTCGGCCGCGCCGACCGGCAGGTGAAGCTGCGCGGCAACCGGATCGAGCTCGGCGAGGTCGAGGCGGCGCTGCTCGGCCACCCGCTGGTGCGGGCCGCGGCCGCGGTGGTGGTCGGTGACCGCAGCGCCGACGGCCGTCTCGTCGTCTTCGTCGAATCCGATGTCGCCGGCCTCGCCGACGAACTGTGGGAATACGCCCGCACCGAGCTGCCGCACTCGGCCATCCCGCAGGACTTCTTCGTGGTGGACGCCCTGCCGGTCAACGCCAACGAGAAGGTCGACTACCCGGCCCTGGAACAGCGGGCGCTGACCACCCGGCCGGGTGAGGGCGGGCACGTCGACGACGACGGCGCCGACCCGTCGGACGAACTGGTGCTGTCGCTGATCGAGCTGTTCCGGCGGCTGCTGGACCGCGACGACGTCGCCGCGGAGACCAACTTCTTCACCAACGGCGGCAATTCCCTGCTCGGCGCCCGGTTGCTCCAGGAGATCGAGGAGACGACGCGGGCTTCGGTGAAGCTGCCCGACCTGTTCGCCGCGCCGACTCCGGCGGCCCTGGCCAAACACGTCCGAACCCTGTGACCCGAGGAGCTGAAGTGCCCAACGCCGCTTGGAAAGACCTGTCGACCAGCGACCATTCGGACGAGGTCGTGCTCGCGGTCGACTTCGACGCCACCGGTCGCCCCGAGGCGCGCTTCGCCGACCTGGTGGCGAACCTGAAGGTGGACCTCACCGTTCGCGAGAGCGTGCCGCCGGACGGGGCGTCGGAAGCGGCCCGCGACGCCGCCGGCTACCTCGCCCACTGGGCGGGGCCGCTGGAGCAGCAGCGCCCGCGGGTCCGCGCGGTGCTCGGGTTCTGCGCGGGCTCGGTCTACGCGGCCGCGCTGGCCGAGCGGATCGGGCGGTGGCAGGAAACGCCGCCGCAGCTGGTGCTGTTCGACCCGGAGCTGATCACGCCGGTGTCGGTGCTGTGGCAGTTCCAGAAGGTCGTGGGCTTCCTGCCGCCGCTGATCTCCGACGCCGAACTGGCCGAAGCCCGCGCCGAGGGGCAGCGGCTGCACGACGAGATCCAGGACGTCGCCCAGCTCAAGACGGAGTTCCTGAGGCTGACGCGCGCGATCTGCACGCCGGCGTTCACCCGGTTCGGCTTGGACGAGAAACGCCGTGAAGAGGTGTTCGACCTGTTCCGGTCGTTTCTGGGCTACCTGGCGGCGGCGGCCGGCATCGATCCCGCCGACCAGTGGCGCACGGCGGTGGCCTACAGCTCGGCCACGCCGCTCAGCGGCCTGCGCGGCATGCGCTCGTCGGGCCGCGACGTCGTGGTCGGCCGCGAGATCGAGGTGGCCGTCGAGCACGCGGCCATGCTCGCGGACGAGGGCCTGGCCGCGGAGGTCTCGGATCTGCTGAACGGCCCGTGGCACCAGGCACGCTGACGACGAGAGCCCGGCAGCTGCGGCTGCCGGGCTCTCGCGCGTCCTGGGGTCACCAGGTGACCGGCACCTCGTAGAGACCGTAGAACGCGGCGTCGTGCTTGAACGCCAGCTCCTCCACCGGCACCGCCAGGCGCAGCGTGGGGACACGCGCGAACAGCGTCGTGAACACGATCTCCAGTTCCAGCCGGGCGAGGCTCTGCCCGATGCACTGGTGGACGCCGTACCCGAAGGCCAGATGGCGGCGGAAGTCCCGGCGCGGGTCGAACTCGCCGGGGTCGGGGAAGACGGCCTCGTCGTGGTTGGCCGCCGCGTTGAGGGTGATCACCCCTTCGCCCGCCGGGATCCGCACCCCGCCGATCTCGATGTCCGCCGTCGTCACCCGGCTGACCGAGTGGTCGGCGATGCTGAAGTAGCGCAACAGCTCCTCCACCGCGCCGGCGGCGTTCTCCGGGTGCTCGACGAAGTCGGCCAGGTGCTCGGGGTGGCTCAGGAAGAAGACGGTGCCCAGCGAAATCATGTTGGCCGTCGTCTCGTGGCCGCCGACGAGCAGGCCCATCGCCAGGCCGATGAGCAGCTCGTGGTCGAGCATCCCGGCCTCGCGGTAGCGCTGCACCAGCCGGCTCAGCAGGTCGTCACCGGGGTCGGCTTCCTTGCCGGAGATGAGCTGGTCCAGGTAGGCCCGCAGCTCGCGCCACGCGGTCATCCGCTGCTCGACCGTGCTGTGGTGGTTGAGGATCAGCTCGGTGCGTTCGGCGAACAGGTCCCGGTCGGCGTAGGGCACGCCGAGCAGCTCGCAGATCACCCGCGCCGGCACCGCGAGCGACAGCCCCCGCACCAGGTCGGCCGGCGACGGCCCGGCGAGCAGCTGGTCGAGGCACTCCTCGGTGACCTTCCGGATGTGCGGGGCCATCGCGGCGACGCGCTTGACGGTGAACTCGCTGACGACCATCCGCCGGTGCGTGGTGTGCTCCGGCGGGTCCATCCAGCTCAGCAGCCCTTTGGCCTGCGCTTTCGACACCGGCTGCTTCGGCAGCATCGTCGGGTAGTTCGGGTGTGACCGGTCCGCGCTGACGTCCGGGTGGACCACGAGCTCGCGCGCGAGCCGGTAGCTGCTGATGGCCCAGGCCGTGTCGCCGTTGGGCAGCGTCACCCGCGAAACCGGGCTTTCCGCGCTGAGCCGGGCGTAGGGCGCCGGGGGCCGGAACGGGCACTCCCGGCGCATCGGCAAGCGGGCGGACTCGGAATCCGCTGTCTCGGTCAACTGCTCTCCTCCACGCGTACGCTCCGGACGGGACTTCCGGAGTCACGATCCTCGCCCGGTCTAAAGCGCCCCTAGCGCCCCACCGCCACATCGGGGTGTTTGGTCACGTGTCCTGCAGGTCGTTGTCGATCAGGCCGAAGATCTCGTCGTCCGTGGCCGCGCTGAGGTCGAGGGCTTCCTCGGTGCCGGCCGGGTCCGGGACGGCGGTCAGCTCCGACGTGAGGCTGCGGAGCCGGTCGGCCAGCCGGTCGCGGGCTTCGCCGGAGACGGCCGACAGCAGCGACTCGAGCCGGTCGAGCAGCGCGAGCGGCGACTCCGCCGGGGACGCCGGGCCGAGTTCGGTCCGCAGGTACGCCGCCAGCGCCGCGGGGGTCGGGTGGTCGAACAGCAGCGTCGGCGGCAGGTGCAGCCCGGTCACCGCGTTGAGGCGGTTGCGCAGCTCGACCGCGGTCAGCGAGTCGAAACCGAGGGTGAGGAATCCGCGGTCCGGCCCGATCGCGGCCTGGCCGGCGTGGCCGAGCACGGCGGCCGCGGTGGCGCCGACCAGGTCCAGCACGAGACGCTCGCGCTGCGCCTCGGGGGCCTGCGCGAACTGCCGCGCGAAGCCGCCCGCGTGGCCGTTCTCCTCGGTCCGCGCCGCGGCCGGCTTGGGGGCGCGGACCAGGCCGCGCAGCAGCGGCGGTAGCCCGCCCTCGGCGGCCCGCTCGCGCAGGACCGCCCGGTCGAGGCCGGCGGGCAGGAGCAGCGGCGAGCCCAGGGTCAGGGCCTCGTCGAAGAGGGTGAGTGCTTCTTCGGTGCTCAGCGGGGTGATGCCGGTGTGGCGGAGCCGGTGGTGGGCGGTGTGGTCGAGGTCGCCGGTCATGCCGGTGGCGTCTTCCCAGAGTCCCCAGGCCAGGGAGACGGCGGGTTGTCCGTGGTGGTGGCGATGGTGGGCCAGGGCGTCGAGGAAGGTGTTGGCGGCGGCGTAGGCGCTTTGCCCGGCGTTGCCGATGGTGCCCGCGAGGGAGGAGAACAGGACGAACGCGTCGAGGTTTCCGGTGAGTTCGTGGAGGTTCCAGGCGGCGTCGATCTTGGGCCGCAGGACGGTGTCGAGTTGCTGTGGTGTGAGGTTTTCCAGGGTGGCGTCGTCGAGGACGCCGGCGGCGTGGATGACGGCCGTGAGCGGGGGCTCGAGCTGCTTCAGGAGGGCGGCGAGGCTGTCGCGGTCGGCGGCGTCGCAGGCGACGATGTCGACGTCGGCGCCCAGCGCGGTGAGTTCGTCCCGCAGGTCGGGGCCGTCGGGTCCGCGCCGGCTGATGAGGGTGAGGTGGCGGGCCCCGTGGTGGGTGACGAGGTGGCGGGCGACGTGGGCGCCGAGGGTGCCGGTGCCGCCCGTGATGAGTACGGTGCCGCCGGGGTCGAGGGTGGTGTCGCCGGGCGGGGGAGCGGGCGCGAACCGGGGGAGGTACGCGATTCCGCCGCGGAGGGCCAATTGGGGTTCGCCGGTGGCGACGGCGGCCGGGATCGCCTGTCGCGACGCGGGGTCGTCGTCGGTGTCGACGAGCACGATCCGGTCCGGGTGTTCGGTCTGGGCGGTGCGGACCAGGCCCCAGACCGGCGCCGCGGTGAGATCGACGTCCTCATCGCCGACGGCCGTCGCGCCGCGGGTCACCACGACCAACCGGCGGTCGTTCCCGGCCGTCGCCAGCCAGGTCCGGAGGTGTGAAAGTACATTGTGGACGGTCTCGTGCGCGCCGGTGACGACGTCCCCGGCCGCCGGTTCGACGAAGTGGACGTCGGTTCCACCGCCGCCGGTCTCCGGACCGTCGAGGCCGATCGGCGTCCAGTCGAGCCGGAACAGCGACCGGCTCGGCCGGGGCGCGAGGCTTCCGGAGATCTCGCGGGTGAGCAACGACCCGACGGTCACCACCGGACGGCCCGCGGCGTCCACCGCGAGCAGCGACGCGGTGTCCGGCCGCGACCGGGCGAGGTGGACCCGCAGTGCCGTGGCGCCGGTGGCGTGCACGGTGACCCCGGACCACGTGAACGGCAGCCGTGCCGGCCGGTCGTCGTCCTGGACCAGCAGGATCGGGTGCAACGCGGCGTCCAGGAGGGCGGGGTGGACACCGTACCCGGCCGCGTCGGCGCCCGGCGGAAGCTCGACCTCGGCGTAGAGGTCGTCGCCGTCGCGCCACGCGGCGACGAGGCCCTGGAACACCGGGCCGTAGTGGTAACCGCGCTCGCCGGCCCGTTCGTAGAACGACGTCGTGTCGATCGGCTCGGCGCCGGCCGGGGGCCAGGGGAGGGCGTCGGCCGGCGCCGGGGCCCGGTCGGGGGTGAGCCGGCCCCCGGCGTGACGGGTCCACGCGCCCGCCGGCTCGTCGGGCCGGGAGTGGATCGCCACCGGCCGGAACCCGGTGCCGTCCGCGGCTCCGACGGTGATCTGGAGGTGGACACCGCCCCGCTCCGGGAAGACGAGCGGTGTCTCGATGGTGAGTTCGTCGAGGTGGCCGCAGCCGAGGTGGTCGCCGGCGTGGATGGCGAGTTCGACGAAGGCGGTGCCGGGCAGCAGGACGGTGTCGCCGACGGCGTGATCGGCGAGCCACGGGTGGGTGGTGAGGGACACGACGCCGGTGGCGACGAGGCCGTCGCTGTCGGCGAGTTCGACGATCGACGCCAGCAGGGGGTGCTCGGTGAGCGCCTGCCCGAGCAGTGCCGGGTCCCCGGCGGACGCGGGAGCGTCGAGCCAGTAGCGCCGGTGCTGGAAGGGATAGGTGGGCAGATCGACGTGCCGCCCGCCGCGGAGGAGGGCGTCCCAGTCGACGTGGGCGCCGTGGACGTGGGCTTCGGCGGCGGAGGTGAGCATCCGTTGCCAGGAACCGTCGTCACGGCGGAGAGTGCCGATGGCCGTGCCCTGCTCGATGCTCATGGTGAGTACCGGGTGGGCGCTGGTTTCGATGAACAGCGCGTGCCCGTCCTCGGCGAGCCTCTCGGCGGTCTGTCCGAAGCGGACGGTCTGACGGAGGTTGCGGAACCAGTACCCCGCGTCGAGTGCGGCGGTGTCGATCGGCGCTCCCTCCACTGTGGAGTAGAACGCGATCTCCGAAGTCTTCGGTTCGATTCCTGCGAGAAGTTCGAGGAGTTCGTCGTGGAGGCTGTCGATGTGGGCGGAGTGTGAGGCGTAGTCGACGGGGACCATGCGAGCCCGGGTTCCGTTGGTTTCGGAGGCGTCGACCAGCTTCTGCAGGGCGTCGCGATCACCGGAAATGACGGTGGCGTTGGGGCCGTTGATCGCGGCGATCTCGACACCGTCGGGTAGTTCCAGACTGTCAGCAGGCGCGGCGATGGACGCCATCCCACCGTTGCCACCCATCGCCCTGATCGCCTTACTCCGCAACGCCACGACCTTCGCCGAGTCCTCCAGGGTGAGCGCTCCGGCGATGTAGGCCGCGGCGATTTCACCCTGAGAGTGCCCGACCACTGCGTCGGGGACGACACCGAGGGATCGCCAGAGAGTGGCCAGGCTGATCATGACCGCCCAGAGTGCGGGCTGGACCACGTCGACCCGGTCGAACCCGGGTGCGCCTTCGGTACCCCGCAGCACCTCTGTCAGGGGCCAGTCGGTGTGGGGCGTGAGAGCGTCCGCGCAGGCCTGGATCTGGTCGGCGAACACCGGGCTGGTGTCCATCAGTTCGACGGCCATCCCGGTCCATTGGGAACCCTGCCCGGGGAACACGAACACCGTCTTGCCCGGGACCACACTGCCGTGCACCACGTGAGCCGCCGGGGTGCCGGCGGCCAGGGCGGAGGCTCCAGCCAGCAGGTCGTCGCGGTCGCGGCCGAGAACGACCGCGCGGTGTTCGAAACCGGCGCGTGCGGCCAGGGTCCGGCCGACGTCCAGGGGGTCGAGGTCGGCGGTCTCGCGCAGCTGCTGCGCCTGGGCGAGGAGCGCGTCGGCGGTCTTGCCGGACAGCACCCACGGCACCACGTCAACCGGAGACGACGGCTCGGGCTCCGGCGCGACCGGCGGTTGCTCGATGATGACGTGCGCGTTGGTGCCGCTCACCCCGAACGACGACACTCCAGCCCGGCGCGGCCGTTCCGAGCTGTCCCACGGATGTGCCTCGGTCAGCAGTTCGACGGCACCGGACTCCCAGTCCACATGGGACGAAGGCTTGTCCACGTGCAACGTCCGCGGCAGCTGCCCGTTTCGTATGGCTTCGACCATTTTGATGACTCCGGCGACGCCGGCGGCGGCTTGGGTGTGGCCGATGTTGGACTTGATCGATCCGAGCCACAGTGGACGGTCGCGGTCCTGGCCGTAAGTGGCGAGCAGCGCTTGGGCTTCGATGGGGTCACCCAAGGTCGTGCCGGTGCCGTGGGCTTCCACGACATCGACGTCAGCTGGGGAAAGCCGGGCGTTGGCGAGGGCCTGCCGGATCACTCGTTCCTGGGACGGGCCGTTGGGGGCGGTGAGGCCGTTGGAGGCACCGTCTTGGTTGACGGCGCTGCCGCGGATGACGGCGAGGATCCGGTGTCCGTTGCGTTGGGCGTCGGAGAGGCGTTCGACCAAGAGCAGGCCGGCGCCTTCGCCCCAGCCGGTGCCGTCGGCTGCGTCGGCGAAGGGCTTGCAGCGACCGTCGGCGGACAGGCCGCGTTGGCGGCTGAAGCCGACGAACGTGCTCGGCGTGGCCATCACCGTGACGCCGCCGGCCAGGGCCAGGGAGCATTCGCCGGTGCGCAGGGCCTGCGCGGCCAGGTGCAGTGCCACCAGCGAGGAGGAGCACGCCGTGTCGACGGTGACGGCGGGGCCTTCGAGCCCGAAGGTGTAGGCCAGCCGGCCCGACGCGACACTTCCCGCGCTGCTGGTCGCGTAGTACGACTCGATGTCCTCGGGAATCCGGCCCGGCCCGAACCGCGTGCCGTAGTCGTCGTACATGACCCCGGCGAACACGCCGGTGTCGCTGCCACGCAGGGAACCCGGGTCGATCCCGGCTCGTTCGAACGTCTCCCAGGCCGTCTCCAGTAGCAGCCGCTGCTGCGGGTCGGTCGCGGCGGCCTCGCGCGGCGAGATCCCGAAGAAGCCCGGGTCGAAATCGCTGGCGTCGTAGAGGAAACCGCCTTCGCGGGTGTAGCAGGTCCCGATGCGGCCGGGGTCCGGGTCGTACAGGGCGGCCAGGTCCCAGCCGCGGTCGGCCGGGAACGGGCCGATGGCGTCACCGCCTTCGGCGACCAGCCGCCACAGCTGCTCGGGGGAGGACACGCCGCCGGGGAACCGGCAGGCCATGCCCACGATCGCCACCGGCTCGTCCGCTTCCGCCGTGGACGTCACGGCGCGCACGACCGGGCCGGTGCCGAGGACCCGGTGGCGCAGGTGCCGGGCCAGGGCGGTGGGAGTCGGGTGGTCGAACACGAGCGTCGCGGGCAGGCGGACGCCGGTCGCGGTGCTCAGCCGGTTGCGCAGCTCCACCGCGGTCAGGGACTCGAAGCCGAGGTCCTTGAACGCGTGGTCCACGCCGACCGCGGCCGCCGTCTCGTAGCCGAGCACGGCCGCCACCTGGACGCGCACCAGCTCGAGCAGGACGCTCTCCTGCTCGGCCTCGGGCATTCCGGCGAGCCGGCCCACCGGCCCCCGGGACGCGGTGTCCGAACTGTCCACAGTGGCCGGACGACGGAGGGTGCCGCGCACCAGGTTCCGCAGCAGTGGCGGGAGATCTCCGGCGACGGCACGGTCCCGCAGCGCGGCCCGGTCGAGCCGGGCCGGCACCAGCAACGCTTCGCTGGATCCGCAGGCGGTGTCGAAGAGTGTGAGGCCTTCTTCGGTGGTGATGGGGGTGATGCCGTTGTGGTGGAGTCGGTGGTGGGCGGTGTTGTCGAGGTGGCCGGTCATGCCGGTGGCGTCTTGCCAGAGTCCCCAGGCGAGGGAGACGGCGGGTTGTCCTTGGGTGTGGCGGTGGTGGGCGAGGGCGTCGAGGTAGGTGTTGGCGGCGGCGTAGTTGGCTTGTCCGGGTGTGCCGAGGGTGCCGGCGAGGGAGGAGAACAGCACGAACGCGTCGAGGTTGTGGGTGAGTTCGTGGAGGTTCCGGGCGGCGTCGATTTTGGGTCGTAGGACCGTATCCAGTTGTTGTGGGGTGAGGGTTTCCACCACCGCGTCGTCGAGGACGCCGGCGGCGTGAATCACCGCGGTCAGCGGGGGTTCGATCCTGTTGAGGAGGGTGGTGAGGTCGTCGCGGTCGGCGGCGTCGCAGGCGACGATGTCGACGTGAGCACCCAGCTCGGTGAGTTCCCGGTGGAGCTCGAAAGCACCGGGGGCGTGGGGGCCGCGTCGGCTGGTCAGTACCAGGTGCCGGATGTGGTGGTGGGTGGTGAGGTGGCGGGCGATGGTGGTGGCGAGGGTGCCGGTGCCGCCGGTGATGAGGACGGTCCCGTCGGGGTTGAAGGTGGCGGGTTGGGTGGTGGTGGGGGTGAGTCGGGGTGTGTAGATGTGGCCGTCGCGGATGGCGAGTTGGGGTTCGCCGGTGGCGACGGCGGCCGGGATCGCCCGGGCCGAGGCGGGGTTGTTGTCGAGGTCGATGAGGATGATCCGGTCGGGGTGTTCACTCTGGGCGCTGCGGATGAGGCCCCAGACCGGTGCTGCGGTGAGGTCGAGGGTGTCGTGGGGTTGTGTGGCGATGGCGTTGTGGGTGGTGATGAGGAGGGTGTTGTCGTTGTGGGTGAGGTGGTGTTGGAGGTGGTGGAGGGTGTCGTGCACGGTTTCGGTGGGGCTGTGGTGGCTGGGTTCGATGTGCAGGGTTGTGTAGTCGGTGGTGTGGTGGCCGGGGGTGGCGGGGATCCACTCCACCCGGAACAGCAAGCCCGCGGTCGCCGGAGCGAGCTGCTCGGCGGCGACCGGCCGGGTGATCAGGGACGCCACCGTGATCACCGGGGTGCCCGCGCCGTCCGTCGCGACGAGCGAAACGCGGTCTTCGCCGCCGACGGTCAGCCGGACGTGCAGTTCGGTGGCGTCGGTGGCGTGCAGCGTGACGCCGGTCCAGGAGAACGGCAACCGGACGCCGTCCGCCTCCGACGCGAGCAGCATGGCGTGCAGCGCCGCGTCCAGCAGGGCCGGGTGGATGCCGAACCCGGTGACGTCGGTGCCGCCGGGAAGCTCGACCCGGGCGTAGCGGTCGTCGCCGTGGCGCCAGGCCGCGGTGAGCCCCTGGAAGCGCGGGCCGTAGGCGTAGCCGGCGTCGTGCAGCCGTTCGTAGCCGACGTCGATCGGCGTGGCTCCGGCGGGCGGCCGGGTGACGCCCGGGTCCGGAACGGGGCCGTCCGGCGTGAGGACGCCGGTGGCGTGCCGGGTCCAGCTCGCGTCGTCGGCACCGGGCCGCGCGTGGATTTCGACCGGCCGGTGGCCGTGCTCGGTGCCGGCGCCGACGCGGACCTGGATCCGCACCTCGCTCTGCCCGGTGAGCACGAGCGGCCGCTCGATCGTGAGTTCGTCGAGGTGACCGCATCCCATGCCGTCGCCGGCCCGGATGGCCAGGTCCACGAACGCGGTGCCGGGCAGCAGCACGGTGTCGCCCACGGCGTGGTCGGCGAGCCACGGATGCGTGGCCAGGGACAACTTGCCGGTGTACAGCGCGCCCTCCCCGTCGGCCAGCTCCACCCCGGCGGGCACCAGCGGGTGCCCGGTGGCGATCAGGCCGAGCCCGGCCGGATCGTCGGCGAACGCCGGGTCGTCGAGCCAGTACTTCCGGCGTTGGAACGGGTAGGTGGGCAGGTCGACGTGCTGCCCGCCGTCGAGGACGTCCTCCCAGCGCACCGGCGCGCCGTGGACGTATGCCTCCGCGGCGGAGGTCAGCATGCGCAGCCAGGAACCGTCATCACGGCGGAGAGTGCCGATGGCGGTGCCGTGCTCGATACCCATGGTCAGGACCGGGTGCGCACTCACCTCGATGAACAGCGAATGTCCCTCTTCGGCCAGCTTCTCGACTGTATGTCCGAAAAGGACAGTCTGGCGGAGGTTGCGGAACCAGTATCCGGCGTCGAGTGCTGCGGTGTCGATCGGCGCTCCCTCCACTGTGGAGTAGAACGCGATCTCCGAAGTCTTCGGTTCGATTCCTGCGAGAAGCCCGAGGAGTTCGTCGTGGAGCCTGTCGATGTGCGCCGAATGTGAGGCGTAGTCGACCGGGACCATCCGGGCCCGGGTTCCCTTGGCCTCGGAGGCGTCGACCAGCTTCTGCAAGGCGTCGCGGTCGCCGGAGATGACGGTGGTGGTGGGTCCGTTGATCGCGGCGATCTCGACACCCTCAGGCAGAGTGAGGCTGTCGGCGGGGGCGGCGATGGAGGCCATGCCGCCGTTGCCACCCATGGCCCGGATTGCCTTGCTCCGCAAGGCGACGACCTTTGCTGAGTCCTCCAGCGACAACGCTCCCGCAATGTAGGCCGCGGCGATCTCACCCTGCGAATGACCCACCACGGCGTCGGGGGTGACTCCGAGGGATTGCCAGAGGGTGGCCAGGCTGATCATGACCGCCCACAGCGCGGGCTGGACCACGTCGACCCGGTCGAAGCCAGGCGCACCTTCGGTACCCCGTAGGACGTCGGTCAACGACCAGTCGATGTGGGGGGCGAGGGCATCGCCGCAAGCCTGGATCTGGTCGGCGAACACGGGACTGCTGTCCAGCAATCCGACGGCCATCCCGGCCCATTGGGAGCCTTGGCCGGGGAATACGAACACCGTCTTGCCCGGGACCACACCGCCCTGTACCACCTGGGGTGCGGGCATTCCGGTGGCGAGGGCGGAGAGTCCGTCGCGGAGTTCGGCGGCGTCGCGGCCGAGCACCACCGCCCGCTGCTCGAAACCGGCGCGAGACGCCAGTGACCAGCCCACGTCCACCGGCTCCAGCTCCCCGGCCGCCGGCCGCAGCCGTTCCGCCTGGGCGGCCACGGCCTCGAAGGTTTTCGCCGACACCACCCACGGCACCACCCCGGCCGGGCGTACCCGTTCGGATTCCGGTGCGGCCGGCGGCTGTTCCAGGATGACGTGCGCGTTGGTCCCGCTGACCCCGAACGCCGACACCGCCGCCCGCCGCGGCCGCACCGAGCTGTCCCACGGCTGTGCTTCGGTCAGCAGTTCGACGGACCCGGATGTCCAGTCCACATGGGACGAAGGTCGGTCCACATGCAACGTCCGCGGCAGCTGCCCGTGCTGCATCGCTTCGACCATCTTGATGACTCCGGCGACACCAGCAGCAGCCTGAGTGTGGCCGATGTTGGACTTCACCGATCCGAGCCACAGTGGACGGTCGCGGTCCTGACCGTAGGTCGCAAGCAGGGCTTGGGCCTCGATGGGATCACCCAAGGTCGTGCCGGTGCCGTGGGCCTCCACGACATCGACGTCAGCTGGGGAAAGCCGGGCGTTGGCGAGAGCTTGGCGGATCACTCGCTCCTGCGACGGGCCGTTCGGCGCCGTGAGACCGTTGGAGGCACCGTCCTGGTTGACGGCGCTCCCGCGCACCACGGCGAGGATCCGGTGGCCGTTGCGCTGGGCGTCGGAGAGGCGTTCGACCAGCAGGAGGCCGACGCCCTCGCCCCAGCCGGTGCCGTCGGCGGCGTCGGCGAAGGGCTTGCAGCGGCCGTCGGCGGACAGCCCCCGCTGGCGGCTGAACTCGACGAACGTGCCGGGCGTGGCCATCACCGTGACGCCGCCGGCCAGGGCCAGCGTGCATTCGCCGGTGCGCAGGGCCTGGGCGGCCAGGTGCAGCGCCACCAGCGACGACGAACACGCTGTGTCCACGGTGACGGCGGGCCCCTCCAGGCCGAAGGTGTAGGCGACGCGGCCGGACGCCACGCTGGACGTGCTGCCCGTGAGCAGCTGGCCCTCGAACTCGGCGGGGGAGCGGCGCAGCCGGGTGGCGTAGTCGTCGTACATCACGCCGGTGAACACACCGGTCCGGCTGCCGCGCAGCGCCTCCGGGTCGAGCCCGGCGCGCTCGAACGCCTCCCACGCCGTCTCCAGCAGCAACCGCTGCTGCGGGTCGGTCGCGGTGGCCTCGCGCGGGCTGATCCCGAAGAACCCCGGGTCGAACGCGGCGGCGTCGTGCAGGAAACCGCCGTGGCGCGTGTAGGCGGTACCCGGATGGGCCGGGTCCGGGTCGTAGAGCGCGGCCAGGTCCCAGCCGCGGTCGTCCGGGAAGGCGGAGATCGCGTCGGTCTCCCCGGCGACCAGCCGCCACAGGTCTTCCGGGGACGCCACCCCGCCCGGGTAGCGGCAGGCCATGGCGACGATCGCGATCGGCTCGTCCGACGCGGCCGCCGCGGTGGCGGCCGCCACCGGAGCGCGGACCCCGGCCGCCTCGGCGAGCAGGTGGTCGACGAGCCGGGGCGGCGTCGGGTGGTTGAAGATCAGCGTCGGGGACAGCCGGAGCCCGGTCGCCGCGCCGAGCCGGTTGCGGAACTCCACGGCGGTCAGCGAATCGAACCCCAGCTCCTGGAACGCCCGGTCGCCGCCGGCCGCGGCGGGATCCGCGTGCCCGAGCACGGCCGCGATGGTGACCCGCACCAGCTCCTCGGCCACCGCGCGCCGCTCTTCCGCCGGCAGGCCGGCGAGGCGGCGGACCCACGGCGACCCGGTGCCGCCCACCGCGCCGGCCTGCCGCCGGGTCCGCGCCCGGACCAGGCCACGCAGCACCGGCGGCAAGTCGCCCTGCCCGGCGCGGTCGCGCAGCACGGCCCGGTCGAGGTTAACGGGCACGACGAGTGCCTCGCCCCCGGCCCGGGCGGCGTCGAGGAGGGCCATGCCGGTGCCGGCCGGCAGGGCGGTCATGCCGGTACGCCGCATGCGGGCGCGGTCGGCGTCGGCGAGGTGGCCCGTCATGCCGGTGGCGTCGGCCCACAGACCCCAGGCGAGGGAGACGGCGGGCAGGCCCCGGGTGTGGCGGTGGTGGGCGAGGGCGTCGAGGAAGGTGTTGGCGGCCGCGTAGTTCGCCTGCCCCGCGCCGCCCACCGTACCGATCACCGAGGAGAACAGCACGAACGCGTCGAGGTCGCCGGTGAGTTCGTGCAGGTTCCAGGCGGCGTCCACCTTGGGCCGCAGCACGTTCTCCACCTGCTCCGGGGTGAGCGACCGCAGCGTGGCGTCGTCGAGCACGCCGGCGGTGTGGATCACGGCGGTGAGCGCGGGTTCGACGCTCTCGAGAACGGCGGCGAGGTCGTCGCGGTCGGCGACGTCGCAGGCGACGACGCGTACCCGGGCGCCCAGCTCGGTCAGCTCGTCCCGGAGGGCGGCGGCACCGGGGGCGTCGAGACCGCGGCGGCTGGTCAGCAGCAGGTGCCGGACCCCGTGCCGGGTGACGAGGTGGCGGGCGGTGAGGCGGCCGAGGGTGCCGGTGCCCCCGGTGATCAGCACGGTCCCGTCGGTGCGCCACCCCGCGGTTCCCGGCCCGGACCGGGTGGCCGGGACGAGCCGCGGGACGTGCGCGACCCCGCCGCGCAGCGCGAGCTGCGGTTCACCGGTGGCGACGGCGGCCGGGACGGCGCGGATCGAATCCGGGTCGTCGTCGGTGTCGACGAGCACGATCCGGTCCGGGTACTCGGTCTGCGCCGTGCGGACCAGGCCCCACACCGGGGCCGCGGCGAGGTCCACCGGGTCGGTGCCGGACACCGGGACGGCGTTGCGGGTGACGAGCGCGATCCGCTCGCCCGCGGCGCTTTCGCCGGCCAGCAGGTCCTGGAGCCGGCGCAGCGTGCTCAGCGTCGTCGCGTGCGCGGCGGCGACGGTGCCGCCGGGCTCCGCGCCGAGGACGACGGTGGACGTGCCGGTGTCCGGCTCTTCGGGCAGCTCGATCCGCTGCCACCGCACGTGGAACAGGGAGTCGGCGCCGGCGGCGCTCAGCTGGTCACGCGACACCGGCCGCAGCGCCAGGTGCTCGACGTCGGCCACCGGCGCACCGGCGGCGTCGACGATCGACAGCGTCGCTTCGTCCTTATCGGACAGTCCGATGTGGACCAGAAGTTCGGTGGCGCCGGTGGCGTGCAGGGTGACGCCGGACCACGAGAACGGCAGCCGGACGTCGTCCTGCCCGGCGGCGAGCAGGAGCGCGTGGAGTGTGGCGTCGAGCAGAGCGGGGTGGAGACCGAAGCCGGCGACGTCGGCGCCGCCGGGCAGTTCGACGCGGCCGTAGATCCCGCCGTCGTGGCGCCAGGCCGCGGTGAGGCCGCGGAACACGGGACCGTAGTGGTAGCCGAGGTCGTGCAGCCGCCCGTAGTCGACGTCCAGCGCTACCGCCCCGGCGGGCGGCCAGGTCACCGGCGCCCGCTCGGGCCGTGGCGTGTCCGGGGTGAGGACGCCGGTGGCGTGCTGGGTCCAGGCCGCGTCCTGGCCGCGGGCGTGGACGGCGACCGGCCGGTGCCCGTGCTCGTCGCCGGCCCCCACGGTGACCTGGAGGTGCACGGCGTGGTCACGGGTCAGGGTGAGCGGGGCGGCCAGGGTGAGTTCGTCGAGGTGGCCGCAGCCGAGGTGGTCGCCGGCGTGGACGGCCAGTTCGACGAAGGCGGTGCCGGGCAGCAGGACGGTGCCCTCGACGGCGTGGTCGGCGAGCCAGGGGTGGCTGGTGAGGGAGAGGGTACCGGTGGCGACGAGGCCGTCGCTGTCGGCGAGTTCGACGATCGACGCCAGCAGCGGGTGGTCGGTGGTGGTCTGACCCAGCCGCCTGGCATCGGTGCTGGTGGCCGGGGCGAGCCAGTACGGCTGACGTTGGAACGGGTAGGTGGGCAGATCGACGTGCCGCCCACCGTGGAGAAGGGCGTCCCAGCGCACCGGAGCCCCCTGGACGTAAGCCTCCGCGGCAGAGGTCAGCATCCGCAGCCAGGAGCCGTCGTCACGGCGCAGTGAGCCGACGGCAGTGCCGTGCTCGATGCCCATGGTCAGTACCGGATGGGCGCTTACCTCGACGAACAACGCATGCCCGTCCTCGGCCAGCTTCCCTGTGGTCTGTCCGAAGAGGACGGTCTGGCGGAGGTTGCGGAACCAGTATCCGGCGTCGAGTGCGGCGGTGTCGATGGGGGCACCCTCGACTGTGGAGTAGAACGCGATTTCCGATGTTCTCGGTGCAATGCCGTCGAGGAGTTCGAGGAGTTCGTCGTGAAGGCTGTCGATGTGCGCCGAGTGTGACGCGTAGTCGACCGGGACCATCCGCGCCCGGATCCCGTTGGTCTTGGAGGTGTCGACCAGCTTTTGGAGGGCGTCGCGGTCGCCGGAGATGACGGTGGTGGTGGGTCCGTTGATCGCGGCGATCTCGACACCGTCGGGCAGTTCCAGACTGTCGGCGGGGGCGGCGATGGAGGCCATGCCGCCGTTGCCGCCCATGGCCCGGATCGCCTTGCTTCGCAGCGCGACGACTTTCGCCGAGTCTTCCAGGGTGAGGGCTCCGGCGATGTAGGCGGCGGCGATTTCACCCTGGGAGTGCCCGACTACCGCGTCGGGTGTGACGCCGAGGGATTGCCAGAGGGTGGCGAGGCTGATCATGACGGCCCACAACGCGGGCTGGACCACGTCGACCCGGTCGAACCCAGGCGCACCTTCGGTACCCCGTAGGACGTCGGTCAACGACCAGTCGGTGTAGGGCGTGAGAGCGTCCGCGCAGGCCTGGATCTGGTCGGCGAACACCGGGCTGGTGTCCATCAGTTCGACGGCCATCCCGGTCCATTGCGAACCCTGCCCGGGGAATACGAACACCGTCTTGCCAGCGACCACGCTGCCCTGTACCACCTGGGGTGCGGGCATGCCGGTGGCCAGCGCGGTGAGACCGTCGGACAAATCGTCGGTGCTCCGGCCGAGCACCACTGCCCGGTGGTCGAACCGCGCCCGGCCGATCAAAGAGCGGCCGACATCCACGAGGTCGAGGTCAGTGGTCTCGCGTAGCTGCTGTGCCTGGGTGAGGAGCGCGTCGGCGGTCTTGGCCGACAGTACCCACGGCACCACGTCGACTGGAGGGGACGGCTCGGGCTCCTCCACGAGCGGCGGTTGCTCGATGATGACGTGCGCGTTGGTGCCGCTGACCCCGAAGGACGACACCCCGGCCCGGCGCGGCCGGTCCGCGTCCCACGGCTGTGCTTCGGTCAGCAGTTCGACGGCACCGGATGTCCAGTCCACATGGGACGACGGTTCGTCCACATGCAACGTCTGCGGCAACTGGCCGTGGCGCATGGCTTCGACCATCTTGATGATCCCGGCGACTCCAGCGGCAGCCTGAGTGTGCCCGATGTTGGACTTGATCGATCCGAGCCACAGTGGACGGTCGCGGTCCTGGCCGTACGTCGCGAGCAACGCCTGGGCTTCGATGGGGTCACCCAAGGTGGTGCCGGTGCCGTGGGCCTCCACGACATCGACGTCGGCGGGCGAAAGCCGGGCATTGGCCAGGGCTTGGCGGATCACGCGCTCCTGCGACGGGCCGTTGGGTGCGGTGAGGCCGTTGGAGGCACCGTCTTGGTTGACGGCGCTGCCGCGGATCACGGCGAGAACCTGGTGCCCGTGGCGCTGGGCGTCCGACAGCCGCTCGACCAGCAGCAGGCCGACGCCCTCAGCCCAGCCGGTGCCGTCGGCGGCGGCCGCGAACGGCTTGCACCGGCCGTCCGGGGACAGCCCTCGCAGCCGGCTGAACTCGACGAACATCCCCGGCGTCGCCATGACCGTGACCCCGCCCGCCAGGGCCAGGCTGCATTCGCCGGTGCGCAGCGCCTGGGCGGCCAGGTGCAGCGCCACCAGCGAGGACGAGCACGCCGTGTCGACGGTGACGGCGGGGCCTTCGAACCCGAAGGTGTAGGCGACCCGGCCGGACGCGACGCTCGTCGTGCTGCCCGTCAGCAGGTAGCCGCCGAGGTCGGCGGTCGGCTCGTGCAGCCGGGGCCCGTAGTCCTGGGGCATCGCGCCGACGAAGACGCCGGTGGCCGTGCCGCGCACCGAATCCGGGTCGATCCCGGCCCGTTCGAACGCTTCCCAGGCCGTCTCCAGCAGCAGCCGCTGCTGGGGGTCGGTCGCGGCGGCTTCGCGCGGTGACATCCCGAAGAACGCCGGGTCGAACGCGTCGGCGTCGTGGAGGAAACCGCCCTGGCGGGCGTAGGACGTGCCCGGGTGGTCCGGATCGGGGTCGTACAGGCCGGCGAGGTCCCAGCCGCGGTTGGCCGGGAACGGCGAGATGGCGTCCACGCCGTCGGCGGCCAGCCGCCACAGGTCTTCCGGGGAGGACACGCCACCGGGGTAGCGGCAGGCCATGGCGACGATCGCGATCGGCTCGTCCGGCGCGGCCGCCGCCGGGGCCGGGGCGCCCGGCAGGCCGCCTTCGCCGGCCAGTTCGGCGAGGAGGTGGCCGACGAGCAGCCGGGGGGTCGGGAAGTTGAAGATCAGCGTGGGGGCCAGCCACAGCCCGGTGGCGCCGTGCAGCCGGTTGCGCAGTTCCACCGCGCTGAGCGAGTCGAAGCCCAGCTCCTTGAACGTCCGGTCGGCCGCGACGGTGTCCGGCGAAGCGTGCCCGAGGACGATCGCGACACTGGTGCGCACGATGTCGAGCAGCACGTCTTCCCGGGCCGCTTCCGGCATTCCGGCGAGCCGGCCGGTCAGGGAATTCTCGGGAGCCTCGGGCTCTTCGACCGGCAGCGGCGCCGCCGTCACCGGTGCGGCGGCCACGGTGTCGAGCCAGTACGGCTTTCGCTGGAAGGGGTAGGTGGGGAGAGCCACCCGGTGGTGTTCGGGGTGCAGGGTGTCCCAGTCGAGAGCGACGCCGTGGGCGTGCACCGTCGCCAACGCCGCCGTGAACGTGTCGGGTTTGTCGGGGCTCAGGACCGCAACCGCGGGAACATCCCCGGCCAGAGCGGTCAACGTCGCCGCCGGACCCAGCTCCAGCAACACCGTGACACCGCGCTCGCGCAAAGTCCTCAGACCGTCGGCGAACCGAACCGTGGCCCGCACATGCTCCACCCAGTAACCCGGATCGGACAACACCCCCGACAGATCACCGGTCACGTTCGACACCACCGGAATCGTCGGCGACCGATACGTGACCGTGTCGGCGACTTCCCGGAACCGGGCCAGCATCGGCTCCATCAACGGCGAATGAAACGCATGCGACACCACCAGCCGCTTGGTCCGCCGGCCCGGGAACCCGGCCGCGACCTCCGCCACCGCCGCCTCCGGACCCGAGATCACCACCGAACCGGGAGCGTTGACCGCCGCCACCGACACCCCCGCCGGCAACACCAGCTCCTCCTCACCGGCCTCGAGCGCGAACATCGCACCACCAGCCGGAAGCGCCTGCATCAACCGGCCCCGCGCCGCCACCAGCCGGCACGCGTCACCCAGATCGAACACCCCACCCAGATACGCCGCGGCGATCTCCCCGACCGAATGCCCGATCAGATAATCCGGAACCACACCGCAATGGGTGACCAACCGGAACAACGCCACTTCCACCGCGAACAACGCCGCCTGCGTCCCCGCCGTCCGATCCAGCAGAACCCGATCACCGAGCACCTCCCGCACCGGCCGTTCCAGCAACGGATCCAGCACCGCACACACCTCGTCGAACGCCGCCGCGAACACCGGCTCCGACTCGTACAACCCGGCACTCATACCGGGATACTGCGAACCCTGACCACTGAACATGAACCCCAGCACCGCACCACCGGCCGGCACCGTCGCGGTGACCACATTCGCCGCCACCCGGCCCTGCGCCACCGCCCGCAGACCCTCCCGCAACGCAGACCCGTCACCAGCACCGTCACCGATCACCACCGCCCGATGCGGCAACGCCGCCCGGGTCATCCCCAACGACCACGCCACCGCACCCGCGTCCGCATCCTCCACCGCACCGGCCACCCGCCCGGCCAGCTCCCGCAACCCCCCACCCGAACCCGCCGACACCGACCACAACACCACACCCGAACCCGACACCGACCCCGGAAGCGCGTCCCTCGGCGGTGCCTCTTCGAGCACGACGTGGCAGTTCGTGCCACCCATGCCGAACGACGACACCCCCGCCAGCAACGGGTGGTCGTCGCCCGGCCACGGGCCGAGGCGGTCGTGCACCCGCAGCGCCAGCTCGTCGAGGGGGATGTCCGGGTTCGGGGTCGCGAAGTTGAGGCTTGCCGGCAGCCTGCGGTGCTTCACCGCCAGCGCCGTCTTCAGCAGCCCGGCGATGCCCGCCGCGCCCTCAAGGTGCCCGATGTTGGTCTTGACCGAACCCACCAGCAGCGGCGCGGTGCGGTCCCGGCCGAGCACGGCGCCGAGCGCCGCCGCCTCGACCGGGTCACCCGCCCGGGTGCCGGTACCGTGCAGCTCGACGTACCGCACGTCCGCGACGTCGACCCCGGCGTGCCGGTACGCCAGCCGCAGCACGGCTTCCTGGGCACGCACGCTCGGGGAGGTGAGGCCGGGGCCGGTGTCGCCGTCGTTGTTCACCGCGCTGCCGCGGATCACGCAGTAGACCGGGTCGCCGTCGGCCACGGCCTGGCGCAGCGGCTTGAGCACGACCACCCCGCCGCCCTCGCCGCGGACGTAGCCGTTGGCGCGCGCGTCGAAGGTGTAGCAGCGGCCGTCGGGGGAGAAGCCGCCGAGCTTCCCGGAGGTGACGGCGCTTTCCGGCACGAGGTTGAGGTTGACGCCGCCGGCCAGCGCCGTCGTGGATTCGCCGCGCCGCAGGCTTTCGCACGCGAGGTGCACCGCGACGAGCGACGACGACTGCGCGGTGTCCACCGCGAGGCTGGGGCCGGTCAGCCCGAGGGTGTAGGACACCCGGTTGGCGATGATGCTGCGGTGCACGCCGGTGATGGTGTGCCGGGTGATGGCTTCGAGCCCGCCGCGGTGCAGCAGCGTCGCGTAGTCGTCCCAGATGGCGCCGACGTACACCCCGGTGCGGCTGCCGCGCAGGTTCGCGACGCCGGCGTCCTCGAGGGCTTCCCAGCACAGCTCCAGCATGAGCCGCTGCTGCGGGTCCATGGCCTTCGCCTCGCGGGGCGAAATCCCGAAGAAGTCCGCGTCGAAACCGCGGACGTGCTCGAAGCCGAGGTAGCCGCCGTACCGGGAGGTCACCTTGCCGGGTGCGGAGACGTCGCCGTCGTAGAGCGCTTCGGCGTCCCACCGCTCGGGCGGGGTCTCGGTGATCGCGCTGGTGCCCTCGACGAGCAACCGCCAGTACGAGCCCGGGTCGGGCGCCTGCGGGAAGCGGCAGGCCATCCCGATGATCGCGATGGCTTCGGCCTCGGTGCTCGCGTCGCTGGTCATTGGTGTCGGCTGGCCCTTCTCGTCGACGGTCCAGGGTGGCGTCGGCCGAGCGTCGCGGGCCCGGCTAAGGAGCCCCTTTGCCCGGTCTAAAGCAGCGCTGCCTTTAGACCGGGCAAAGGGGGGCGTTAGCGCGACGTCCGACGGTGCTCGTCGGGCACGTCGGTCAGTCGTGCCCGCGTGCCGTGGTCGTCCAAGGAGAACCCCTGCCGATGGCGAACGAAGACAAGCTCCGCGAGTACCTCAAGCGGGTCACGGCCGACCTGCACCAGACCCGCCGCCGCCTGCAGGAGGCCGAGTCGGCGCAGCGCGAGCCGATCGCGATCGTCGGGATGGCCTGCCGCTTCCCCGGCGGGGTGCGCACGCCGGAGGACCTGTGGCGGCTGGTCGCTTCCGGCGGGGACGCCATCACGCCGTTCCCCGAGGACCGCGGCTGGGACCTGGCGCGGCTGCACGACCCCGCCGGCGAACGCCCGGGCAGCTGCTCGGCGCGCGAGGGCGGGTTCCTGCACGACGCCGCCGGGTTCGACCCGGCCTTCTTCGGGATCTCGCCCCGCGAAGCACTGGCCACCGACCCGCAGCAGCGGCTGCTGCTGGAGGTGACGTGGGAGGCCGTCGAGCAGGCGGGCATCCCGATGCCGTCGCTGCGGGGCACCGACACCGGCGTGTTCACCGGCGTGATGTACAACGACTACGGCTCACGGCTGCGCCGGGTACCCGAGGACATCGAGGGCTACGTCCTCAACGGCAGCGCGGGCAGCATCGCCTCCGGCCGCCTGGCCTACACCTTCGGGTTCGAGGGTCCCGCCGTCACGATCGACACCGCGTGCTCGTCGTCGCTGGTGGCACTGCACCTGGCCGTGCAGGCGCTGCGGCGAGGTGAGTGCTCGCAGGCGATCGCCGGCGGCGTGACCGTGATGTCCACCCCGGCCGCGCTGATCGACTTCAGCCGCCAGCGCGGCCTCGCGCCGGACGCCCGCGTCCGCGCGTTCTCCGCGGACGCCGCGGGCACCGGCCTCGGCGAAGGCGTCGGCGTCCTGGTGCTGGAACGGCTTTCGCAGGCGCGGCGGCTCGGCCACCCGGTCCTGGCGGTGGTGCGCGGTTCGTCGGTCAACCAGGACGGCACGAGCAGCCAGCTGACCGCGCCGAACGGCCCGTCGCAGGAACGCGTGATCCGCCAGGCCCTCGCCGACGCCCGACTGTCCACATCGGACGTCGACGTCGTCGAGGCGCACGGTACCGGCACCGTCCTCGGCGACCCGATCGAGGCCCGGGCGTTGCAGGCCACCTACGGCGCCGGCCGCGAGCGGCCGGTGTGGCTGGGTTCGGTGAAGTCGAACATCGGCCACGCCCAGGCGGCCGCGGGCGTGGCCGGCGTGATCAAGACGGTCCTCGCGCTGCGCCACGGCCTGGTACCGCCGACCCTGCACGTCACGGAGCCGACCCCGCGGGTGGACTGGACGTCGGGCGCGGTCCGCCCGGTGACCGAGCCCCTCGAGTGGCCGCGGACCGACGACGCGCCGCGGCGCGCCGGGGTGTCGTCCTTCGGCATCAGCGGCACGAACGCCCACGTGATCCTCGAAGAGGGCGACGTCCCGGAGCCGCTTCCGGTGTCGGGGTCGGTGTCGGGTTCGGGTGTGGTGTTGTGGTCGGTGTCGGCGGGTTCGGGTGGGGGGTTGCGGGAGCTGGCCGGGCGGGTGGCCGGTGCGGTGGAGGATGCGGACGCGGGTGCGGTGGCGTGGTCGTTGGGGATGACCCGGGCGGCGTTGCCGCATCGGGCGGTGGTGATCGGTGACGGTGCTGGTGACGGGTCTGCGTTGCGGGAGGGTCTGCGGGCGGTGGCGCAGGGCCGGGTGGCGGCGAATGTGGTCACCGCGACGGTGCCGGCCGGTGGTGCGGTGCTGGGGTTCATGTTCAGTGGTCAGGGTTCGCAGTATCCCGGTATGAGTGCCGGGTTGTACGAGTCGGAGCCGGTGTTCGCGGCGGCGTTCGACGAGGTGTGTGCGGTGCTGGATCCGTTGCTGGAACGGCCGGTGCGGGAGGTGCTCGGTGATCGGGTTCTGCTGGATCGGACGGCGGGGACGCAGGCGGCGTTGTTCGCGGTGGAAGTGGCGTTGTTCCGGTTGGTCACCCATTGCGGTGTGGTTCCGGATTATCTGATCGGGCATTCGGTCGGGGAGATCGCCGCGGCGTATCTGGGTGGGGTGTTCGATCTGGGTGACGCGTGCCGGCTGGTGGCGGCGCGGGGCCGGTTGATGCAGGCGCTTCCGGCTGGTGGTGCGATGTTCGCGCTCGAGGCCGGTGAGGAGGAGCTGGTGTTGCCGGCGGGGGTGTCGGTGGCGGCGGTCAACGCTCCCGGTTCGGTGGTGATCTCGGGTCCGGAGGCGGCGGTGGCGGAGGTCGCGGCCGGGTTCCCGGGCCGGCGGACCAAGCGGCTGGTGGTGTCGCATGCGTTTCATTCGCCGTTGATGGAGCCGATGCTGGCCCGGTTCCGGGAAGTCGCCGACACGGTCACGTATCGGTCGCCGACGATTCCGGTGGTGTCGAACGTGACCGGTGATCTGTCGGGGGTGTTGTCCGATCCGGGTTACTGGGTGGAGCATGTGCGGGCCACGGTTCGGTTCGCCGACGGTCTGAGGACTTTGCGCGAGCGCGGTGTCACGGTGTTGCTGGAGCTGGGTCCGGCGGCGACGTTGACCGCTCTGGCCGGGGATGTTCCCGCGGTTGCGGTCCTGAGCCCCGACAAACCCGACACGTTCACGGCGGCGTTGGCGACGGTGCACGCCCACGGCGTCGCTCTCGACTGGGACACCCTGCACCCCGAACACCACCGGGTGTCTCTCCCCACCTACCCCTTCCAGCACGACACTTTCTGGCTCGACAGCGGCGCAGCTCCGGCGGACGCGGCCGGGCTCGGGCTCGCCACCTCCGGGCACCAGCTGCTGGGGGCCGTCGTCGAGCTGGCCGACTCCGACGGCGTCGTCGCGACCGGGCGGCTTTCCCCGGCCTCCCACCCCTGGCTGGCCGATCACGCGGTCGCCGGCACCGTCCTGCTGCCCGCGGCGGCGTTCGTCGAGATGGCCGTCCGCGCCGGTGACCACGTCCGCTGCGGCCACCTCGCCGACCTGGTCGTCGAAGCACCGCTGGTCCTCGACACCGCCCGCCGTGTGCAGGTCACCGTCGGCGCCCCTGGCGAGCACGGGCAGCGCCGGTTCGCCGTCCACTCCGCGCCCGACGACGCGGACGACGGCGAATGGGTCCGCCACGCCACCGGGCAGCTGACCACCGACACCCCGGCCGCCCCGGTTCCCCCGGCGGCCTGGCCGCCGCCGGACGCCGTCCCGGTCGAGGTCACCGGCTTCTACGCCGACCTGGCCGGCGACGGCTACGAGTACGGCCCGCTGTTCGCCGGCGTGCGTTCCGCCTGGCGGCGGGGGACCGACCGCTACGCCGAAGTACGCCTGCCCGAGGGCACCGACGTCACGGGCTTCGGCCTGCACCCCGCCCTGCTGGACGCGGCCCTGCACGTCCAGCTCCTCGACCGCGCCGGCGACGAGCTCCGGCTGCCGTTCTCGTGGTCCGGAGTGACCCTGCACGCCACCGGAGCCACCGCGCTCCGCGTGCACCTGTCCACTTCGGACGATCGGATTTCGTTGCTGGCGACCGACGAATCGGGTGCTCCGGTGCTCACCGTCGACGCGCTGGTGACCCGCCCGGTAGCCGCCGCGCAGCTCGCCGCGGGTCCGAGCCGCCGTGGCGCACTGTACACAATGGACTGGCAGCCGATCGTGGCACCGGAGTCCACAACAGACCTGACGGTGTGGGAGCCCGAGCCGGCCGGCGACGGCGCGGAAGGTGCGCGAGCCGCGGCCCACGCGGCCCTGCGCCGGATCCAGGAGCGGCTCGCCGATGCCGAAGACGGCCCGCTGGTCGTCGTCACGCGGCACGCGGTGGCCACCGGCGCCGGCGAACCCGTCGAGCCCGCCGCGGCACCCCTGTGGGGCCTGGTGCGCGCCGCGCAGGCCGAGCACCCGGGCCGGTTCGTGCTCGTCGACGTCGACGACGACCCCGCGTCGCGGACCGCGGTGGCGGCCGCCGCGGCCACCGGGGAGGCACAGCTCGCCGTCCGCGGTGGCGTCGTGGTGACACCGCGGCTCGCGCCCGCACCCGCACCCCGGCCGGACGCCGCGGAGTGGAATCCGGCCGGCACGGTGCTCGTCACCGGCGGCACCGGCACCCTCGGCCGCCTCACCGCCCGCCACCTCGTCACCCGCGGGGTCCGGCACCTGACCCTCATCAGCCGGCGCGGCCCAGACGCACCGGGGGCACCGGAACTCCACCACGAACTCACCGAGCTGGGCGCCCGCGTCGACATCGTCGCCTGCGACGCCGCCGACCGCGACGCCCTCGCTGCCCTCCTCGACGGGATCGAGCCACCGCTCAGCGCCGTCGTCCACACCGCCGGCGTCCTCGAGGACGCGGTGGTGGAAACCCTCACACCACAGCAACTGGACACGGTCCTGCGGCCCAAGATCGACGCCGCCTGGAACCTGCACGAACTCACCGGCGACCTCGACGCGTTCGTCCTGTTCTCCTCCCTCGCGGGCACCATCGGCAACGCCGGGCAAGGCGCCTACGCCGCCGCCAACACCTTCCTCGACGCCCTGGCCCACCACCGCCACACCCAGGGCCTGCCTGCCACCTCCCTGGCCTGGGGCCTCTGGGAAGACGCCACCGGCATGGCCGGAGACCTGACGGCCACCGACCGGCAGCGCCTCCGCCGCACCGGCACGCTCCCCCTGAGCGCGGAACACGCGCTCGCCCTGTTCGACGACGCCCTGCGCACCCCCGCGGCCACCCTGGCGCCCCTCGCCGTGTCGTCACGACCCGTCGAAGATCCGCCCGCGGTGCTGCGCGCGATCCTGCCGGCCCGCCGGGCCACGGCGGCGCCGGTCCGGCTCGAGGCCACCTCGAGCCCGGAACAGCTCCTCGACCTCGTCCGCACGACCACCGCGGCGGTACTGGGCCACGCGTCACCGGCCGCGATCGACCCGGCCGGCGCGTTCGCCGACCTGGGCTTCGACTCGCTGACGGCCGTGGAACTGCGCAACCGGCTCGGCGCCGCGACCGGGCTGCGCCTGCCCGCGACGCTGATCTTCGACCACCCGAACCCGGCCGCCCTGGCCGCCTTCCTGCACACCGGACTCGGTGGCGCCCCGGCGGCACCGGCGCCGGTGATCGCGGCGACGGCCACGGACGAGCCGGTCGCGATCGTCGGCATGGCCTGCCGGTTCCCCGGTGGCGTGTCGTCGCCGGAAGACCTGTGGCGGCTGGTCGCCGAAGGCGGCGACGCCATCGGCCCGTTCCCGGCCGACCGCGGCTGGGACCTCGCCGGCCTGTACGACCCGGACCCCGACCGGGCGGGTACGTCCTACGCCCGCGAGGGAGGTTTCCTCTACGACGCGGCGGCGTTCGACCCGGCGTTCTTCGGGATGTCACCGCGCGAAGCCGCCGCGACCGACCCGCAGCAGCGGCTGCTGCTGGAGACGGCCTGGGAGACGTTCGAACGGGCCGGGATCGACCCGGGTTCGGTGCGCGGCAGCAACACCGGCGTGTTCACCGGGGTCATGTACGACGACTACGCGACCCGCTTCGCGGCCGGTCACCTCCCCGAGGACCTGGAGTCGTACTACGCGACGAGCAGCGCGGGAAGTGTCGCGTCGGGCCGGCTGGCCTACACCTTCGGGCTGGAGGGCCCCGCCGTCACCGTGGACACGGCGTGTTCGTCGTCGCTGGTGGCGTTGCACCTGGCCGCGCAGGCCCTGCGACGTGGGGAGTGTTCCCTGGCGCTGGCCGGCGGCGTCACGGTGATGGCGACGCCGAGCACGTTCGTCGGCTTCAGCCGCCAGCGCGGGTTGTCCCCGGACGGGCGCTGCAAGCCCTTCGCCGACGCTGCCGACGGCACCGGCTGGGGCGAAGGCGTCGGTCTGCTGCTGGTCGAGCGACTGTCGGACGCCCAACGCAACGGCCATCAGGTTCTCGCTGTGGTGCGGGGGAGTGCGGTCAATCAGGACGGTGCGTCCAACGGTCTCACCGCACCCAACGGCCCGTCCCAGGAGCGGGTGATCCGCCAGGCCCTCGCCAACGCCCGGCTTTCGCCCGCCGACGTCGATGTGGTGGAGGCTCACGGCACCGGCACGACGTTGGGTGACCCCATCGAAGCCCAGGCGTTGCTCGCGACGTACGGCCAGGACCGCGACCGTCCACTGTGGCTCGGATCGGTGAAGTCCAACATCGGGCACACCCAAGCCGCCGCCGGTGTCGCCGGGATCATCAAGATGGTCGAGGCGATGCGGCATGAACAGTTGCCGCGGACGTTGCATGTGGACGAACCGTCGTCCCATGTGGACTGGACGTCCGGTGCCGTCGAACTGCTGACCGAGACGCAGCCGTGGGATGTGGAGCGGCCGCGTCGGGCCGGGGTGTCGTCCTTCGGGGTGAGCGGCACCAACGCGCACGTGATCATCGAGCAACCACCAGCCGTGGAAGAACCCGAGCCTTCCTCTCCGGTCGAGGTGGTGCCGTGGGTGCTGTCGGCCAAGACCACCGACGCGCTCCTCGCCCAGGCGCTGCAGCTGCGCGAGACCACTGACCTCGACCTCGTGGATGTCGGCCGGTCTTTGATCGGCCGGGCGCGGTTCGAGCAGCGCGCAGTCATCCTCGGGCGCGACCGCGACGAACTCCGGGACGGGCTGACCGCGCTGGCCACCGGAATGCCCGCACCCCAGGTAGTGCGGGGCAGTGTGGTCCCGGGCAAGACGGTGTTCGTGTTCCCCGGCCAAGGCTCCCAATGGGCCGGGATGGCCGCCGAACTGATGGACGCCAGTCCCGTGTTCGCCGACCAGATCCAGGCCTGCGCAAACGCCCTCGCCCCACACATCGACTGGTCGTTGACTGACGTCCTGCGGGGTGCCGAAGGTGCGCCTGGGTTCGATCGGGTCGACGTGGTCCAGCCCGCGTTGTGGGCGGTCATGATCAGCCTGGCGACCCTCTGGCGATCTCTCGGAGTCGTCCCCGACGCGGTGGTGGGTCATTCGCAGGGTGAGATCGCCGCGGCCTACATTGCGGGAGCGTTGTCGCTGGAGGACTCGGCGAAGGTTGTCGCGTTGCGGAGCAAGGCGATCAGGGCCATGGGCGGCAACGGCGGCATGGCGTCCATCGCCGCGCCGGCCGACAGCCTCGCTCTGCCTGAGGGCGTCGGAATCGCCGCGATCAACGGACCCAACGCCACGGTGATCTCGGGTGATCGCGACGCCTTGCAGAATCTGGTCGACGCTTCCGAGTCCAACGGGATCCGGGCGCGGATGGTCCCGGTCGACTACGCCTCACACTCGGCGCACATCGACAGCCTCCACGACGAACTCCTCGCCCTACTCGACGGCATTGCACCGAGAACTTCGGAAATCGCGTTCTACTCCACAGTCGAGGGTGCCCCCATCGACACCGCCGCACTCGACGCCGGATACTGGTTCCGCAACCTCCGCCAGACAGTCCTCTTCGGACAGACAACCGGGAAGCTCGCCGAAGACGGGCACGCACTGTTCATCGAGGTAAGCGCCCATCCCGTACTCACCATGGGTATCGAGCACGGCACAGCCATCGGCTCACTGCGCCGTGACGACGGCTCCTGGCTGCGGATGCTGACCTCCGCCGCGGAAGCCTACGTCCACGGCGCCTCCGTCGACTGGGACGCTCTTCTCCACGGCGGGCGGCACGTCGATCTGCCCACCTACCCGTTCCAACGTCAGGACTACTGGCTCGACAGCCCGGTGACGGGTGATCCCGGCAGTATCGGCCAGGTCCCGGCCGGGCATCCGCTGCTCGGTGCGACCGTCACGCTCGCCGGCACCGACGGGCTCCTCGCCACCGGCAAGCTGTCCCTGGCCACGCATCCGTGGCTCGCGGACCACGCCGTCAACGGTACCGTCCTGCTGCCCGGGACCGCGTTCGTCGAGCTGGCCGGGCACGTCGGCCGGAGCGTCCACTGCGGACACGTGGACGAGCTGACCCTGGAAGCGCCGCTCGTGCTGGCCGGGCCCGACGCTCGTCACCTCCAGGTCGTGATCGGCGCCGCCGGTGCAGACGGACGCCGTGAGGTCGAGATCCATTCCCGGCCTGCGGACGACGACGAGGACTGGGTGCGGCACGCCTCTGGCCGCGTCGCCCCCGAGGACGGCGCTTCGGCCGGGGACTTCCCCGCGGAGTGGCCGCCGGCTAGTGCCGAGCCGATCGACATCGACGGCTGTTACGACGAACTGGCTGCTGCGGGCTACGAGTACGGCGCGCTGTTCCAGGGGCTCGTCGCGGCCTGGCGCGCCGGGGAGGACATGTACGCCGAGGTCGCGGTGCCCGAGGACACTGACGTCACCGGGTTCGACGTCCACCCGGCCTTGCTCGACGCGGCGCTGCACCTCGCGGTGGTCGATCGCCGTGGCACGCGGGGCGTCCGGCTGCCGTTCTCGTGGCAGGGTGTGGCCGTCCGGCCGACTGACACGCGGGTCCTGCGGGTCCGGCTGTCCGCTCGGGCGGACGACGCCGTCGCGGTGTCCGCAGTGGACGGAGCCGGAGTTCCGGTGGTGACCGTGGAGTCGCTGCTGAGCCGGGAAGCCGCGACGAACGACCTGGTCGCCCAGCGTTCGCTGTTCCGGGTGGAGTGGGTCCCCGCCACCCCCGGCCACCACACCACCGACTACACAACCCTGCACATCGAACCCAGCCACCACAGCCCCACCGAAACCGTGCACGACACCCTCCACCACCTCCAACACCACCTCACCCACAACGACAACACCCTCCTCATCACCACCCACAACGCCATCGCCACACAACCCCACGACACCCTCGACCTCACCGCAGCACCGGTCTGGGGCCTCATCCGCAGCGCCCAGAGTGAACACCCCGACCGGATCATCCTCATCGACCTCGACAACAACCCCGCCTCGGCCCGGGCGATCCCGGCCGCCGTCGCCACCGGCGAACCCCAACTCGCCATCCGCGACGGCCACATCTACACACCCCGACTCACCCCCACCACCACCCAACCCGCCACCTTCAACCCCGACGGGACCGTCCTCATCACCGGCGGCACCGGCACCCTCGCCACCACCATCGCCCGCCACCTCACCACCCACCACCACATCCGGCACCTGGTACTGACCAGCCGACGCGGCCCCCACGCCCCCGGTGCTTTCGAGCTCCACCGGGAACTCACCGAGCTGGGTGCTCACGTCGACATCGTCGCCTGCGACGCCGCCGACCGCGACGACCTCACCACCCTCCTCAACAGGATCGAACCCCCGCTGACCGCGGTGATTCACGCCGCCGGCGTCCTCGACGACGCGGTGGTGGAAACCCTCACCCCACAACAACTGGATACGGTCCTACGACCCAAAATCGACGCCGCCCGGAACCTCCACGAACTCACCGGAAACCTCGACGCGTTCGTGCTGTTCTCCTCCCTCGCCGGCACCCTCGGCACACCCGGACAAGCCAACTACGCCGCCGCCAACACCTACCTCGACGCCCTCGCCCACCACCGCCACACCCAAGGACAACCCGCCGTCTCCCTCGCCTGGGGACTCTGGCAAGACGCCACCGGCATGACCGGACACCTCGACCACACCGCACACCACCGCCTCCACCACAACGGCATCACCCCCATCACCACCGAAGAAGGCCTCACACTCTTCGACACCGCCTGCGGATCCAGCGAAGCGTTGCTGGTGCCGGCTCGGTTCGACCGCGCGGCTCTGCGGGCGCAGGCCGCCGAGGGTGAGATCGCGCCGTTGCTGCGCGGGATCATCCGCGCGCCGGTCCGGCGCGTCTCCGGCACGACCGGTGCTTCCGCGCTGGCGCAACGGCTTTCGGGGCTTCCGGAGTCCGAACAGGACACGGTGCTGCTCGACCTCGTGCTCGGCACCACCGCCGCGGTGCTCGGGCACGCGTCGCCGGCCGCGGTCGACCCGGCCGGCGCGTTCAGCGGGCTGGGGTTCGACTCGCTGACCGCGGTGGAGCTGCGCAACCGGCTGAGCACCGCGACCGGCGTCCGCCTGCCCGCGACGCTCGTGTTCGACTACCCGAACCCGGCGGCCCTGGCCCGGCACCTGCGGGACCTCGTGCTCGGGGCGCAGCGGGCGGCCCGGGTGGCGGTCGCGGCCACGGACCTCGACGAGCCGGTCGCGATCGTCGGCATGGCCTGCCGGTTCCCCGGCGGCGTGTCGTCGCCGGAAGACCTGTGGCGGCTGGTCGCCGACGGCGGCGACGCGATCGGCCCGTTCCCCACGGGCCGGGGCTGGGACCTCGCCGGGCTCTACGACCCGGACCCCGAGCACCCGGGAACGTCCTACACCCGCGAAGGCGGCTTCCTGTACGACGCAGGCGACTTCGACCCGGGCTTCTTCGGGATGTCACCGCGCGAAGCCGCCGCGACGGACCCGCAGCAGCGGCTGCTGCTGGAGACGGCGTGGGAGGCGTTCGAACGGGCGGGAATCGACCCGGGTTCGGTGCGCGGCAGCGACACGGGCGTGTTCGCCGGAGTGATGTACAACGACTACGGCATGCGGTTCGCGGTCGGCAACATCCCGGAAGACCTCGAGTCGTACTACGCGACCAGCAGCGCGGGAAGCGTGGCGTCGGGCCGGCTGGCCTACACCTTCGGGCTCGAAGGCCCCGCCGTCACGATCGACACGGCGTGCTCGTCGTCGCTGGTGGCACTGCACCTCGCGGCCCAAGCCCTGCGGCGCGGGGAGTGTTCCCTCGCGCTGGCGGGCGGGGTGACGGTGATGGCGACGCCCGGCACGTTCGTCGGCTTCAGCCGCCAGCGCGGCCTGTCCCCGGACGGGCGCTGCAAGCCCTTCGCCGACGCCGCCGACGGCACCGGCTGGGGCGAAGGCGTCGGTCTGCTCCTGGTCGAGCGACTCTCGGACGCCCAACGCAACGGCCACCAGGTCCTCGCTGTGGTGCGGGGGAGCGCGGTCAACCAGGACGGTGCCTCCAACGGCCTGACCGCGCCGAACGGCCCGTCGCAGGAGCGAGTGATCCGCCAGGCCCTCGCCAACGCCCGGCTGAACCCCGCCGACATCGACGTCGTGGAGGCCCACGGCACCGGCACGACCTTGGGTGACCCGATCGAGGCTCAGGCGTTGCTCGCGACCTACGGCCAGGACCGGGACTGTCCACTGTGGCTGGGGTCGGTCAAGTCCAACATCGGCCACACCCAGGCCGCCGCCGGCGTCGCCGGGATCATCAAGATGGTCGAAGCGATGCGACACGGGCAGTTGCCGCGGACGTTGCATGTGGACGAACCGTCGTCCCATGTGGACTGGACGTCCGGTGCCGTCGAACTGCTGACCGAAGCACAGCCATGGGACGCGGACCGGCCGCGCCGGGCCGGAGTGTCATCCTTCGGGGTCAGTGGCACCAACGCGCACGTCATCCTGGAACAGCCGGCCCTTCCGGAGACGTCCGCCCCGGAAGCTCCCCTGTCCGTGGTGCCGTGGCTGCTGTCGGCGAAGACGGCCGAGGCCGTCACCGCGCAGGCCGAGCGGCTCGTGGAGCACGTCTCCGGTGACGTCCGGGACGTCGCCCGGTCCCTGGCGGCCCGGGCCCGGTTCGAGCACCGGGCCGTGGTGCTCGGCCGGAGCACCGACGACCTGTCCGACGGTCTCACCGCGCTGGCCACCGGAATGCCCGCACCCCAGGTAGTGCAGGGCACGGTCACGCCCGGCAAGACGGTGTTCGTGTTCCCCGGCCAAGGTTCCCAATGGGCCGCGATGGCCGTGGAGCTGATGGACACCAGTCCCGTGTTCGCCGACCAGATCCAGGCCTGCGCAGACGCCCTCGCCCCCCATGTCGACTGGTCGTTGACCGACGTCCTGCTGGAGAAAGAAAACGCGCCCGGATTCGACCGGGTCGACGTGGTCCAACCGAGCCTCTGGGCCGTCATGATCAGCCTGGCGACCCTCTGGCAGTCCCTCGGAGTCACCCCGGACGCGGTGGTGGGTCATTCGCAAGGGGAGATCGCCGCCGCCTACATCGCCGGAGCGCTCACCCTGGAAGACTCGGCGAAGGTCGTCGCACTGCGAAGCAAGGCGATCCGGGCCATGGGTGGCAACGGCGGCATGGCCTCCATCGCCGCCCCCGCCGACACTCTCACCCTCCCCGACGGTGTCGGAATCGCCGCGATCAACGGCCCCAACGCCACGGTCATCTCCGGTGATCGCGATGCCCTGCAGAAGCTGGTCGACGCCTCCGAAGCCAAGGGAACCCGGGCCCGGATGGTCCCGGTCGACTACGCGTCGCACTCGGCGCACATCGACAGCCTCCACGACGAACTTCTCGAAATCCTTACCGGAATCGAGCCGCAGACCTCGAAGATCGCGTTCTATTCCACGGTCGAAGCCGCCCCCATCGACACCGCCGCACTCGACGCCGGCTACTGGTTCCGGAACCTTCGGCAGACCGTCCTTTTCGGGCAGACGACCGGGAAGCTCGCCGAAGACGGGCATGCGTTGTTCGTCGAGGTGAGTGCCCATCCGGTACTGACCATGGGTATCGAGCACGGCACAGCCATCGGCACTCTCCGCCGTGACGACGGCTCCTGGCAACGCATGCTGACCTCCGCCGCGGAAGCCTACGTCCACGGCGCCTCCGTCCACTGGGACGCTCTGTTCGACGGCGGGCGGCACGTCGACCTGCCCACCTACCCCTTCCAGCGCCAGGAGTACTGGCTCGACGGCCCCGCGACGACGGGTGATCCCGGCAGCCTCGGTCAGACCACCACCGAGCACCCGTTGCTGGCGTCGATCGTCGAACTCGCCGACAGCGACGGCCTCGTCGCCACCGGTGTCGTCTCCCTCACCACCCACCCCTGGCTCGCCGACCACGCAGTGAACGACATGATCCTGCTGCCCGGTACCGCCTTCGTCGAACTGGCCGTTCACGCCGGCGACCACCTCGGCTGCGGCCACCTCGAGGAACTCGTCTTGCAGGCCCCGCTGCTGCCGGTGGCGGGCGAGGCCGTCCGGCTCCAGGTCACCGTCGGGGCCGCCGAGGCGGACGGGCGGCGGGCGGTGGCCGTCCACTCCCGGCCCGTCCGCGACGGGCTCGACACCGGCTGGACGTCGCACGCCACCGGCTGGGTCGCGCCGCAACCGGCGCACCAGCCGGAAACCGCGCCGGCGCAGTGGCCGCCGTCGGGTGCCGAGACCATCGACACCGGCGCCTTCTACGACCGGGTCGCCGAGCGCGGCTACCGCTACGGCCCGGTCTTCCGCGGCCTCACCGCCGCCTGGCGCCACGGCGACGTGATCCACGCCGAGGTCCGGCTGCCCGAAGGCACCGACGTCACCGGCTACGGCATCCACCCGGCGCTCCTCGACGCCGCTCTGCACCCGCTGCTGCTCGCCCAGGAAGAAGGCCCGATCCGGCTCCCCTTCGCCTGGACCGGCGCCGCCCTGCACGCCAGCGGCGCGACCAGTCTGCGGGTCACCCTCCGGCCGGACGGCGACGGTGTCTCGATCGTCGCGACGAGCGCCGACGGCGTCCCGGTCGTGACGGTCGGCTCGCTCGGCGCGCGCCCCGTCGACGTCGGTGCGCTCGGTGCGCCGAGCGTCGGCGACGCCCTGTTCGAGGTGGTCTGGAGCCCGGTCGACGCGGTCGAGCCGGCCGCGGGCACGCGGTGGGCCGCGCTGGGTACCGGCGTCGCCGGCATGGAGGCGCGTCCGGACCTCGCCGGCTTCGCCGAAGCGGACGCGCCCGGCTTCGTGCTGCTGCCTCTCGAACCGGTCACCGGGGACGATCTCGCCGCCGGAGTGCACGAGGTCACCAGCCGGGTGCTGGCCCTGCTGCAGGAGTGGCTGGCGACCGAGGCGTTCGCCGGGTCCCGGCTGGTCGTGCTGACCCGGGGCGCCGTCGCGGCCCGCGACGGCGATCCGGTCGACGGGCTCGCGCACGCCGCGGTGTGGGGCCTGGTCCGCACCGCGCAGTCGGAGCACCCCGGCCGGTTCGTGCTGGTGGACCTCGACGACGACGCGGAAGCGCTGGTGCCGCGGGCGGTCGCCACCGCCGTGGCGCACGACGAACCGCAGCTCGCCGTGCGCGGTGCCGAAATCCGCGCACCGCGGCTGGCGCGGCCCGGCAGCGCGGCGCTGGTGCCCCCGCCGGGTGCGTGGCGGCTGGACACCGCGGCCCGCGGCACGCTCGACGGCCTGGCGCTGCTGCCGTCCACAGTAGACACCGACCCGCTGGAACCCGGCCAGGTCCGGATCGCGTTGCACGCGGCCGGCCTGAACTTCCGGGACGTCCTCATCGCACTGGGTGTGTACCCGGGTGCGGCCGTCATGGGCGGCGAGGGCGCGGGCGTCGTGCTCGAAACCGGGTCCGAGGTGACGGGACTTGCCGCCGGGGACCGGGTGCTGGGCGTGTTCCCGGCCGCGTTCGGCCCGGTCGTGGTCGCCGACGCCCGCAGCGTCGCGCGGGTGCCGGCGGGCTGGTCGTTCGAGCAGGCCGCGTCGGTGCCGGTGGTGTTCCTGACCGCCCGCTACGGGCTGGGGGAGTGGGCCCGCCTCGCACGCGGCGAAAAGGTCCTGATCCACGCGGGGACCGGCGGGGTCGGGATGGCCGCGATCCAGCTCGCGCGGCACCTGGGCGCCGAGGTCTTCGCGACCGCGAGCGAAGCCAAGTGGGACACCCTGCGCGCGCTGGGCCTGGACGACGCGCACATCGCCTCCTCCCGCACCCTCGACTTCGAGGCGAAGTTCCGGGACGGCACCGGCGGTCACGGCTTCGACGTCGTGCTCGACTCCCTGGCGGGCGAGTTCGTCGACGCCTCCCTGCGGTTGCTCGCCGAAGGCGGCCGCTTCGCCGAGATGGGCAAGACCGACATCCGCGACGCCGAGCGCGTCGCGGCCGAGTACCCCGGACGTTCGTACCTGGCCTTCGACCTGCGCGAAGTCGCGCCGGAGCTGATCCGGCGGCTGCTCGGCGAGCTCGTCGAGCTGTTCGAATCGGGTGCCCTGCGGCCACTGCCGGTCCGCACCTGGGACGTGCGGCGCGCCCCCGAGGCGTTCCGGATCATGAGCCAGGCCAGCCACACCGGCAAGCTCGTGCTCACGATGCCGCCGCGGCTCGACCCGGACGGCACCGTGCTGATCACCGGCGGCACCGGCACCCTCGGCGGGCTGGTGGCCCGCCACCTCGTCGCCGAACACGGCGTCCGGCACCTGGTGCTGGCCGGCCGGCAGGGCCCGGCCGCCGCGGGCGCCGCGGAGCTCGCCGGCCTCGGCGCCGACGTGTCGGTGGTCGCCTGCGACGCCGCCGATCGCGACGCTCTGGCGCGGCTGCTGGCCGGCATCCCCGACGCGCACCCGCTGACCGCCGTGGTGCACGCCGCCGGCGTGCTCGACGACGGCGTCCTCGACGCGCTCACGCCGGAGCGGCTGGCCCGCGCGCGGCGCCCGAAGGTCGACGCCGTGCTGAACCTGCACGACCTCACCCGCGACGACGACCTCGCCGCGTTCGTCGTGTTCTCCTCGGCCGCGGGTGTGCTGGGCAACGCCGGCCAGGGCGGGTACGCGGCCGCCAACGCCTTCCTCGACGCGTTCGCCCAGCACCACCGCACCGCCGCGCGGCCCGTGACGTCGCTGGCCTGGGGCCTGTGGGAGCCGGGTAGCGCGATGACCGGGCACCTGGACCACACCGGCCGGGACCGGATGTCCCGCGCGGGTGTCCGCCCGCTCTCGGCGGAGCAGGGGCTCGCCCTGTTCGACGCCGCGTGCGCGGTGGACGCCGCGCTGCTCGTGCCGATCCGGCTGGCCGCCCCGGCGGCGCACACCGCCGTGCCCGCGCTGCTGCGCGGACTCGTCCGCACGCCCACCCGCCGGGCGCTGGCCGACGGGTCCGGGCGGGCGGCGTCCGCGCTGGCCGACCGGCTGGCCGGGCTGCCGGACGGGGACCGGGACGGCGTCCTGCTCGACCTCGTGCGGAGTCACGTCGCCGCGGTGCTCGGGCACGCCGCCCCGGCCGCGGTCGACGCGGACCGGGCGTTCAAAGAGCTCGGTTTCGACTCCCTCACCGCGGTCGAGCTGCGCAACCGGCTCGCCACCGCGACCGGCGCCCGGCTGCCCGCGACCCTCGTCTTCGACCACCCGACGCCGGTGGCGCTGGCCCGGCACCTGCGCGGCGAGCTGCTCGGCACCCGGGCCGCGGTCCGGGCCCCGGCGCCGGCCGTGACCACCGGGGACGACGAGCCGATCGCGATCGTCGGGATGGCGTGCCGCTTCCCCGGCGGCGTGTCCTCCCCGGAGGAGCTGTGGCGGCTGGTGGCGGACGGAACGGACGCCATCTCGCCGTTCCCGGACGACCGTGGCTGGGACCTGGACCGGCTGTACGACCCGGATCCCGACCGCGTCGGCACGACCTACACCCGCGGTGGCGGTTTCCTGACCGGCGCGGCCGGGTTCGACCCGGCGTTCTTCGGGATCTCGCCGCGCGAGGCCCTGGCCATGGACCCGCAGCAGCGGCTGCTGCTGGAAACGGCGTGGGAGACGTTCGAACGGGCCGGGATCGACCCGGCCGCGGTGCGCGGGACCGATGCGGGCGTGTTCGTCGGCGCGATCGCGCAGGACTACGCCCGCGGCACCGGCGGGGTACCGGCCGAACTCGGCGGGTACGTCGGCACCGGCACCACCATGAGCGTCGCCTCCGGCCGGCTGGCCTACACCTTCGGGTTGGAAGGCCCGGCGGTCACGGTGGACACGGCGTGTTCGTCGTCGCTGGTGGCGCTGCACCTGGCCACCCAGGCGCTGCGGCGCGGCGAGTGTTCCCTGGCGCTGGCCGGCGGGGTCACGGTGATGGCCACTCCCGGGGTCTTCCTCGAGTTCGGCCGTCAGCGCGGTTTGTCCACGGACGGCCGCTGCCGCGCCTTCGCCTCGGCCGCCGACGGCACCGGCTTCTCCGAAGGCGCGGGCCTGCTGCTGGTGGAGCGCCTGTCGGACGCCCAGCGCCACGGGCACCGGGTCCTCGCTGTGGTGCGGGGGAGTGCGGTCAATCAGGACGGCGCGTCGAATGGCCTGACCGCGCCGAACGGCCCGTCGCAGGAGCGGGTGATCCGCCAGGCCCTGGCCAACGCCCGGCTGAACCCCGCCGACGTCGATGTCGTGGAGGCTCACGGCACCGGCACGACGTTGGGTGACCCGATCGAGGCCCAGGCGTTGCTCGCGACGTACGGCCAGGACAGGGACCGTCCGTTGTGGCTTGGTTCGGTGAAGTCGAACATCGGGCATACTCAGGCTGCTGCTGGTGTCGCGGGGATCATCAAGATGGTCGAGGCGATGCGGCATGGGCAGTTGCCGCGGACGTTGCATGTGGACGAACCGTCGTCCCATGTGGACTGGACTTCCGGTGCGGTGGAGCTGCTGACCGAGGCACAGCCGTGGGACAGCTCGGAACGGCCGCAGCGGGCTGGAGTGTCGTCGTTCGGGGTGAGCGGCACCAACGCGCACGTCATCATCGAACAGCCGCCGATCGCGCCGGAGCCCGAGCCGTCGCCTCCGGTTGACGTGGTGCCGTGGCTGCTGTCCGCCAAGACCGCCGACGCGCTCCTCGCCCAGGCGCAGCAGCTACGCGAGACCACCGGCCTCGACCCCCTGGACGTCGGCCGGACCCTCGCCGCAAGGGCCGGTTTCGAACACCGAGCGGTCGTTCTCGGCCACGACCGCGACACACTGCTGGACGGGGCCTCCGCCCTGGCCGCCGGCACCCCGGCGGCTCACGTGGTGCACGGCAGTGTCGTCCCGGGCAAGACGGTGTTCGTGTTCCCCGGGCAGGGTTCCCAATGGGCCGGGATGGCCGCCGAACTGATGGACACCAGCCCGGTGTTCGCCGAGCAGATCCAGGCTTGTGCGGACGCTCTCACGCCCCACGTCGACTGGTCCCTGACAGAGGTGCTGCGGGGTGCCGAAGGCGCACCCGGATTCGACCGGGTCGACGTGGTCCAGCCCGCACTCTGGGCCGTCATGATCAGCCTCGCCACCCTCTGGCAATCCCTCGGCGTCACACCCGACGCGGTAGTCGGGCACTCCCAGGGTGAAATCGCCGCCGCCTACATCGCCGGAGCCCTCACCCTGGAAGACTCGGCGAAAGTCGTCGCGCTGCGAAGCAAGGCGATCCGGGCCATGGGCGGCAACGGCGGCATGGCCTCCATCGCCGCGCCCGCCGACAGCCTGGAACTGTCCGACGGTGTCGAGATCGCGGCGATCAACGGCCCCGCCGCCACCGTGATCTCTGGTGATCGCGACGCCTTGCAGAAGCTGGTCGACGCCTACGAGGCCAAGGGAACCCGGGCTCGGATGGTCCCGGTCGACTACGCGTCGCATTCGGCGCACATCGACAGCCTCCGCGACGAACTTCTCGGGCTTCTCGCAGGAATCGAACCGAAGACTTCGGAGATCGCGTTCTATTCCACAGTGGAGGGTTCGCCGATCGACACCGCCGCACTCGACGCGGGGTACTGGTTCCGCAACCTCCGTCAGACCGTCCTGTTTGGACAGATTGTCGAGAAGCTGGCCGAAGAAGGACATTCGCTGTTCATCGAGGTGAGCGCGCACCCGGTGCTGACCATGGGTATCGAGTACGGCACGGCCATCGGCTCACTTCGCCGTGACGACGGTTCCTGGCAACGGATGCTGACCTCCGCCGCGGAGGCGTACGTTCATGGCGCGCCGGTGCGCTGGGAGGACGTCCTCGACGGCGGGCGGCACGTCGACCTGCCCACCTACCCGTTCCAACGCCGGCCGTACTGGCTCGTGGCCGGCGGCCGGTCCGGCGACCCCGTCGCCGCCGGGCTCACCGATGCCGCGCACCCGCTGCTCGGCGCGACGGTGGAGCTGGCCGGGACCGACGGCGTCGTGCTCACCGGCCGTCTCTCGCGCGGTACCCACCCGTGGCTGGCCGACCACGTCGTCGGCGGTGCCGTGCTCGTGCCCGGCGCGGCCTTCGCCGACCTGGCCGTCCACGCCGCCGACGAGGTCGGGTGCGGCCACGTCGCCGAACTGACCGTCACCACCCCGCTCGCCCTGCCCGGCAGCGGCGGCGTGCGGATCCAGGTGGTGGCCGGCGCGGCCGGCGAAGACGGGCACCGGGCGGTCACCGTCCACGCCCGGCCCGACGGCGACCCCGGCGCCACGTGGACGTGCCACGCCACCGGCGTGCTCACCCCCGGCGTTCCGGAGGGTGACCCCGGGTCGCTCGCCGCCTGGCCACCCGCGGGCGCCGAACCCGTCGACGTCGCCGCCTGCTACGACACCGCGGCCGACCTCGGCTACGCCTACGGCCCGCTCTTCCAGGGGCTCGTCGCCGCCTGGCGCGACGGCGAGCACCTCTACGCGGAGGTCGAGCTGCCGCCCGGTACCGACACCGGCGGCTACGGCGTCCACCCCGCGCTGCTCGACGCCGCCACCCACGGCCGGCACCTGGACGAGACCGGCGGGGAGGTCCGGCTACCGCTGGTCTGGCGGGGCATCACCCTGCACGCCACGGGCGCCACGAGCCTCCGCGTCCGGTGGTCCACTGTGGACGGATCGCTGGTGGCGGCGGACGAGTCGGGAGCGCCCGTGCTCACCGTCGAGGCGCTGCGGACCGCCGCCGTGCCCGTGGCCCGGCCCACCGGGACGCCGGCCGCCGGTGCCGTCCGGCCGCGGCGGCGCGAAGCCGTCGCGCGCGGCGGCCAGTCCTGGGCCGAGCGGCTGCTGGGCCTGCCCGAGCCCCGGCGCGGGGAAACCGTGCTGGAGCTGGTGGGGGACCTGGTCGCCGCGGTGCTCGGCCACGACCGCGGCACGGTCGGCGGCGACAGCGCGTTCAAGGAGATCGGGTTCGACTCGATGACCGCCGTCGAGCTGCGCAACCGGCTCACCGCCGCGACCGGGATGCCGTTGCCGGCGACCGTGGTCTTCGACCACCCGACGCCGGCCGCGCTCACCCGCTTCCTGCTGGCGCAGCTCGATCCGGGCCGGGCCAACCCCGACCCGGTGCTGCGGCTGATGGCGGAACTGGACGGCATCGAGGCCGGGCTGACCGCCGTCCCGGACGACATCCGGGCACGCACGGAGATCACCAGCAGGCTGCGCACGCTGCTGTGGAAGTGGGACGACATCCGCGCGGCGGACGACACCGCCGAGGCCGACGACGACCTCGACGCGGCCAGCGACGAAGACCTCTTCGAGGCGCTGGACAACGAATTCGGGATCTCCTGACAGCCGCCGGTGAAGGGGTGGGCAGCACAACCATGCCGAACGACGACAAGCTCCGCGAATACCTGAAGCGGGCCACGACCGACCTGCGCCACGCCAACCGGCGGCTGCGCGAAGCCGAGGAACGCGACCACGAGCCGATCGCCGTCGTGGGCACGGCCTGCCGGTACCCCGGCGGCGCGGACTCCCCGGACGCGCTGTGGCGCCTGGTCGCCGACGGCGCCGACGCGATCTCCGCGCTGCCCGGTAATCGGGGCTGGGACCTCGCCGGGCTGTACGACCCCGACCCGGACCGGCCCGGCCGGTACTACGTCCGGGAAGGCGGGTTCCTGCACGACGCCGACGAGTTCGACGCCGCGTTCTTCGGGATCTCCCCGCGCGAGGCGGTGGCGATGGACCCGCAACAGCGGTTGCTGCTGGAGACCGCGTGGGAGGTGTTCGAACGCGCCGGGATCGTGCCCGCGACCCTGCGCGGCTCCTCCACCGGCGTCTACGTCGGGGTCAACCCGGGCGACTACGCCTCGCGCCTGCACGCGACGCCGGAGGAACTGGAGGGCTACCTGCTGACCGGCACCGCCGGCAGCGTCGCCTCCGGCCGGCTGGCCTACACCTTCGGCCTGGAGGGGCCCGCGGTCACCGTGGACACCGCGTGCTCGTCGTCGCTGGTCGCGCTGCACCTGGCGGTGCAGGCGCTGCGGCGCGGCGAGTGCGCCATGGCCCTGGCCGGCGGCGTGACCGTGCTGTCGAGCCCGAGCCTGTTCGTCGAATTCAGCCGCCAGCGCGGGCTGTCCGCGGACGGCCGCTGCCGCGCGTTCGCCGCGGCCGCCGACGGCACCGGCTTCACCGAAGGCGTCGGCGTGCTGCTGCTGGAACGGCTTTCGGAGGCGCGCCGCCGCGGGCACCGGGTGCTGGCCGTGGTCCGCGGTACCGCGGTCAACCAGGACGGGGCGTCGAACGGGCTGACCGCGCCGAACGGCCCGTCGCAGGAGCAGGTGATCCGCCAGGCGCTGGCCGACGCCCGGCTCTCACCCGCGGACGTCCACACCGTCGAGGGGCACGGCACCGGCACCACCCTCGGCGACCCGATCGAGGCGCAGGCGCTGCTGGCGACGTACGGGCAGAACCGCGAGGAGCCCCTGTGGCTCGGCTCGATCAAGTCCAACATCGGCCACACCGGGCTCGCCGCCGGCGTCGCCGGGGTGATCAAGGTGATCGAGGCGATGCGGCACGCGACGCTGCCGAAGACCCTGCACGTGGACGAGCCCTCGACGCACGTGGACTGGAGCACGGGCGCGGTGTCCCTGCTGACCGAAGCCCGGGCGTGGACCGTGCCGGACGGGCAGCCGCGCCGGGCCGGCGTCTCCTCGTTCGGGGTCAGCGGCACCAACGCCCACGTGATCCTCGAGCAGCCACCGGCCGCACCGGAACCCGAGCCGTCCCCGCCGGTGGCCGTGGTGGCGTGGGCGCTGTCGGCCAAGACCGCCGAAGCCCTGCCCGCCCAGGCCCGGCGGCTGCTCGACGCCGTCCCGGCCGACGCCGACGCCCGGGACACCGGCTGGTCGCTGGTCGCCACCCGCGCCCGCTTCGAGCAGCGGGCGGTGGTGCTCGGCCGCGACGCCGACGAACTCCGCGACGGGCTGTCCGCCCTCGCCACCGGCATGCCCGCACCACAACTGGTACAGGGCAGCGTGATCCCGGGTAAGACGGTGTTCGTGTTCCCCGGGCAGGGTTCCCAATGGGCCGGAATGGCCGCCGAACTGATGGACACCAGCCCGGTGTTCGCCGACCAGATCCAGGCCTGCGCGGACGCTCTCACGCCCTACATCGACTGGTCGTTGACCGACGTCCTACGCGGTGTCGAAGGTGCGCCTGGGTTCGACCGGGTCGACGTGGTCCAGCCCGCGTTGTGGGCCGTCATGATCAGCCTGGCGACCCTCTGGCAGTCCCTCGGCGTCACCCCAGACGCCGTAGTCGGGCACTCCCAGGGTGAGATCGCCGCCGCCTACATCGCCGGAGCCCTCACCCTGGAGGACTCGGCGAAAGTCGTCGCGCTGAGGAGCAAGGCAATCCGGGCCATGGGTGGCAACGGTGGGATGGCGTCCATCGCCGCACCCGCCGACAGCCTCACGCTGCCTGAGGGCGTCGAGATCGCCGCGATCAACGGCCCCACCGCCACCGTGATCTCCGGTGATCGCGACGCCTTGCAGAAGCTGGTCGACGCCTCCGAAACCAACGGGATCCGGGCGCGGATGGTCCCGGTCGACTACGCCTCACATTCGGCGCACATCGACAGCCTCCACCATGAACTTTTCGGGCTTCTCGCAGGAATCGAACCGAAGACTTCGGAGATCGCGTTCTATTCCACAGTGGAGGGTGCGCCGATCGACACCGTCGCACTCGACGCGGGGTACTGGTTCCGCAACCTCCGCCAGACTGTCCTTTTCGGACAGATCGCCGAGAGGCTCGCCGAGGACGGACATTCGCTGTTCATCGAAGTGAGCGCCCACCCGGTACTCACCATGAGCATCGAACAGGGCACCGCCATCGGCACTCTCCGCCGTGACGACGGTTCCTGGCAACGCCTGCTGACCTCCGCCGCGGAGGCGTACGTCCACGGCGCGCCGGTGCGCTGGGAGGACGTCCTCGACGGCGGGCGGCACGTCGACCTGCCCACCTATCCCTTCCAGCGGCAGCGCTACTGGATGCCCGCCCCCGACGGGACGGGCGGCCCGGCCGGGTTCGGCCAGGTCCCCACCGGCCACCCGCTGCTGCCGGCCGCGGTCGACGTGGCCGGCGACGGCGGCGATGGCGGGGTCGTCCTCACCGGGCGGCTGTCCCTCGGCACCCACCCCTGGCTCGCCGACCACGCCGTCGAGGGCACCGTGCTGCTGCCCGGCACCGGGTTCGCCGAACTGGCGATGACCGCGGGCGACCGTGCCGGATGCGGGCGCATCGCCGAGCTGACCATCGAAACCCCGCTCACCTGGGCCGCCGACGAGGTCGTCGCCGTGCAGGTCACCGTCGGCGCGGCCGGCGCCGACGGGCACCGGCCGGTCGCCGTCCACGCCCGGCCGGACGGCACCGAGACCGGCTGGACCCGCCACGCCGGCGGGTTCGTCACCGCCGACACCCCCGCGCCGGACGCCCCGGCGAGCTGGCCGCCGCCCGGCGCCGAGCGCGTCGACGTCGGCCGGTTCTACGACCGCGTCGCCGACCTCGGCTACTCCTACGGCCCGGCGTTCCAGGGCCTCACCGCGGCCTGGCGCCACGGCGAGGAGATCTACGCCGAGGTCCGGCTGCCCGACGGCACCGACGTCGCCGGCTTCGGCATCCACCCGGCGCTGCTCGACGCGGCCCAGCACGCGCTCGGCCTCCGCGGCACCGGCCTCCGCGGCACCGCCGAGCAGGTCTTCCTGCCGTTCAGCTTCGGCGGCGTCGGCCTGCACGCCACCGGCGCCACCGCCTTGACGGTCCGGCTGGCCCCGGCCGGCGAAGACACCGTCTCCCTGTCCGCCGTGGACGAGACGGGCACCCCGGTGATCACCGTCGAGACGCTGCTGCTGCGAGCCCTGGTGCCCGGCCGGCTGGCCGGGCCGCGGCGCGACTCCCTGCACCGGCTCGACTGGCCGGTGATCCAGCCGGAGCCGGGAACGGCGCCGCGGCGCTGGGCCGCCCTGGGCACCGCCCCCGCCGGCCTGGACGTACCGGAGCTTCCGGACCTCGCCGCCGTCGCGGACGCGGCGCCGGAAACGGTGTTCGCGGCCTGCCCCCGCCCGGACGGCGCCGACGTGCCGGAGCGGGTGCACCGGACCACCGCGGCGCTGCTGGAGCTGCTGCGGTCCTGGCTCGCCGAGGAGCGGCTCGCGGACGCGCGGCTGGTCGTGGTGACCCGCGGCGCCGTCGCCGTGGCGCCGGAGACCGGGCCCGCCGACCTCGCCGGCGCCGCCGCGTGGGGCCTGGTGCGCAGTGCGCAGACCGAGCACCCCGGCCGGTTCGCGCTGCTCGACCTCGACGAGCACCCGGTGTCCGGACCCGGGCTCGCCGCGGCGCTCGCCGGAGAACCGCAGCTGGCCCTGCGGCGGGACGCGGTGCACGTGCCGCGGCTGAACCGCGCGCCGGCCGCGACCGCGCCGGTGCCGCCGCGGTTCGACCCGGACGGCACCGTGCTGCTCACCGGCACCGGCAAGCTCGGCGGCTTCCTCGCCCGGCACCTCGTCGCCGAACACGGCGTCCGGCACCTGCTGCTGGCCGCCCGCCGCGGCATCGACAGCCCGGGGGCCGCCGGGCTGCGCGCCGAACTGTCCGATGTGGACGTCCGGGTGGTGGCCTGCGACGTCGCCGACCGCCCGGCGCTGGCGGCGCTGCTGGCCTCGGTCCCCGCCGAGCACCCGCTCACCGCCGTGGTCCACACCGCCGGCGTGCTCGACGACGGCGTGCTCACCTCGCTCACCCCGGAGGCGCTGGCGAAGGTGCTGCGGCCGAAGGTCGACGCCGCCTGGCACCTGCACGAGCTGACGCGCGACGCCGGCCTGGCGGCGTTCGTGCTGTACTCCTCGGTCGCCGGCGTCCTCGGCAGCCCCGGGCAGGGCAACTACGCGGCGGCCAACACCTTCCTCGACGCGCTCGCCCAGCACCGCGCCGGCCTGGGCCTGCCGGCCACGTCGCTGCCGTGGGGCTTCTGGGCCGACGCCAGCGGCATGACCGGGCACCTCGACGACGGCGACCTGGCCCGGGTCGGCCGCTCCGGCATCGCCGCCCTCACCGCCGAGCAGGGCGTCGCCCTGTTCGACGCGGCCCTCGGCCTCGGCGACCCCGTGGTCCTGCCGGTCCGGTTCGACCTCGCCCGGCTGCGTGAGCTGGCCACGTTCGCCGACGTCCCGCCAGTGCTGCGCGCCCTGGTCCGCACCCCGGGCCGGCGGGCCGCCGCCACCGGCGCGCCCGGCGGCCCCCCGCTCGCGGACCGGCTGCGCGGCCTGGACCCGGACCAGCAGCGCGAGACCGTGCTGGAGCTGGTGCGGGAGCTGGTGGCCACCGTGCTGGGCCACGGCGGCGCCGGCAGCGTCGAGCCGCGGCAGCCGTTCAAGGACCTGGGCTTCGACTCCCTCACCGCCGTCGAGTTCCGCAACCGGCTCAACGCCGCCTCCGGGCTCCGGCTGCCCGCCACGACGGTGTTCGACCACCCGACACCGGCCGCGGTGGCCGACCACCTGCTCGCCGAGCTCGCACCCGAGGCGGCCGATCCGGCCCGGGTGGCGCTCACCGAGCTGGACCGGCTGGAAACCGCGTTCGCGCGGCTGCCCGCCGGCAGCGGCGCCCGGCTCACCGTCGCCACCCGCCTGCGAAAGCTGCTCGACGGCGGCGCCGGGGACGAGCCCGGCGCGGAACTGGCGAGCCGGATCCGGTCGTCGTCGCCGTCGGAGATGTTCGACTTCATCGACCAGGTCCTCGGCCGCGACCCGGCCGCCAGCCGGGACTGAACCTTTGGCGCCGCTTTAGCCGCTCCGCCGAGCATGGCAAGCGAACAGACCGTCGTTCGTCGAAAGGACCGCAATGTCGCGCGTGTCGGCAAAAACAGCAGTGTTCGCCCTGGCGCTCGCCGGGTGCCTCGGGGCCGGGCTCACCGGCGCCGCCGCCTCGGCGGCCACCGGCGCCGCCGCGCCGCAGCACGGCAAGGGCCACCCGAGCTGTGTGACCATCGACAACATCTGGGAGCGTCCGCACGACTTCTTCGCCGTCGGCGCGCGCACGCCGAACAACCCGCTGGCCAAGGTCGGCGACGCGATCAGCTACCACGAGAACATGTTCGACGCCGGCGACAAGGTCATCGGCGAAGCCGTCGGGTACGGCGTCGCCACGCACATCAACCCGGCCAACGGCAACCTGGCCGTCGACTACTACCACACGGGCCAGCTCGCCGACGGCACGTTCACCGTGTTCGCGTCCACCGAGCGGGAAGGGCTGCTCGCCGGCAAGCCCTACCGCATCTTCGTCCGCGGCACCAGCGGCAAGTACGCCGGCAAGGCCGGTGTCGGCGAGTGGAAGCTGCTCGACCCGCCGAGCCCCACCACGCGCCTCGGGATCAAGATGACGATGTGCGGCTGACCCGGTTCCCCCGACCCGAAAGGTGAGTACGACGGCGTGAGCGGGAAACCCCTGAGCCGGCAGCGGCGCCACACGCTCTACTTCCTCGAGGAGATCCGCGGGTTCGCCCCGGTGTTCCTCGACACCGAAGTGGACATGACGCGGGTCCGCGAGCACCGGGCCGCCGCCGGGCGGACCTCGACCGTCAGCTACGTCCTCCACACGGCCGCCCGCACGCTGGCCCGGCACCCGGAGGCCAACGCGGCCCTCGGCGGCCGGCGCCGGCCCCGGGTCGCCGAATGCCCGTCGGTGCATGGCAAGCTGACCTTCGACAAGACCGTCGGCGGCCGCCGCGTGGTGCTTTCGGCCGTGCTGCGCGACCTCGATCGCACCGAGCTGCCCGGCATCCAGTCGCAGGTCGAGCACTACCGCGACGGGAACCCCGACGAGATGCCGGAGTTCGCGGCCCTGCGCACGCTGCACAAGCTGCCGCTGTGGCTCGGGCGGTGTGGGTTCCGCCGCACCGTCCGGCCGCTGGCGGGCCGCGCCGGGCGGATGGGCACGTTCGCCGTCACCTCGCTCGGGCACCGTGCCGTCGACGCGTTCCACTCCGTCGGCGGCACGACGATCACCCTCGGCGTCGGACGCGTCCTCGAACGGCCGGTGGTCCGCGACGGCCGGATCACCACCGCCCCGCTGATGCGGCTGAGCCTCGCCTTCGACCACCGCGTCATCGACGGCGCCGAAGCGGCGGACGTCCTGACCGAGATCAAGGACGGCCTGGAGTCGTTCGCGCGGGTCCCGGCCACCGTGGGGAAGCCGTGAACGACGTCGGCGAGCTGAAGAAGTACGTGGTCGCGCACGCGGAGGCGCAGGGCATCCCGGCGGCGCGCTACCGCGAGGTCCTGGGCCGCATCCACCACGACGAGGACGGCGCCGCGGGCTCCTGGACCCGCGAATGGGCCGCCACCGGCGAACGCCTCGAACGCGACGGCGCGCTGCTCGACGCCCTGCGCTGCTACAGCATGGCCCGGTTCCCGTTCGTCGACGGCCCGGCGCGACGCGACGCCCTCGACCGCAGCGTCGGCACCTTCGACCGCTGGCGGCGGGACCGGGCCGGCATCGAACGCGTCGACGTCGACCTGCCCGGCGGCCGCGTCCGCTGCTGGGCGAGCGGCCTGTCCACCACCGACCGCAAGCCGCTGGTCCTGTTCGTCGGCGGCACGATCAGCACCAAGGAACAGTGGGCGCCGAACCTGCGGCTGGCGCGGCGGCTCGGGCTGACCATGCTCGTCACCGAGATGCCGGGAGTGGGGGAGAACACCCTGCGCTACGACGCCGGCAGCTGGCGGATGCTGCCGGCCGTGCTCGACGCCGTGGCCGACCGCGCCGACGTCGCCCGGACCTACGTGGTCGCGGTGAGCTTCAGCGGCCACCTCGCGCTTCGCGCCGCCGCCGACGACCCGCGGCTGCGCGGGGCCGTCACCGCCGGCGCCCCGGTCCGCGAGTTCTTCACCGACCCGGTGTGGTTCGGCGCGCTGCCGCGGATCACCGTCGACACGCTGGCCCACCTCACCGGCACCCCCGCCGCCGGCCTGCCGGCCCTCTTCGCCCGCGACTGGGCCCTCGACCCGGAAACCCTTGCGGCCCTGGACATCCCGATCTGCTGCACCGTCGCCACCCGTGACGAGATCATCCCGCCCGGCGACGTCGCCCTGCTGCGCGAGCACGTGCGCGACCTGCACGACAACGAGTTCGACGACGAGCACGGCTCACCTCGGCACGTGGCCGAGAACCGCCTGTGGGTCGTCGAATCGCTGCTGCGGCTGCAGGGCGGCCGCGGCCCGCAGCGGGCGATGATCGGCCTCCTGCGCCGCGGCCTGCGCCTGCGCCGCCGGGCCACCACCCACGACGAGCCTCCGAAGGTGATGTGATGACGACCGAAACGCGAACCGCACCGGCGTTCCCCATGCCGCGGACCTGCCCGCACGCCCCGCCCGAGGGGTACGGGCCGCTGCGGGAGCAGGGCGCGGTGGTGCCCGTGACGCTGCCCGACGGCGGCGAGGCGTGGGTCGTCACCCGCCACGCCGAGGTGCGTTTCGTGCTGTCGGACCCGAGGTTCAGCGCGGACGCGATGCGCCCGGGCTTCCCGCTGGGGCGGCTGGTGAACGGCGGCGGTGTGCCGCTGACCACCCGCACCCGCCCGTTCATGCGGACCGACGCCCCGGAGCACACCCGGCTGCGCCGGATGCTGCACGCGGAGTTCGGTGTCAGGCGGCTGGAGGAGCTGCGCCCGACGATCCAGCGGTTCGTCGACGAGCTGCTCGACGCCGTGATCGACGGCGGCGACCGCGCGGACCTGGTGGCGGCGCTGTCGGAACCCCTGCAGTCGGCGGTGTTCTGCGAGCTGCTCGGCGTGCCGCGCGAAGACCGGCTGCTCTTCCAGGAACGCACCGAGCAGTGGACCCTGCGCACGTCCACCGTCGAGCAGCGGCGGCAAGCGATGGACGACCTCATGGCCTACCTCGACGACCTCGTCACCGAGAAGATCGCGCACCCGTCCGACGACCTGATCGGCCGGCTGATCACCGGCTACCACCGCACCGGGCAGCTGCACCGCGACCAGCTCGTCAGCTCGGTGCGGGTGCTGCTGACCGCCGGGCACGACACCACCGCCAACATGATCTCCCTCGGCGTGTTCACGCTGCTCACCGAACCGGACCTGCGCGCGCGACTGGCGGCGCACCCGGAACTGCTGCCGGGCGCGGTCGAGGAGCTGCTGCGCTTCCACACCCCGGTCGACTTCATCACCGCGCGGCTGGCGCTGGAAGACGTCGAGGTGGGCGGCCGGCTCATCCGGGCGGGCGAAGGAGTCTTCGCGCTGTGCGCGTCCGCGAACCGCGACGAGCGCGCCTTCCCCGACCCCGACCGGCTCGACATCACCCGCCGCAGCCGCCACCACGTGGCGTTCGGCTTCGGCCCGCACCAGTGCATCGGCCAGAACCTCACCCGCATCGAGCTGCAGATCGTCTACCGGACGCTGTTCGAACGGCTGCCGGACCTGCGGCTGGCAGCGGAGGTGGCCGACCTGCCGTTCAAGCACGACGGCTTCGCGTTCGGCCTCTACAGCCTGCCCGTCGAGTGGTGACCGGGCCAGTGCGTGCTCGCGGCCCCGCCAGGCGGCCGAGGGCTTGCATCGTGGGATCGAGATCCGCTGTCCACTGAAGGAGAACGGCGGGAAGGTCCACAAAGGAGGCCGGAAGAGTGATGATCACCACTCGGATGGCCGTCGACGTCCGCCGACGAGGCGTGGGAACTCCCGGCCAAGAAGGGCCGGACGAAAACCCCTGCGGGGACTCGGTTCGTGACGTTGCCGCCCGGGATCGCGGTGCTCTACGAGAAGCTGATGGACAGCCCCCGCGATCCGTCCGCGCTGTCCACACCGGAGGGACATCCCTGGCGGCGGTCGAACTCCCGCATCCGGTTCTGGCGGCCGAACTGGTCGAATCCGGTGCGGGGGAGCGACAACCGCCGATCTTGCTGACCTCCACGAAGGGCGGTACACGCACGCGACGTCGCTGACCGAGGACGGGATCCCGGAGGTCGCGAGACAGGCGCGGCTGGGCCAGAAGATGAAGGGCATAACCCGCGTCTACGACCACGTGACGCCGGCGATGGTGAACGAGATCCTGGACGTCCTGGAGGAGCGCTGGCTGCGGTCGCTGTATCCGGGGGAGCGGGCGAAGCTGGTGTCCTGGTTCCCGCACCTGCGGTCCGGGCGGGCCGTACCGGCGCTGGGTGCCATCGCCATTTCGTCGCCATCTGACGACTGAAGCCCTGCCCCTCCGGGGAGGGACAGGGCTTCTGACCTGCTGTTTCAGGTGGTGCGCGATACTGGGATTGAACCAGTGACCTCTTCCGTGTCAGGGAAGCGCTCTCCCGCTGAGCTAATCGCGCGAGGTGGAGACGGGATTCGAACCCGTGTACACGGCTTTGCAGGCCGTTGCCTCGCCTCTCGGCCACTCCACCGTGCCAGGCTGCGAGAGCCTACCGAGCGGATGACGGGATTCGAACCCGCGACCCTCACCTTGGCAAGGTGATGCGCTACCAGCTGCGCTACATCCGCACTCCCCAGCTCCGGTTCGGGAGACTCTGGGCCGTGGCCCTGTGCCTCACCCCGTCGCCGTGGTGTGGAAAAACCATATCGGACCCCGGAAACGGCCGTGACACCGGGGTGTCACTTGGCCGTTGCGGCGCCGTGATCAGGCCAGATCGTGCGGGATGAGGTGGGTGAGCGCGTCGTCGACGTCGACCCACAGGTGCTCGTTGCCCGGCAGGACTACGTCGTAGGTGCGGTCGAGGAAGTCGGCCAACTCTTGGGCGGACGCCTCGAACATGGCGTGCCCGGACGGCGAGTTCAGCTCGATCAGCACCGATTCGGGGTCCTCGACCGACGGGCGGATGCGGACGTCGCCGTCGCCCGCGTCGGCCAGCAGGCCGTCCGCGAGGAGGTCGCGTGCGTAGACCCATTCGACCCAGCCGGCGCGGCCGGTGCGGAAGGCGGCGACCACCGCGTACGGGTCGCGTGTGTCGTAGCGCAGTTCCACCTTCACCGGAACCGCGGGCGTCCGCGGCGCCAGCAGGTCGAAGACCGCCGTCGAGCGGAGCGTCACGTGATCGTTGCGCATCGTCCTACCCCTCGTCTCCCTTCCCGGCCCGGCCTGGCCGAGGGCGTCACCACTGGGACGCACCGGGAGGCCGATTCCGTCGCGGGTAAGCCGCAGATCACCCGTCCGGGCGCACCGGCCCCTGTCTGTCGTCCGTGTTCACCCGCGGCGCGCAGCACGACGGACGCGCCCCGGGAGGGTCCACCCGTCCATACTGCGCGGTTTGATCGCCGCGTGGTAGCACCGTCGCACGGATGTCGAACGTCGTGTCGGGCGGCCCCCGGCCGCCACGACCCCGGCTAGCTCGGGATTGTTCGCTCCGTACTCGCCGGTAAGCGGAGTGTGGTCGGGCAGGACCACCCGTTTGCAGGCGTTCTGAAGTAGTGCGGTAGAGTCTTCCGCAACACCCCGAGCGGGCGATTAGCTCAGGGGGAGAGCGCTTCGTTCACACCGAAGAGGTCACTGGTTCGATCCCAGTATCGCCCACCCGAGAATCGTGGAAGAGCCCTGTTTGCGGACTGCGCAAACAGGGCTCTTCTCGTTGTGTCCGGTGGGGCCGGGCTCCCGCGTCCTGCCGTGAGCGCCCCCGGACCCCCAGCGTGCAGTCGCTTTTCCGGGGCTTCCGGCCGGTCCGATCGAGGCTTTGCCTCCCCCGCGCGGGTAGTCGTGTGATCCGGAGTGAACTGTCCCTCCGCGGCCGCCGTATGGGCTGTCAACAGAGCTTCGGGCTCGCACGTCGCGAGCCCGGTGGAATTTTCTTCCTGAATCTGTCGTGTCGGTGGCTTTGTGTCGAACCGTGACGGCGGGGAGGTGGCGGTGTGATCCTCGGCACGCTCCGCCGGCGCGACCGCGCTGGGCCGCCCGGTCGTGACGGCGTGGTCACGGCGCGTGTCCGATGGATCGCCGGCCTGGCCGCGGGCGGGCCGTGGTCCGCTCGCGCTGGGTGATCCTGTGACGGAAACCGGCACGTGTGACGACTTGGCGGAGAACGTCACCACGTGATCACCCGGCGTACCGCCCGATCCCTGTCGCGGCGCCGTCCGCTCCATTGTGGACCGCCGGCCTGGTGAAGTGTCCACAGTAGATTCCGGCGGCCGTTCGGCCGTTCGGACGGGTGGCGTCCACCCGGGTGCGGGCATCGCGATTTTTGGCTACATTGCGTAGTTTTCGATGGGATACGAGCTATTACCCATCGTCATCATCTTGTTATCTTGCGGCCATTTTCTGGCGGGGAAGACGCACAGCATGTGGCTGGAAATCCTTGTAACGATGCTGAGAGAGTCGCCGATACCTTGCCTTGTGAAGCTTCTGCGGGCCCCGCGCGACAACCGAGTTTGCGATCACTCTCCGAAATCACTCTCGGTGACGCAGCGTGCCCACAGTTACAACTCCGATTCCTGTTTCCGGGAGGTCTGATGGAAGAGTCGGTGCGGCCTTCGTACACGGTGGCCCAGCCACCGCCGCACATCGACCTCCAAGCCATCCCGCGACCCGCCAAGCGGGACGAGCGCCCGGCCGCCGAACCGGCCGGAACCCCGTCCCCCAAGGCGCTACCGGCGGCCTGGGAGGCCAGATACAGAGCCTGGGTCATCGGCAGTGACGTCTTCGTGACGCTGCTGGTGATCGCGATCAGCGCGTTCGTCATCGATCGCGTGGCTCCGCACGACATGCACGCGTTCGGCACGATCCTCGCGGTCTTCGTCTCCCTGCCGGTGAGCCGGGCGTGGAGCCCGCGGGTGCTCGGCGAGGGCGCGGAGGAGTACCGCACCCTGGGGCGCGGCTTCATCACGGCGGCCGTCCTCGTGGCGCTGGGCGGGCTGTTGTTCGGCGCGCTCGAGGTCCAGGTCTGGGTGTTCGTCGTCGTCCCGGCGATCGCGCTCGTCGCGTTCCCGCAGCGCTACCTGCTGCGCCAGGTGCTGCACCGCAAGCGCGCCAAGGGACTCTGCCTGCTGCCGGTGATGGCCGCGGGCAGCCCGGAGACCGTCGCGGACCTCATCGCGCGCACCCGGTCCGAGGTCCACGTCGGGTGGCGCGTCGAGGCGGCCTGCACGTTCACCGGGCACGGCGCCGACCGCGACAGCGGGGAGATCGACGGCGTCCCGGTGGTCGGGCGGCTGGAAGAACTGTCCCGGCACGTGCGCCGCGGTGGTTACCGCGTCGTCGCGATCACCGCGGACCAGTACTGGAGCCCGAAGCGCCTGCAGCGCCTGGCCTGGGACATGGAGGGCACCGGCGCCGAGATGGTCGTCGCGCCCGTGCTGATGGAGGTCGCGGGACCGCGGCTGAACGTCACCGGGGTGCTGGGGATGCCGCTGCTGCGGGTCACCGCGCCGATGTTCACCGGCGGGCGCCGCGTGGTGAAGGAGATCGTGGACCGCGCCGGCTCGGCGTTCCTGCTCACGATGATGTCTCCGCTGCTGCTCGCGATCGCCGTCGCGATCAAGCTGAACGACCGCGGCCCGGTGATCTACCGGCAGCACCGCGTCGGCCGTGACGGCGCCGTTTTCACCATGCTGAAGTTCCGCACGATGGTGACGAACGCCGACGAGATCCGCAAGAACCTCCAGGCCGAGAACGAGGGCGCGGGCCCGTTGTTCAAGATGAAGCGGGATCCGCGTATCACCCGGGTGGGTGGTTTGCTGCGCCGGTATTCGCTCGACGAGCTGCCCCAGCTGTTCAACGTCGTCTCCGGGAAGATGTCGCTCGTCGGGCCTCGCCCGCCGCTGCCGGAGGAGACTGCGCAGTACGCGCCGGACGCGCGCCGCCGGCTGCTCGTGAAGCCGGGCCTGACCGGGCTCTGGCAGGTGAGCGGGCGCTCCGACCTCACCTGGGCCGAGAGCATCCGGCTCGACCTGCGCTACGTCGAGGACTGGTCCCTCGCGCTGGACCTGGTGATCCTCTGGAAGACGTTCCGCGCGGTGATGGGCGGTCAGGGCGCCTACTGACCCGTCCGGTTTTCCACCGCGCTTTCCGCGCCACGGCCGTCGATCCCCGCCGCGGGGGATCGACGGCCGTGCTCGTTCCCGGGTCCGGGTGATCCACTTCACGCGCCAAAGTGGTTGAGAGCGAAATAGTTCAACGCTCAATCAGGTTGCACGGGGTACCGAACCACGGAAGGAACGCGCCCCATGACCACCTTTGCCGAGCAGACCGAGGCCCTCCAGCTGCCCGCGGACGTCCAGAACCTGCTGTTCCGCGACGCGCGCACCGCCAACAGTTTCAGCTCCGAGCCGGTGACCGAGGAGCAGGTCCGCGCGATCTACGACCTCGTCAAGTGGGCCCCGACGTCGATGAACACCCAGCCGCTGCGCGCGCTGGTGCTCCGGACCGCCGAGGCGAAGGCCCGCCTGCTCCCGCACATGTCCCCGGGCAACCAGGTCAAGACCGAGGCCGCGCCGCTGACCGTCGTGCTCGCCGCCGACGTCGACTTCCACGAGAACCTCCCGCAGGTCTTCCCGCACGCCCCGCAGGCGAAGGACAACTTCTCGGACGAAGAGGGCCGCGTCGAGTTCGCCAAGCTGAACTCGCTGCTGCAGGTCGGCTACTTCATCATCGGCGTCCGCGCCGCCGGGCTGGCCGCCGGCCCGATGACCGGGTTCGACGCCGCCGGTGTCGACCAGGAGTTCTTCGACGGCAAGCAGTGGCGTTCGCTGGTCGTGGTCAACGTCGGCAAGCCGGGGGAGAACCCGTGGTTCGACCGTCTGCCGCGGCTGGACTTCGACCAGGTCGTCGAGACCCTCTGAACTGACTACCCCGATCGGGCGGGCCGTCTCCGGCGCGGAGGCGGCCCGTCCGGCATTCGTGGACGCCCGTGAGGCGCGAACCGGCCGCCGACTAGCATCTACCGGGTCATCTTTGTCACTCCAGTTCGAGGAGCCGATCGTGTCGCAGCCGTCCCCCGTTTCCCCCGTGGCCGCCTCCCGCGTGGTGGTACCGGCGGGCACTACGGCGGGCGCGGCGGTCCGCGAAGCCGGTCTGCCGACCAAAGGCGCGGACACGGTCGTCGTCGTGCGCGACGCCGAGGGCAAGCTGCGCGACCTCGCGTGGGCCCCGGAATCCGACGCCGAGGTCGAACCGGTCGCCGCGAACACCGAGGACGGCCGCAGCGTCATCCGCCATTCGGCGGCCCACGTGCTCGCCCAGGCCGTGCAGCAGCAGTTCCCGGCCGCCAAGCTGGGCATCGGCCCGCCGGTGAAGGACGGTTTCTACTACGACTTCGCCGTCGACACCCCGTTCACCCCGGAAGACCTGCAGGCGCTCGAAAAGCGGATGAAGCAGATCGTGAAGGGCGCGCAGCAGTTCTCGCGGCGCGTTTTCGACTCCGTGGACGAGGCGAAGAAGGAACTGGCCGACGAGCCGTTCAAGCTCGAACTGGTCGACCTCAAGTCCGAAGTGGACACCGCCGAGGTGATGGAGGTGGGCGAGGGCGAGCTCACCATCTACGACAATCTCGACCCGCGCACCAAGGAACGTGTCTGGAGTGACCTCTGCCGTGGTCCGCACGTGCCGACCACCAAGTTCATCCCCGCGTTCAAGCTGACCCGCGTCGCCGCCGCGTACTGGCGGGGCAGCGAGAAGAACCCGCAGCTGCAGCGGATCTACGGCACGGCGTGGGAGTCGGCCGAGGCGCAGGACGCCTACCTGGAGCGCATCGCCGAGGCCGAGCGCCGCGACCACCGCAAGCTCGGCGCCGAGCTGGACCTGTTCTCCTTCCCCGAGGAGATCGGCTCCGGCCTGCCGGTGTTCCACCCCAAGGGCGGCATCATCCGCCGGGAGCTGGAGAACTACTCGCGCCGCCGCCACGAAGAGGCCGGCTACGAGTTCGTGAACACCCCGCACATCAGCAAGGGCGAGCTGTTCCACACCTCCGGCCACCTGCCCTACTACGCGGACACGATGTTCCCGCCGGTGCAGTTCGACGAGGAGAACTACTACCTCAAGGCCATGAACTGCCCGATGCACAACCTGATCTTCCGCTCGCGCGGGCGGTCCTACCGCGAGCTGCCGCTGCGGCTGTTCGAGTTCGGCACGGTCTACCGCTACGAGAAGTCGGGCGTGGTGCACGGCCTGACCCGCGTGCGCGGCCTGACGATGGACGACTCGCACATCTACTGCACCAAGGAGCAGATGCCGGGCGAGCTCCGGTCGCTGCTGAAGTTCGTGCTGGACCTGCTGGCCGACTACGGCCTCTCCGACTTCTACCTCGAGCTGTCCACCCGCGGCGACTCGGAGAAGTTCATCGGTGAGGACTGGGAGTGGGAGGAGGCCACCGAGACGCTGCGGCAGGCCGCTGTCGACTCCGGCCTCGAGCTGGTCCCGGACCCGGGCGGCGCGGCCTTCTACGGCCCCAAGATCTCGGTGCAGGCCAAGGACGCCATCGGGCGCACCTGGCAGATGTCGACCATCCAGCTGGACTTCAACCAGAACAAGCGGTTCGAGCTCGAGTACACCGCATCGGACGGCACCCGCCAGACGCCGGTGATGATCCACCGCGCGCTGTTCGGCTCGATCGAGCGGTTCTTCGGCGTGCTCACCGAGCACTACGCGGGCGCGTTCCCGGCGTGGCTGGCGCCGGTGCAGGTGGTCGGCATCCCGATCACCGCCGACCAGGTCGGCTTCCTGGACGACGTCGAGAAGGCGTTGCGCGCCCAGGGGATCCGCGCCGAGGTCGACGCGAGCGACGACCGGATGCAGAAGAAGATCCGCACGCACACCACGCAGAAGGTGCCCTTCATGCTGCTGGCCGGCGCGAAGGACGTCGAGGCGGGCGCGGTGTCGTTCCGCTTCCGCGACGGCGGGCAGATCAACGGGGTGCCGGTGGCCGACGCCGTCGCCGCCATCGCCGGCTGGATCGAGCGCCGCGAGAACGCGTCGCCGTCGGCCGAAGCGCTGGAGACGGTCGTTCGGTGAGCGGTGTCCCCGAAGACGGCCCCGAGGTCGTCGAACAGCAGGGCGTCGGGGTCCAGGACGCGTTCCACCGCCTCTGGACCCCGCACCGGATGGCCTACATCAAGAGCCACGACAACCCGGACGGCGACGAGGAACCCGGCTGCCCGTTCTGCCGGATCCCGTCGATGGACGACAAGACCGGCCTGATCGTCGCCCGCGGCGAGGTCGTCTACGCGGTGCTGAACCTGTACCCGTACAACCCGGGTCACCTGATGGTGGTGCCGTACCGGCACGTCGCGGACTACACCGAGCTGACGCCGGAGGAGACCCGCGAGGTCGCGGAGTTCACCCAGCACGCGATGAAGGTGATCCGCGAGGTGTCGGGCGCGCACGGGTTCAACATCGGCCTGAACCAGGGCGTCATCGCCGGTGCCGGGATCGCCGCGCACCTGCACCAGCACCTGGTGCCGCGCTGGGGCGGCGACGCGAACTTCATGCCGGTGATCGGCCAGACGAAGGTGCTCCCGCAGCTTCTGGGCGAGACGCGGGACCTGCTGGCCGACGCCTGGTGAACCCGTAACCGGCAACCCCTGATTGAGGGTTCAACCAGGGGTATGCTGGGGGTATGTCCGAAACTCGATGGCTCAGCGACGACGAGCAGCGCGTCTGGCGTGAATTCAACCTGGCCACCCGCATGCTCGGCGCGCACCTCGAGGGTCAGCTCCAGCACGACTCGGGCATGCCGCACACGTACTACGAGGTGCTCGTCTCCCTTTCCGAAGCGCCCGGCCGGCGTCTCCGGATGAGCGAGCTCGCCGACGCGCGCCAGGCGTCGCGCAGCCGTCTCTCGCACGCCGTCGCGCGCCTGGAGGCCAACGGCTGGGTCCGCCGCGAAGCCTGCCCGACCGACAAGCGCGGCGCGTGGGCCGTCCTGACGAAGGAAGGCTTCGACGCCCTCGAAGCGGCGGCCCCCGGGCACGTCGAGGCGGTCCGGGAGAGCCTGTTCGACCCGCTGACGCCGGAGCAGGTGACCGCGCTGGGTGAGATCAGCGCCGCGATCCGCGACCGGCTCTCGCCGAAATGCGCCGCGGCGCAGGCCGAGCGAGACGCCGCGGAGTATCCGGGCGAGGTCGTCCGGCTGCCGAAATCGGGCTGACGCGGGGCGGCGCGTCGGGTTCACCGGGGCGGGTCGATAGGCTGCCATCGCCCACCCGACCCTCGTAGCCAGGTGCCTCAGACGAACCGATGCTCAATATCTTCGCGCGTGCCTCCGTTTCCCGCGTCACCGATCCGATCGGCCAGGCGCTGGTCCGCGCCGGGCTGACCCCGAACGCGATGACCGTGCTCGGCACCGCCGGCGCCATCGCCTGTGCCCTGGTCTTCTTCCCCAACGGCTTCCTGCTGTGGGGCACCTTCACGGTGTGGGGCTTCGCCATGCTCGACCTGCTCGACGGCGCCATGGCCCGGGCCCGCGGCTACGGCACCCCGTTCGGCGCGGTGCTCGACGCGACCTGCGACAGGCTGGTGGACGGCGCGCTCTTCGCCGCCATCGCCTGGTGGTGCTTCGTGGTCGACGACAACCACCCCGCCGCCGCCGCGGCCCTGCTGTGCCTGGTCCTCGCCCAGGTCATCTCCTACGTCAAGGCCCGCGCCGACGCGTCCGGCCTGCCGGTCGACGGCGGCCTCGTCGAACGCGCCGAGCGGCTCATCATCGCGCTGGTCGGCACCGGGCTGCACGGCCTCGGCGTGCCGTGGACCGTGGACATCTCGCTCTGGCTGCTGGCCGTGCTCTCGGTCATCACGCTGGTGCAGCGCTTCGCCGCCGTCGCGAAGGCGGCCCGCGAGGCGGCCGCCGGGGAGCAGCCGGTATGAGCAAGGTGTCCGGCAGGCTCAGCGAGTTCGGGTACGCCGCCGCGTGGCGGCTGGCCGGCTGGCTGCCCGCCGGGTTCGGCGGCACCGTGTTCTCCCTGGGGGCGGACCTCGCCGTCCGGCAGGACGGTGGGGGCGTGCGGCAGCTGCGCACCAACCTCGCCCGCGTCGTGCCGCAGGCCGACCCGGCCGAGCTGGACGAGCTGACCCGCCGCGCGATGCGCTCGTACGCCCGCTACTGGCACGAGACGTTCCGGCTGCCGTCGATGGACCAGAAGGAGGTCAGCGGCAAGGTCGCGGCCTCGATCACCGGCGTCGAGAACCTCGACGCGGCCCTGGCCGAGGGCAACGGCGCCGTGATGGCGCTGCCGCACAGCGGCAACTGGGACATCGCCGGCGTCTGGCTGGCCGACTACCTCGGCGGCTTCACGACCGTCGCCGAGCGCCTGAAGCCCGAGTCGCTCTACCGCCGGTTCGCCTCCTACCGCGAGTCGCTCGGGTTCGAGATCGTCCCCCTGACCGGCGACAGCTCCGCGATGCGCGTGCTGCTCAAGCGGCTGCGGGAGAACAAGGCCGTCTGCCTGGTGGGCGACCGCGACCTGACCGACAACGGCATCCCCGTGAAGTTCTTCGGCGAGCCGGCCCGGATGCCCGGCGGCCCGGCGCGGCTGGCCGCGACGACCGGCGCCGCGCTGATCCCGGCGGGCTGCTGGTTCACCGAGGACGGCTGGCAGGTCCGGCTGCACCCGCGCATCCGCGTCACCGCGCGCGCCGAGGTGCCGGCCGCGACCCAGGCGCTGGCCGACATCTTCGCCGGCGACATCGCCGCGCACCCCGCCGACTGGCACATGGTGCAGAAGTTCTGGCCCGCCGACATGGAGGCCGCCGAGCCGGGCAGCCTCGAAGAAGCGAGCTGAGCCGTGTCCACGCGACCGATGCGGATCGGGATCGTGTGCCCGTACTCCTTCGACGTGCCCGGCGGCGTCCAGGGGCACGTGATCGACCTGACGAAGGCGCTGATCTCGCGCGGGCACCAGGTGTCCGTGCTCGCGCCCGCCGACGACGACGCGGACCTGCCGGAGTTCGTGCACCCGGCCGGCAAGGCGCTCGGGATCCGCTACAACGGCTCGGTCGCCCGCCTGCAGTTCGGCCCGGTCTCCTACGCCCGCGTGCGGCGCTGGATCCGCGAAGGCGACTTCGACGTCCTGCACCTGCACGAGCCCGCCGCGCCGAGCCTGTCCCTGCTGGCGCTGCTCATCGCCGACGGCCCGATCGTCGCGACCTTCCACACCGCGACGACCCGGTCGCGCACCCTCTCGGCGTTCCAGCCCGTGCTCCGGCCGCTGCTGGAGAAGATCACCGCGCGGATCGCCGTGTCCGCGCTGGCCCGCCGGGTCCAGGTGGAGCACGCGGGCGGTGACGCCGTCGAGGTCCCCAACGGCGTCGACGTCGAGTTCTTCTCCTCCGCGACACCGTTGCCGGGCTACCCGCGGGCCGGCGGCACGGTCGGGTTCGTCGGCCGGTTCGGCGAGCCCCGCAAGGGCATGGGGGTGCTGCTGGAGGCGTTGCGGCGGATCCTGCCGGAGTTCGAGGACCTGCGGCTGGTCGTCGTCGGCCGCGGCGACGAAGACCAGCTGCGCCGCGACGCCGGCCCCGAGCTGGCCCCGCACCTGGAGCTGCTCGGCCAGGCCGACGACCACGTCAAGGCCCAGGCCCTGCGCAGCGTCGACGTCTACTGCGCGCCCAACACCGGCGGCGAGAGCTTCGGGATGATCCTCACCGAGGCGATGGCCGCCGGGACACCGGTGCTGGCGAGCGGCCTCGACTCGTTCCGCCGGGTGCTCGACGACGGCCGGGCCGGGATGCTCGTCGAGACCGGCGACCCGGGCGCGCTCGCCGACGGGCTGCGCGAGCTGCTCGGCGACCCGGCGCGCCGGGCGTCGCTGGCCGCCGCGGCGGGGGAGCGCGTCACGATGTTCGACTGGTCGGTCGTGGCCACCCAGATCTTGCGGGTCTACGAGACGGCCGTCGCCGCCGACCCGCGGCGCGTGGCGGCGCCGGAGCGGGAGTTCGCCCGGTGAGCGTGCTCGGCTGGCTGCTGCCGGTGCTCGCGGTGATCGTGGTGCTCGGCGGCCTGTTCCTGGTGGCGACGGCGAACCGGCTCGACCGGCTGCACGTCCGGATGGACGCGGGCTGGGCGGCCCTCGACGCGGCACTGGCCCGTCGCGCGGTGGTGGCCCGGGCGGTCGCCGTGGTGCTGGGCGACACCGAACTGCGGACGTCGGCCGAACGCGCCGAGGCGGCGCCGCGGCCCGACCGCGAGACCGAAGAGAACGAGCTGACCCGGGAGCTGAGCCGCGTCGACCGCGCGGGCCTGCTGCCCGAGCTGGCCGAGGAGCTGACCGACGCCGAGCACCGGGTGATCATCGCGCGGCGCGTCCACAACGACGCCGTGCGCGACACCCTGCGGCTGCGGCGCCGCCGGAAGGTCCGCTACTTCCGGCTGGCCGGGACCGCGCCGCTGCCGGAGTACTTCGAGTTCGCCGAGCCGGAGGTGTGACGCCGTGAGCTGGTGGGTGGTCGTCGAGGAGCAGCGCGGCGCCGGTGACGGCCGGAGCTGGTCCCTTTCGGACACCTTCCCGTGCGACGACCAGGAGACCGCCGAGGCCGAGGCGCTGCGGCTGGCCCGTGAGTACGAGCCGGTCTACCCGTGGTCGCCGAAGTCGCGGAAGGTGCTGCGGGTCGCGGGCGGTTACCTGGTGATCGTCGACGGCCGGACCTCGACGTTCCACTTCCGGCTGACCGTGGGCGAAGAGATCTGAAACCGTCCCGCGCCCGGGCGCGTCGGAAGGTCATGAGTTCGATTTGGTGGGTCGTCATCGAAGAGCAGGGCGGCGCCGGTGACGCCCGGGGCTGGTCGGTCGCGGAAGCCGAGCGCTACCCCGATCGCGAGAGCGCGGAGGACGAGGCGTACCTGCTCGCGAAGCAGCACCGGCCGGCGCGTCCGTGGTCACCGCAGGGCCGGACGGTGCTGCGCGTGGCCGGTGGGTACCTGGTGCTGATCAAGGGCAAGACGGACACGTACCAGTTCCGCGTCTCGCTGGGCGAGGAAGTCCGCTGAGCGGGGGCACAATGGCGGCATGAGTGAACCCGAGGCCTGCGAAGTCGCCCACGGCGCCGCCGAACCGGACTCCGGCGTGCGGACCCTGGTCGCCGTCTTCGCCTCGCCCGTGTCGCGGTACCTGCTGAAGTTCGCGCGGGACCTCCGGTTCCACGTCGCGCTGTTCGAACCGGACGCCGCGCGCGCGACCGACGTCCCGGACGGCTTCGACGCCGCGACGACGCTGCCGCCGCTCGACGGGTCCGCCGACGTCGTCGTCACCGACCACCACCGGCCCGAGCTCGGCGAGGTCCTGAAGGCCGCCCTCGAGCACCAGCCGCGCTGGATCGGCGTGCTCGGCAACCCGCGCCACCCCGGCCCGCACCAGGCCGCGCTGCACGCGCTCGGCGTGCCGGACGCCGAGATCGCCCGCGTGCACCGCCCGGTCGGTCTGAACATCGGCTCGCGGACGCCGCCGGAGATCGCGATCGCCACGCTCGCCGGCCTGCTGGCCGACCGCAACAACCGCCCGGGCGGCTTCGACTTCTGAAGGCCCAGACCCGTCGTGAGTGTTTAGGGCGGTTCTAACCGCCCTAAACACTCACGACCAGCCGCGGCAGACCCGGCTAGTGGACCGCCATTCCTTCCGGCATCGGCTCGAAGCGGGCGTGGTGGCGGGTGAAGGTCGCCGTGCCCGAGGTCATCGAGCGCAGGTCGATCAGGTAGCGCAGCAGCTCGGTCGCCGGGACCTCGGCCTTGATCACCGTCCGGCCGCCGTCACCGGCTTCGGTGCCCAGTACCCGGCCGCGGCGGGAGGACAGGTCGCCGAGGACCGTGCCGAGGTGCTCGTCCGGCAGCCGGATCGCCACCTCTTCCAGGGGCTCGAGCATCGTGATGTGCCCGTTCGACGCGGCTTCCCGCAGCGCCAGCGCGCCGGCGGTCTGGAACGCCGCGTCGGACGAGTCGACGCTGTGCGCCTTGCCGTCGACCAGCGTCACCTTGATGTCGACCACCGGGTGCCCGTCGCCGAGCCCGCGTTGCAGCTGGGCCCGCACGCCCTTCTCGACGCTCGGGATGAACTGGTGCGGCACCGAGCCCCCGACCACCTTGTCGACGAACTGGAAGCCGCCGCCGCGCGGCAGCGGTTCGACCTCGATGTCGCAGACGGCGAACTGGCCGTGGCCGCCGGATTGCTTCACGTGCCGGCCGTGGCCTTTGGCGAGCTTGCCGAACGTCGAGCGCAGGCTGATCTTCACCGGCTCGGTGTCGACGTCGGCACCGCCCGCGCGCAGCCGGGACAGCACGACGTCCGAGTGCGCCTCGCCCATGCACCACAGGACCAGCTGGTTGGTCTCGGCGTTGCGGTCCAGCCGCAGCGTCGGGTCGCCGGCGACGAGCCGGGACAGGTTGCGCGCCAAGGTGTCCTCGTCACTGCGGGTCTTGGCGACGACGGCCACCGGCAGCAACGGCTCCGGCATCGTCCAGGGTTCCATCAGCAGCGGCTCTTCGGGGGAGGAGACGGTGTCGCCGGTCTCCGCCGAACCGACCTTCGTCAGCGCGCAGAGGTCGCCCGCGACGCAGTAGGGCACCTCGCGCAGGTTCGCGCCGAGCGGGGAGTATAGGTGCGCGACGCGCTCGTCGGCGTCGTGGTCCTCGTGCCCGCGTTCGGCGAGGCCGTGCCCGGACACGTGCACCGGCCGTTCGGGCCGCAGCGTCCCGGAGAACACCCGGACGAGGGAAACCCGGCCGACGTAGGAGTCGACGGCCGTCCGCACGACCTCCGCGGCGAGGGGGCCCGCGGGATCGGCGGTCAGCCCGGCGTGCGGGTCGCCGTCGGGCGTGGTGACCTCGGGCGGGGCGTGTTCGAGCGGGGAGGGGAACGCCCGGACGATCCCGTCCAGCACCTCGGACAGGCCGGTGCCGGTCGTCGAGCAGACCGGGATGACCGGGTGGAAGGTGCCGCGCGCGACGGCGGTCTCGAGGTCGGCGATCAGCGTCTCTTCGGCGATCTCCTCGCCGCCGAGGTAGCGCTCCATCAGGGTTTCGTCTTCGCTCTCGGCGATGATCCCTTCGATGAGCTCGTTGCGGGCCTCGGCCAGCCGTTCGAGGTCGGCCGGGTCCGGTTCGCCGATCTTGGGCGGGTGCCCGCCGGAGTAGTCGAAGTAGCGCTGGGTGATGAGCCCGACCAGGCCGTCGCCCGCGGGCAGGTAGAGCGGCAGGACGCCGGCGCCGAAGGCGGCCTGGCAGGCGGCGATCTCGGCCATCGGGTCGGCCCGGTGGTGGTCGAGCCGGGAGACGACGACCGCGCGCGGCATCCCGACCGCGGCGCATTCCTCCCACACCGCGACGGTCGCCGCGTCGACCCCTTCGGCCGCGCAGACGACGAACAGCGCCGCGTCCGCCGCCCGCAGCCCGGCCCGCAGCTCCCCGACGAAATCGGCGTACCCGGGGGTGTCGATCAGGTTGATCTTGTGGCCCTGGTGCAGCACGGGGGCCACCGAAAGGCCGACCGAGCGCTGCTGGCGGACCGCCGCCGGGTCGTGGTCGCACACTGTCGTCCCGTCGACCACCGAGCCCGCGCGCGACACCGTGCCGGACGCGGCGAGCAGAGCCTCGGTGAGGGTCGTCTTCCCCGAGCCCGACGGGCCGACGAGCACCACGTTGCGGACCTTGGCGGGGTCGTTCACAGCGACGGCGGCCCCGGTGTCGGCGTTCTTGGCTTGTCTGTCGGCCATGACGACTCCTCGGCGAACGGCGAGTGTGTGAGATGTGTCCTCGATCACACACCCGTTACCCTGGTCACGGCAAGGCGCGGGTCCCGGGACCAGCCGAATGCCCGGGGGAGCGGGGCGAGGGGGAGTTTTGGTGACGGTGAACAGGCGCACTTTCCTGCGGATTTCGGGGGCGGTTCCGGTGGCGGGACTGGCCGGCGGGCTGCCGGGAGACGAATGGGAGCGGCTCCGCCGGAAACTGGCCGGACCGTTGTTCCGGCCGGGCGATCCGGGCTATCCGGAGGCGAAGCAGGGCTATTTCACGATGTACGACCATCGCGTCCCGGCGGCGGTGGTGGGGGCCGCGCGGATCGAGGACGTCCAGGCTGCCGTGGCCTTCGCGGCGCGGCACGATCTGCCGATCGCCGCGCGCAGCGGCGGGCACAGCTATCCCGGCTATTCCACAGTGGACGGCGGGATCGTGGTCGACCTGAGCCGGTTCTCCGGCGTCGACGTCCGCCCCGGCGGCCGCGCGGTGATCGGCGCCGGAGCGCGGCTGGGGCCGATCACCACCACGCTCGCGGCGGCCGGTCGCGTGCTGCCCGCGGGCAGCTGCGACACAGTCGGCATCGCCGGGCTCGCCCTCGGCGGCGGCGTCGGGGTGCTCGACCGCAAGTACGGGCTGACCTGCGACCACCTGGAGGCCGCGCGGATCGTCACGGCGGACGGCCGGGCGCGCACGGTTTCGGCGACCGCCGAGCCCGACTTGTTCTGGGCACTGCGCGGCGGGGGCGGCGGCAACTTCGGGATCGTCACCGGGTTCACGTTCCGGACCGTGCCGATCGCCGACGTCGCCGTCTTCGACCTGCACTTCCCGGTGGGCACGCAGACCGCGCTGTTCGCCGCCTGGCAGGAGTGGCAGCCGGAGATGCCGGACGAGCTGTGGTCCGGGATGGGCCTCGGCGACGACCACGCCAACCTCGGCGGCACGTTCCTCGGCCCCGAAGCCCGGATGAACGAGCTGCTCGACGACCTGATCCGCCGGGTCGGCACGCCGCCGGCCGAGCAGCGGCGGCGGACCACGGACCACCTGTCCGCGATGCGCTCCTTCGACGACCGGGAGTCCCGGCCCGGCGCGGTCGTGAACCGCGCGGCCTACGTCGGGACGTCGCGGATGCTCACGCGGCCGGCCGCCGACCCGGCCGCCGTCGTCGACCTGCTGATCCGGGACCCGGGCGTCGACACCATCATCGACGCCGGCGGCGGCGCCATCGCGCGCGTCGGCGTCCGGGACACGGCCTTCCCGCACCGGACCGCCGTGGCGAGCCTCCAGTTCCTGCACAGCGCCGAACCGGGTGAGGGCGGCGAGGCCGGCGCCCGGCGTTCGCTCGCCGCCGTGCGGGACGGGCTGGGGCCGGAGTTCGGCACCACCGGGTACGTGAACTACCTCGACCCGGAGATGCCGGACTGGCCGCTGGCCTACTACGGGCCGAACCTGCCGAGGCTGCGCGCGGTCGCCCGGAGGTACGACCCGCGAGGAATTTTCGCTTTCCCCCAAGGACTTTCGGCACCCCACTCGACTGTCCACAAGGGAGCGCTCTAACCTGGAACCGTTCCGGCGGCAGGAGGCAGCGTGCTCGACCTGGCATTCTCCACAGAGGACCTGGCGCACACCCGGTTCGCGTTCTCGCCCGGGTGGGAGATCGTGGCGAGCGTCCGCGTCCTGAACCAGCCGGGGGAGCACGCGCTGCACCTGCCGTGGGTCAAGCGCGCCACCGCGGCGCTCGACGAGGCCGGGCTGGACATCTCGCTCCTGCGTGAGCTGGTGCCCGTCCGGCACCTCCCGGGCTTCCTGGCGGGCACCCCCTCGACGCCGTTGCCGGAGCTGGCCGACGAGCTCGCCGACCTCCGCGACGTGCCCGCCCGCCTCGTCCGGCGGGAGCTGGACGCGATGGCCGGGCCGCGGTCGCTCGCGCTGAACCGCTTCCACCGCGATCCGGAAGCGGGCCTCGACCGGCTCGCGACGCTGATGGAGCGGTACTGGGACCTCGTGCTGGCGCCGGAGTGGCCGCGGATCCGCGCCCTGCTCGAGGCCGACGTGCTGCACCGGTCGCGCCTGCTGGCCCGCGGTGGTGCCGCCGAGCTGTTCAACGACCTCACCCCGATGGTCCGCTGGCAGGGCGGCACGCTCACGGTGGCGCACCGGCACCTGCACGCCGCCGTCCCGCTCGACGGGCGCGGCCTGGTGCTGGTGCCCTCGGCGTTCGTCTGGCCGCGGGTGTTCTCCAAGACCGACCCGCGTCGGCAGCCCGTGCTGCGGTACCCGCCGCGGGGGATCGCGACGCTGTGGGAGACCGGCACGGCGGCCGCGCCGGGCGCGCTGGCCGCCGTGGTGGGCCGCGGCCGGGCGATGCTGCTGGCCGAGCTGGCCGCGCCGGCGTCCACCTCGGAGCTGGCCCGCCGGACCCGTCTCAGTGCCGGCGCGGTGTCGCAGCACCTCGGCGTCCTGAAGGCCGCGGGCCTGGTCAGCGGGCACCGTGCCGGACGTCACGTGCTCTACACGCGTACCCGGGCCGCCGAAGTCCTGGTCGAGGGCGCCGGCGAAGTGGACTGCTGAGATACCCGCGTACTGGCCTGCCTGAAGGGTCCACCGCCGACCTACGCTCGGACTCGTCACCCCTCCCGATCTCGTGTCGAAAGGCCTCGTCGTGCCCGAGCAGCAGACCACTCCCCAGAACGGCTCCGTCCAGTCGGTCACCGGCACCGCCAAGGTGAAGCGCGGCATGGCCGAGATGCTCAAGGGCGGCGTGATCATGGACGTGGTCACCGCCGAGCAGGCGAAGATCGCCGAAGACGCCGGCGCGGTCGCGGTGATGGCGCTCGAGCGCGTACCGGCCGACATCCGCGCCCAGGGCGGCGTCGCGCGGATGAGCGACCCGGACCTGATCGACGCGATCATCGAGACGGTCTCGATCCCGGTCATGGCGAAGGCCCGCATCGGCCACTTCGTCGAGGCGCAGGTGCTGCAGTCCCTGGGTGTCGACTACGTGGACGAGTCCGAAGTGCTGACCCCGGCCGACTACGCCAACCACATCGACAAGTGGGCGTTCACCGTCCCCTTCGTCTGCGGCGCGACCAACCTGGGCGAGGCCCTGCGCCGGATCACCGAGGGCGCGGCGATGATCCGCTCCAAGGGTGAGGCCGGCACCGGCGACGTCTCCAACGCCACCACGCACATGCGCAAGATCCGCGGCGAGATCCGCAAGCTGACGTCGCTGCCGGAGGACGAGCTGTTCGTCGCGGCTAAGGAGCTGCAGGCGCCGTACGAGCTGGTGCGCGAGGTGGCGCAGGCCGGCAAGCTCCCGGTGGTGCTGTTCACCGCGGGCGGCATCGCCACCCCGGCCGACGCGGCGATGATGATGCAGCTGGGCGCCGAGGGCGTGTTCGTCGGCTCGGGCATCTTCAAGTCCGGCAACCCGGCGCAGCGCGCCGAGGCGATCGTCAAGGCCACGACGTTCCACGACGACCCGGACGTGCTGGCGAAGGTCTCGCGCGGGCTGGGCGAGGCCATGGTCGGCATCAACGTCGAGGAGATCCCGGAGCCCCACCGCCTCGCCGAGCGCGGCTGGTGACCTCCTAGATGTACTCGGAGATCTCGACGCCGTAAGTGCCCGGCTCGAGGGCTTCGAAGATGTGCGGGACGTCGCCGGGGTAGGAGATGTAGTCGCCGGGCAGCAGCTCCTCCGGTGCCTCCAGGACGCCCACCCTGGCGCGTCCCGCGCACAGCACGATGTGCTCCATCACGCCGGTCATGTGCGGGTCGGACCGCCGCGGCGTGCCCGGCTCGGCGCGGATCAGGTACACGTCCCGCCGGGCCGACGGGGGACACGCCGACAGCAGCGTGCACGCGTAGTCGGCGTGTTCGGCGAACACCGTGGGCCCCTTGCCGGCCCGGATCACCCGGACCTTCGGCCGGTCCGGCTCCACCAGCCGCGAGAACGGCACGTCGAGCGCGACGCCGAGCGCCCACAGCGTCTCGACACTCGGGTTGCCCGTGCCGGACTCCAGCTGCGAGAGCGTCGACTTGGCCAGGCCGGCGCGCCGCGCCACCTCGGTCAGGGACAGGCCCGCACGGGTCCGTTCGCGGCGCAGCGAGGCCGCGATGATCTCCAGGGGCGCGCCCGTGGTTTCTTGCGCCATGCCGTTCGCTCCATCGGTCTTTCTGTTCGCCTTGACGAACACGGGTCCCGGTGTTCACCATAGAACACATGCGTTCGATATGGCGAACACTCGATCGGGCTCTCGCCCGGGACATCGGTCTGGTCTGCCTGGCCGATTGTCTCGTGGGGGTGTCCTACGGCGCGATCGCGGTGGGCTCCGGCTTCCCGATCTGGGCGCCGATGGTGATGTCCCTGCTGGTCTTCGCGGGGGCGTCCCAGTTCATGTTCATCGGGATCGTGGCCTCCGGCGGCAATCCGTTCGCCGCCGTGCTGGCCGGGCTGCTCGTCAACGCGCGGCACCTGCCGTTCGGGTTCGCGCTCGGCGACGTCCTGGGCAAACGGTGGGGCGCGCGGCTGGCCGGCAGCCACCTGATGATCGACGAGTCGGTGGCGTTCGCGCTGGCCCAGGAGGAGCGGCAGCGGCGTCGCGCGGCCTACTGGGCCTGCGGGATCGGCCTGTTCGCCTGCTGGAACCTCGGCGTCGTCGTCGGAGCGTTCGCCGGCACCGCGATCAGCGACACCGACGCGTTCGGGCTGGACGCGGCGTTCCCCGCGGTCCTGCTGGCGCTGGTCCTGCCGTCCCTGCGCGACCGCGCGGCCCGGTTGCCGGTGCTGCTGGGCGTGGTCGTCGCCCTGGTCGCGACGCCGTTCCTGCCCGCCGGCCTGCCGGTGCTGCTCGCCCTGGCCGGCGTCGTCGCCGGGGTCGCGGCGCGCGAACCCCGGCCCGGGTCCGAGCCCGGGGCCGAGCCGCAGGAGGTCTGCTGATGGACGGCGCCGAACTGCTCATCGGCACGATCGTGCTGGCCGTGGGCACCTTCGCCTTCCGGCTCGCCGGCCCGCTGCTGCGCGAGCGGGTGAAGCTGTCGCCGCGCGCCGAACGGCTCATGGTGCTCGGCGCGGTGGTGCTGCTGGCGGCGCTGGTCGCGGTGAGCGCCCTGACCGAAGGCCACTCGTTCGCCGGCTTCGCCCGGCCCGCCGGGGTGCTGGTCGGGGGAGTCCTGGCCTGGCGCAAGGCCCCGTTCGTGCTGGTCGTCGTCGCGGCCGCCGCGACGGCCGCCCTGCTGCGCCTCGCCGGCGTCCCCTGACCCGCGTCCTGTCCGGTTACGCTCCGGGGCCGGGGCGCGCGCTGACCTGACGCTCCGCCGCCGCGGGTCAGCGTCTAGGCTGGTGGGAAGGGTCTTCGGGAGGTTGGGTGTCGTCCAAGCCGGTCGTCGGTGTGCTCGCCATGCAGGGTGCCGTGCGCGAGCACGTCGCGATGCTGGAAGAAGCGGGCGCGCGGGCGGTGCCGGTGCGGCGGGCCACCGAGCTGTCCGAAGTGGACGGTCTGGTGCTGCCCGGCGGCGAGTCGACCACGATGTCCCGGTTGCTCGAGACGTTCGAGCTGCTGGAACCGCTGCGCGCGCGGATCGCCGGCGGGCTGCCCGCGTTCGGCTCGTGCGCCGGGATGATCCTGCTGGCGCGCCAGACCCTCGACGGGCGGCCGGACCAGCAGCAGCTCGGCGGGCTCGACGTGGTCGTCCGGCGCAACGCCTTCGGCAGGCAGGTCGACTCCTTCGAGGCCGACCTGGACTTCGCCGGGGTCGGCGGTGGCGGCGTGCACGCGGTGTTCATCCGGGCGCCGTGGGTCGAGAAGGCCGGTGACGGCGTCGAGGTACTGGCCACGGTCAGCGGCGTCCCCGGCCTGGGCGACGAGGCCGCTAGGATCGTCGCGGTCCGGCAAGGGGCGGTGCTGGCGACCGCGTTCCACCCGGAACTGACGCCCGACGTGCGGGTGCACCGGTTGTTCGTCGACCTCGTGCGACAGGCTGCTTGAGACAGGCTGCCTGAGACGCGGTGCCCGGCCGGGGTACGGAACAGATGGAGGAGAGATGAGCGGCCACTCCAAGTGGGCCACCACGAAACACAAGAAGGCCAACCTCGACGCGAAGCGCGGCAAGCTCTTCGCTCGGTTGATCAAGAACATCGAGGTGGCCGCGCGGACCGGCACCGGTGGTGGCGACCCGGACGGCAACCCCACGCTCTACGACGCCATCCAGAAGGCGAAGAAGAACTCGGTTCCGCAGGACAACATCGAGCGCGCCCGCAAGCGCGGTGGTGGTGAAGAGGCCGGCGGCGCCGACTGGCAGAACATCACGTACGAGGGTTACGGCCCCAACGGCGTGGCGGTGCTGATCGAGTGCCTCACCGACAACAAGAACCGTGCCGCGATGGAGGTCCGCACCGCGCTCACGCGCAACGGCGGCTCCCTCGCCGACCCGGGCTCGGTCGCCTACATGTTCAACCGCAAGGGCGTCGTGATCATGCCGAAGGCGGACGCCACCGAGGACGACGTCCTCATGGCGGTCCTCGACGCGGGCGCCGAGGAGGTCAACGACCTCGACGAGAGCTTCGAGATCGTCTCCGAGGGCGGCGACCTGGTCCCGGTGCGCAAGGCACTGCAGGAGGCCGGGTTCGAGTACGAGTCGGCGGAAATGACGTTCCTCCCGACGGTCAGTGTCCCCCTGGACGCGGACGGCGCGAAGAAGGTCTTCAAGCTGATCGACGCGCTCGAGGATTGCGACGACGTCCAGAACGTCTACGCGAACTTCGACGTTTCGGATGAAGTGCTCGCCGAGGTCGGCTGACGAACGACCGCGAAAAGAGATGCGCCGCGGACATCACCCGCGGCGCATTTCTTTTCCCTTGTCCCGCAACGCATCCCGGCCCGATCGGCAACTTTCGGCGCCCGGGTACTGGGCTGCGGCGGGCTCGTCAGGCAGAATGTGCGCCGTGACCTCGACGACGCACGCCGCCTCCGCCGAAATCGCCGCCGACCTGACGGCGGACGAACAGCGCCTGGTCGAATGGATCGAGACGCAGGCCAAGGAACGCGGGAACGCCGTCGTCACGGTCGCCGGCGACGACGAGGGCGCCGGCTACTGCTTCACCGCCTGCGCGTGGGCGCTGCACAACGTGCCCGAGGCCGTCGTCGTCGGGCTGCCCGACCAGATGGGCCAGGTCCTGCTCGACGCGTACGTCGACCGCGCGGCCAACGGCGAGATCTTCGAGGTCGGCCAGCGCTACGACAACTTCTTCGACGGCGTCCCGGTGGTCCTCGAGCGGGTCGCCAAGGGGCACTACCCCGAGTACTTCGGCACCGCGTTCCTCATCTACCCGGACGGCGACTTCCCGGCGCTGCAGCTGATCGTCGCCACACCGGAGGGCAAGTTCCCGTGGCACCCCGACGCGCCCGAGGGCTTCGCGAAGTGGCAGCTCGTGCTCACCGAGAGCGGCGACCCGGAGAGCTGGACCCCGGGCGTCGACGGCCCCTGAATCAGAACTTCCGCAGGTCGGCGGCCGCGGACGGGTACTCCGCCGCGAGATCGGCCGCCGCGGCGAACTCCACGCAGTCGTCCGTGTAGGGCGGCACCACGACCGTGCCCAGCAGGCTCCACGCGCCCCGCGTGACCGTCGCCTGCCAGGTCCCCGCGGGCACCACGACCTGCGGCCGTTCCCCGGCCGCGACGTCGGCGCCGAGCACCGGCCGCTCGACCGAGCCGTCCGGGTGGAGCAGCAGCATTGCGGCCGGCGCGCCCGCGTGGTGCGCGTACACCTCCACCCGGTCCAGCCGGTGCGGTGCCGAGGACTCGGGCGCGACGAGCAGGTAGTAGATCGCGGACCCGGTGTCGGACCGCCAGCTCTGCGCCCACCGCCCGCCTTCGACGGGCAGCGGCTGAAGTCCCAGGTGGGTGATGAAATCCTTCGGCTCCGGCATGTCAGCCATCCTGCCGCAGGCCTGCCCAGTAGCCTCAGGCTCGAACTGATGTTCGCGGCGGGAGGACAAGCGTGCGAGTGCTCGGGGTCGACCCCGGATTGACCAGGTGCGGCCTGGGCGTGGTCGACGGCGGCAAGGGCCGGGTCGTCCGGTGCGTGGCCGTGGACGTCGTGCGCACGCCGCCCGACGCCGATCTCGCGCACCGCCTGCTCGGCATCTCCGACGAGGTCGAGCGCTGGCTGGACAAGTACAAGCCGGCCGCGGTCGCCGTCGAGCGGGTGTTCGCGCAGCACAACGTCCGGACCGCGATGGGTACCGCGCAGGCCGGCGGCGTCGTCGCGCTGGCCGCCGCGCGCCGCGGCCTGCCGGTCGTGTTCCACACCCCCAGCGAGGTCAAGGCCGCCGTCAGCGGGTCCGGCCGGGCCGACAAGGCCCAGGTCACCGCCATGGTGATGCGGTTGCTCAACCTCGAGGTCGCGCCGCACCCCGCCGACGCTGCGGACGCGCTCGCGCTGGCCATCTGCCACCTCTGGCGGGAGCCGATGCGGGCCCGGCTCGCCGAGGCCGAAGCCCGCGCGGCCGAGATGGCCCGCACGCACAAGGCGCGGCTGGCCGCGGCCGCCAAGCAAGCCACTGTCAGGAAGCCCCCGTTGAAGTCCGCCGTGAAGAAGCCTGGAGCAGCACGATGATCTCGTCCGTACGCGGAGAAGTCCTGTCGGTCGGCCTGGACCACGTCGTGGTCGAGGTCGGCGGGGTCGGCTTCGCGGTGCAGGCCACCCCGGCGACCCTGGCCACCCTGCGCCGCGGCGAAGAGGCCCGGCTGCACACCGCCCTGATCGTGCGCGAGGACTCGCTGACGCTGTTCGGGTTCGCCGACGCCGACGCGCGGGAGCTGTTCGGGCTGCTGCAGACGGTGTCCGGGATCGGGCCGCGGCTCGCGCTGGCCACCCTCGCCGTGCTCGACCCCGACAAGCTGCGCGGCGCGCTGGTCGAAGGCAACATCACCGTGCTCACGTCGGTGCCCGGCATCGGCCGCAAGGGCGCCGAGCGGCTCACCCTGGAGCTGCGGGACAAGGTCACCGCGCTCGGCGCCGGGGACGCGCCGGCGGTCACGGCCCCCGGCGCGTTGCGCGCGGAGGTCGTCGAGGCGCTCGCCGGGCTCGGGTTCCCGGCGAAGCAGGCCGAGCAGGCCGTGGACCAGGTGCTCGCCGACGGTGACGGCCACACGACGTCGAGCGTGCTGCGCGCTTCGCTGACCACCCTCGGCCGGAAGCGGTAGGGCGCCTTGATGGACCATGACGCCGTGACCGAGGAAGAGGACGACGCCCTCTCGGCGTGGGCCCAGACCGGCGAGGAGAACGTCGAGGGCACGCTGCGGCCCCGTCGGCTCGACGAGTTCGTCGGCCAGCCGCGGGTGCGCGAGCAGCTGGAGCTGGTGCTGGAGAGCGCGCGGCGGCGCGGGGTGCCGCCCGACCACGTCCTGCTGTCCGGCCCGCCCGGGCTGGGCAAGACGTCGATGGCGATGATCGTCGCGGCCGAGCTGGGCGCGGCGCTCAGGATCACTTCCGGGCCGGCCCTGGAACGGGCCGGCGACCTCGCCGCGATGCTGTCCAACCTTGCGCCCGGCGACGTCCTGTTCATCGACGAGATCCACCGGATCGCCCGCCCCGCCGAGGAGATGCTCTACCTGGCGATGGAGGACTTCCGGGTCGACGTCGTGGTCGGCAAGGGCCCGGGCGCCACGAGCATCCCGCTGGAGATCGCGCCGTTCACGCTGGTCGGGGCGACCACCCGGTCCGGCTCGCTGACCGGCCCGCTGCGCGACCGGTTCGGCTTCACCGGCCAGATGGAGTTCTACAGCGACACCGAGCTGGAGCTGATCGTCCGGCGGGCCGCGACGATCCTCGACATCCCGATCGACCGCGACGGCTGCGCCGAGATCGCCGGCCGCTCGCGGGGCACACCCCGGATCGCGAACCGGCTGCTGCGGCGCGTGCGCGACTACGCCGAGGTCCGCGCGGACGGCAAGGTGACCGTGGCGATCGCCCGGGCCGCGCTGGCCGTCTACGACGTCGACGAGCTGGGCCTCGACCGGCTCGACCGGGCCGTGCTCACCGCCCTGACCAAGTCGTTCGGCGGCGGGCCGGTCGGTATCTCGACCCTGGCCGTCGCCGTGGGGGAGGAGGCGACCACCGTGGAAGAGGTGTGTGAGCCCTACCTCGTGCGCGCCGGTATGCTCGCCCGCACCCCGCGCGGCCGGGTCGCCACCGCGACCGCGTGGGAACACCTCGGTCTGGTGCCGCCCGCCGACCACCCGGGGCGCCCCGACCAGGGCGGATCGGCGCCGTTCCAGCAGGACTGAGCGGCCCGTACCGGCGGGTGGGTGCTGGCGTCCGCGCCGGTACCTGGCACACTCGACAGGAGCACACCACCCAAAAACCGGACATTTCGGCTGGGCCCGGAGTCCGTCGAACGGAGAATCATGCAAAACCTTTTGCTGCCACTGCTGCTCGTGCTCGTCCTCGCCGTGCCGCTGGTGATGAGCTCGCGCAAGCAGAAGAAGCAGCAGGCGGCGCAGCAGGACCTGCAGAGCAGCCTGGCGCCCGGTGACCGCGTGATGACCACTTCCGGTCTTTACGGCACCGTCGCCGACACCTCGGGCGACAACACGATCGACATCGAGATCGCCCCGGGCGTCGTCACCACCTGGCTGCGCCTCGCGGTCCGCGAGAAGGTCGAGCCGGTCGTCGAGACCGACGAGGACTCGGTCGGCGAGGTGTCGTCGGACGCCCCGGCCGAGGAGTCGATCATCGAGTCGAGCTCCGGCATCAAGGACGACGAGCCGGCCACGACCGCGCAGGTCGCGCCCCCGCTGGAGCACGGCAAGAAGTAAGGCCCCGCGCCTCCCCTGGGCAGGGCGCGAAACCTCCGACGAAAGTCGGTATGGCCGCAACGCCGGGCTCACGCAGCACCGAGTAGTGTCTCGGTGCTGCGTGCGTGTCCGCCGTCATACCCGTGCCCGGGAGTGAATCGCACACAGTCCCGGCCCGGAAACCCTCCGGGCGGGCACCGCAACGTCGGGGTTCCCACCCAGTCCGAGGAGACCGAAGCACCGTGGCAGCATCGGCCGGGCATCTCCGCCCGGGACGCTATCTCGCCCTGTTCGCCTTGATCGTGATCGTGCTGTACGCGCTGGTGTTCCTCACCGGCAACCACAAGCCGACCCCGAAGCTGGGCATCGACCTGCAGGGCGGCACCCGGGTCACGCTCACCGCCCGTACCCCGGACGGTGGCCAGCCGACCCGGGAGTCCCTGAACCAGGCGCGCCAGATCATCGAGCGCCGTGTCAACGGGATCGGCGTCGGTGGCACCGAGGTCCTCCTCGACGGCAACAACGTCGTGATCACGGTCCCCGGCGAGCAGGGTGACCAGGCGAAGAACCTGGGCAAGACGGCCAAGCTGGGCTTCCGGAAGGTCGTCGCCAACGCGACGCAGCCGGTCGTGCCCCCGCAGACCACGCCGCCGACCGGCGTTCCGACCGGGACGCAGGCCCCGACGTCGGGCACCCCGAGCAAGCCCCCGGCGTCCTCCGGCGCGCCGGTCGCCAGCTCGAGCGCTCCGCCGTCCAGCCCGGCCGCCGGTGGTGGCGGTGCTCCCGCCGCCGCGCCCGCGCAGGCGCCGAGCACCACCCCGGCCCCGCCGAGCAGCACGCCGCCGCCCGCGTCGAGCCAGGCCCCGGCCCCGGCCCCGGTGGACGGTTCGGTCGACGCCGACACCGCGAAGCAGATCCAGGCCGCGAAGGCCGTCCGGCAGAACCCGCAGATGATCGGCGCCGACGGCAACCCGAACCAGGAGCTCGTCGCCCAGGCGATGGCGGCGATCACCTGCGCGCCGAACGCCAAGGACCCCCTCGAGGGCAACGACGACCCCAAGCTGCCGCTGGTCGCCTGCGGTGACCACGACACGTACAAGTACCTGCTGGAGCCGGAGTTCCTGCCGGGTACCGAGATCGCCGACTCGAGCTCGGGCTACGACCAGCAGCGCGGCCAGTGGGTGGTGAACCTCAGCTTCAAGAGCGAGGGCACCAAGATCTGGGCGGACTTCACCTCGAAGAACACCAACCAGCAGGCCGCGTTCGTGCTCGACACGCAGGTCGTGTCCGCGCCGAACATCCAGGTCGCGATCCTGGACGGCAACACCCAGATCACCGGCAAGTTCACCCAGTCCGAGGCGAAGGACCTCTCGGACATCCTGAAGTACGGCTCGCTGCCGCTGTCGTTCGCTTCCTCGGACGCGACCACGGTGTCGGCCACGCTGGGCCTGGCCTCGCTGCAGGCCGGCCTGATCGCCGGCGGCATCGGCCTGCTGGTGGTCTTCATCTACTGCCTGTTCTACTACCGGCTGCTCGGCGTGCTCACCATCCTGTCGCTGGCGCTGTCCTTCTCGCTGGTGTTCGCGGTGCTGGTGCTGCTCGGGCGCTGGATCGGCTACACGCTGGACCTGGCGGGCATCGCCGGCCTGATCATCGCCATCGGCATCACGGCGGACTCGTTCGTCATCTACTTCGAACGAATAAAAGACGAGATCCGGGAGGGCCGGACGTTCCGGTCCGCGGTGCCGCGTGGCTGGACCCGCGCCCAGCGCACGATTCTGGCTTCGGACGCGGTGAGCTTCCTGGCCGCGGCGATCCTGTACATCATCGCGGTCGGCGACGTCCAGGGCTTCGCGTTCACCCTCGGCATGTCCACGGTGCTCGACCTGGTGATCGTCTACCTGGTGACGCACCCGCTGGTCGCGATCGCGTCCACGTCGAAGTCGAAGTTCCTGTCCAATCCCAAGTACCTGGGCCTGGGTGCCGTGCAGCAAGTGGGTTCGCAGCGCAAGTCGGCTTCGGTCGGCCGCGCGAACGTGAAGGAGGCCTGACGTGGGCGTCGAGGAACTGGGCAGGGACGCCGACGGCGACATGAAGGTCGCGGCGAAACCCGGCAAGAAGGAAAGCATCTTCCGCCGCCTCTACGTCGGCAGCGGCGCGTTCGACGTCGTCGGCAAGCGCAAGCGCTGGTACATCTTCTTCGCCGCGCTGGTGCTGGTGTGCCTCGCGTCGATGATCTTCCGCGGCTTCAACTACGGCATCGAGTTCGAGGGCGGCACGCAGCTGCAGATGCCGGCCAACGGCATCCACGGCGTGATCACCGAGGACCAGGCCAAGGTCTCGTTCGAGAAGGCCCTCGGCCACCCGGCCGCGGAGACGCAGAAGGTCGGCACGGGTGACGCGTCGACCATCCAGATCCGCACCGAGACGCTGGACGCGGCGGACGTCGCCAAGCTCAAGCAGACCCTGTTCCAGGATCTGGGGCCGATCGGCAGCAACAAGCAGCCGAGCGTGCAGGCGATCAGTGACAGCGCGGTCAGCGCGTCCTGGGGTGGGGAGATCTCGCAGAAGGCGCTGATCGCCCTCATCGTGTTCCTCGTCGCGGTGGTCATCTTCCTGGCGATCTACTTCGACCTGCGGATGGCGTCGGCGGCGCTCGTTTCGCTGCTGCACGACATCTTCGTCACCGCCGGTGTGTACTCGCTGATCGGTTTCGAGGTCACGCCGGCGACGGTGATCGGCCTGCTGACGATCCTCGGGTTCTCGCTGTACGACACGGTGGTGGTGTTCGACAAGGTCCGCGAGAACACGCGCGGCCTGCTCGGGCTGACCCGCCGCACGTTCGGCGAAGCCGCGAACCTGGCGCTGAACCAGACCCTGATGCGGTCGTTCAACACCGCGTTCATCGCGCTGCTGCCGATCCTCGGCCTGCTGATCGTCGGGTACGTGCTGCTCGGCTCCGGCACGCTGCAGGACCTGGCGCTCGTGCAGCTCACCGGCACGATCGTCGGTGTCCTGTCGTCGGTCGCGCTGGCGACGCCGCTGCTGGTCGACTTCAAGATGCGCGACCCGAAGTACCGGCAGCAGGCCGAGCGGGTCCACCAGCGCCGGGCCAACCAGGAGCGCAAGGCCGCGAGCGACGACTTCGACGCTTCGGACGACGACGCCCTGGCGAAGGAACTGCGCAAGGAGAAGGCGTACGCCGCCGCGGCGAGCGTGCCCACCCGGATCCAGAAGCAGCGCCCGTCGGGCAAGCCGGCCGGGAAGCGGAAGCGCTGACGTGGACCTGGAGAAGGCTCTCGGCCTGATCGCCGAGGTGCCGGACTTTCCCGAGCCCGGCGTGCTGTTCCGCGACCTGAGCCCGATGTTCGCGGACGCGGGCGCGTTCAAGGCCGTGACCGACGCGCTGGCGAGCACCCTCGACCCCCAGGTCGAGGCGCTCGCCGGCGTGGAGGCCCGCGGCTTCCTCCTGGCGGCGGCCGTCGGGTACGCCCGCGGTCTCGGCGTCGTGCTGATCCGCAAGCCGGGCAAGCTGCCGCAGGTCGCGGGCCGGGTGGACTACGCGCTGGAGTACGGCACGGCCACGGTCGAGCTGCCGGCCGGCGTGGTGCGCCCCGGCCAGCGCGTCGCCATCCTGGACGACGTCCTGGCCACCGGTGGCACGGTCGCGGCGACCGCCAAGCTCCTGGAGGACGCGGGTGCGGTCGTCGACAGCGTCTCGGTGGTCCTGGAGCTGGCGGCCCTGGGCGGCCGCCAGGTCCTGGGGGACCGGAAGATCCACGCGCTGCAGGTCTGCTGAACCTGTCTGCCGCTGCTTGTCGTGAGTGTTTAGTCGGGTTAGAACCCGACTGAACACTCACGAGGGCGGCGGCGAGAGCGGAACTCCCTGGTCAAGGCGTTGTGATCACCCGCAATGGGCGCACCCGGCGGGGTCGTGGGACCGAGCGGCTACCCTGGGGGTTCGAAGGCCGCACGAGCAGCAGGAGGTGCGGGTGAGCCAGGAGCTCGACGCCGCGGTGCCCGCTCAAGAGGGCGCCCCGCAGAACGGGCAGGCGGCGGCACAGCCCGCGTCGCCGAAGCCGAACGGCGCGGCGCCGAACCCGTCCGCCACGCGACGGGTGCGAGCCCGCCTCGCCCGGCGGATCACCGCCCAGCGCGCCGCCCCGGTCAAGCAGGTCCTGGAACCCCTCGCGGTCATCCACCGCGAACTCCACCCCAACGCCGACCTCGGGTTGCTGCAGCGCGCCTACGACGTCGCCGAGGAACTGCACCGCAACCAGCGGCGCAAGTCCGGCGACCCGTACATCACGCACCCCCTGGCCGTGGCCACGATCCTCGCCGAGCTGGGCATGGACACCACGACCCTCGTCGCGGCGCTACTGCACGACACGGTCGAGGACACCGGCTACGCCGTCGAGAGCCTGAAGGCCGACTTCGGCGAGAAGGTCGCCGAGCTGGTCGACGGCGTCACGAAGCTGGACAAGGTCAAGCTCGGCACGTCCGCCGAGGCCGAGACCATCCGCAAGATGGTCATCGCGATGGCCAAGGACCCCCGGGTGCTGGTCATCAAGCTCGCCGACCGGCTGCACAACATGCGCACGATGCGCTTCCTCCCGCCAGAGAAGCAGGCCCGCAAGGCGCGCGAGACCCTCGAGGTCCTCGCCCCGCTGGCCCACCGGCTCGGCATGGCCACGGTGAAGTGGGAGCTGGAGGACCTCGCGTTCGCCATCCTGCAGCCGAAGAAGTACGACGAGATCGTGCGCCTGGTCGCCGACCGGGCACCCTCGCGCGACATCTACCTGCGCTCGGTGATCACCGACCTGACCAGCAACCTCGTGTCGTCGCGGATCACCGCGAAGGTCGAGGGCCGGCCGAAGCACTACTACTCGATCCACCAGAAGATGATCGTCCGCGGCCGCGACCTGGACGACATCCACGACCTGGTCGGCGTGCGGATCCTGGTCGAGGACGTCCGCGACTGCTACGCGGCGATGGGCGTCGTCCACGCGCTGTGGCAGCCGGTGCCCGGCCGCTTCAAGGACTACATCGCGCAGCCGCGGTTCAGCGTCTACCAGTCGTTGCACACCACCGTGATCGGCCCGGACGGCAAGCCCCTCGAAGTGCAGATCCGCACCTACGAGATGCACCGCACGGCCGAGTACGGCATCGCCGCGCACTGGCGGTACAAGGAAACCAAGGGCACGCACAACGGCAACGCCGTGGACGTCGACGAGATGGCGTGGATGCGCCAGCTGCTCGACTGGCAGCGGGAAGCGGCGGACCCGGGCGACTTCCTCGAGTCGCTGCGGTACGAACTGGCCGCGCGCGAGATCTTCGTGTTCACGCCGAAGGGCGACGTCATCACGCTGCCCGTCGAGTCGACCCCGGTCGACTTCGCCTACGCCGTGCACACCGAGGTCGGGCACCGCTGCATCGGCGCCCGCGTCAACGGCCGGCTGGTCGCGCTGGAACGCAAGCTGGAAAACGGCGAAGTCGTCGAGATCTTCACCTCGAAGGCGGAGAACGCCGGCCCGAGCCGCGACTGGCTGCAGTTCGCGGGTTCGCCGAAGGCGCGCGCGAAGATCCGGCAATGGTTCGCCAAGGAACGCCGTGACGAGGCGATCGAAGGCGGCAAGGAAGCCATCACCAAGGAGATCCGCAAGGTCGGCCTGCCGATCCAGCGGCTCGTCTCCGCGGAATCCATGGGCTCGATCGCCACCGAGCTGCGCCACGCCGACATCTCGTCGCTGTACGCGGCGGTCGGGGAGGGCCACACCAGCGCCAAGCACGTCGTCCAGCGCCTGGTCGCGCTCATCGGCGGCGTCGACGCGGCGGAGGAGGAGCTCGCCGAGCGCGCGACGCCGTCCACCGTCACCCGGCGTCGCGGCTCCAACGACGTCGGCGTGGTGGTCAAGGGCGCGAGCGACGTCTGGGCGAAGCTGGCCCGCTGCTGCACCCCGGTCCCGGGCGACGAGATCCTCGGCTTCGTGACCCGCGGCGGCGGTGTCTCGGTGCACCGCACCGACTGCACCAACGCCGGCGACCTGCAGTCCCAGCCCGAGCGGCTGGTCGAGGTCGAGTGGGCGCCCTCGGCGTCGTCGGTCTTCCTGGTGGCCATCCAGGTCGAGGCCCTCGACCGGCACCGCCTGCTCTCGGACGTGACGAAGGTGCTGGCCGACGAGAAGGTCAACATCCTGTCGGCTTCGGTGACGACGTCCCGCGACCGGGTCGCGGTCAGCCGCTTCTCGTTCGAGATGGGCGACCCGAAGCACCTGGGCCACGTCCTGAAGGTGGTCCGCGGCGTGGAAGGCGTCTACGACGTCTACCGCGTGACGTCGGCTTCCTAGAAGACCAACAGGTTGTGGAAGCCGAGCTGATCGCGGGGCTGTGGTCATAACCGGCTCGGCCGGACGCGAAGAAATTGTCGAATGTCGGGTGCCGGCGCATTCCCGGAATCAGAGGCCGTGCCGCCGGATGAGCGGGCCGACCCGGGTCGCCTCGAGCTGCCAGCGCTGTTTCCGGAACCGCAGGACCACGGCGGCCGCCGCGGCACTGCTCACCGTTGCCGACGCCGCCGCGAGAAGCACGCTGCCGCCGGCCATCGACCACCACACCAGCCCGCAGCCGGCGAGCGTCGCGGCGATCAGGAGCGCGGCGGCGAGCTGTGCGGGCTGCCAGACCCAGCGGTCACCCTCGTCGACCGCGGCCTGCAGGGAACGCGCACGGTGCAGGAGTTCGACGTCATCGACGGCCAGTTCCGGGACGCGCCGGGCGGCCTCGGCGCAGAGCCGGCGCTGCCGGCCGGTCGTCATCACCGGCGTTCCGTCACGGGTCACGCTGCACGCTTCCACGGCGCGGCGATAAAGGACCGTCGCCAATTCCCGGCGGATTTCCGGAGCCGCCCCGTCGTTGGTCAATAACCGTTCCAGTTCGGCGATCCGCCGCGAATCCTCTTCGAACAAGATCACTCCCGAAAATGCGGTGCCACGTTCTGTGAGTGCATGCTACGGTCTGCAAATTGCAGGTGGTGGGGAGGCTGCCGAAACGGGGAGGTGAAATGCCGGTTCGTGGTCAGCTCGGTTCCCGGCGGCTGGCGATCGCCGTCTTCGCGGCGAACCTCGTCGGCTGCGCCCTGGTGGGCGCCACCTGGGTGGTGCTGAACCGCGCGCCGGAACCGGCGCCGCCGGTCGAGCCCGGCCTCTCGCTGGGGGACACCCCGGCCACGCTTTCCTCGCCGCCGCCCGGGATACCGACACCGACGACCGCGGCCGAGGCACCGGCCACGCTGGTCCGGGTGAGCGGGCCGGAAGGGCTCGAGACCGTCATCCCGGCCGGCTGGCCGACGAAGACGCTGCCGGAACCGGGCAGCGTCCAGGCGAGTGATCCGGCGGACTCCCGCCGGATCCTCAAGTTCGGCGGCGCACCGCCGTCCGACGGCTCCGACATCGTGACCTACCACGAGCGGTACGAGCGGCAGATCGCCCGCCGCGCCGGGTACACCCGGCACCGTCTGCGGTCCACGACGCTGCGCGGAGCCGAGGCGGTCGACTGGGAGTTCGCCTGGGACGCGCCCGAAGGCCGGCGCCACGTGCGCGCGTTCTACTGGCGCAGCAACGGGATCGAGTACTACGTCTACGCGCACGGACCCGAGCCGAGCTGGCCGGAGACCGCCGAGGTGGTTCAGCGGATGCTCGACGACGCCACCCCCTGACCCGAGAAACCCGAGGGAGCAGCATGTCCCCAGGCACGGCCGACGACACCACGCGCTACCTGTGCGCGGCCTCCTACCTCGATCCCGCCTACAGCACGCGGGCGATCACCGAGTTCCTCGTCGAGCCCACCCGGCCGGTGCCGCCGTCGCCGGGGCTCGACGCCGGCCGCGTGCTCACCGAGGCGGTGCGGGCGCGGGCCCGCCGGAAGAACTACGACGGGCTGCTGGTCCTGCTGATGGCGATCGTCATCGGGCTGTCGTGGGACAACCCGCTGCTCTACGGCTGGATCGTGCTGTCGGTCGTCCTGGTGGTGGCGCGGTCGGGGAAGGCCGCCTCCGCAGCACAGCGGTCGTTCAACCCGAAGACGATGATCGTCCTCGGGATCGCCGTCCTGGTCGTGGTGGTGCTGCTGCCCTACGCGGACGAGATCTTCGGCTCCGGGAGCCGCTACTCCTCCGACTACTACGACGATTATTCGAACAGCTCCGCGGGTGGTGACACCGCCCGGATCGTCATCGGGGTCGTGCTGGCCCTGATCGTGCTCGTGGTCGTCACGCTCGAACGCTGGTCCCTGTGGAGCCTGCTGACGACGCGCTTCAAGCGCTACGCCGCTCCCGCGGCCGACAGCGGCAGCACCCTCAGCGGGTTGTTCACCGAGGACTTCCGCGAGCAGCTCGCCCGGTACCAGCGGGGCGACGAGCTCGCCGGGGTGCCCGGTGCGCCGCTGGTGGTCTACCGCGGCTACAACCCGTTCGTGGGCGCCGGGTTCCGGCGCGACGCCTGGTCCATGGCGATTCCGCTGGAGCGGCTCGAGGAGGACGAGAGCGATCCGGCGACGCACCGGGAGCTCACCACCGAAACGCTGTACGAAGGGATCCGCGAGGCGATCGGGAACCTCCGCCGTTCGGGCTCGCTGTCACCCGACCACCGGCTGGGCGGGCTGACCGTGACCGAAGCGGTGTTCACCCCGGCCGCCGAGCTCGTCGACCACCTGGCCGAGCCGGAAGCCGCGGCCTACCTGCCCGACATCGAGTACCCGCCGCACACCCGGCTGACCGCGGCCGACGTCGACCGGCTCCGGATGGAACCGAAGGAGTGGGCGCGCTACTACCTGTGCTTCCAGGTCGAGACCTGGGACCGGGATCTCGTGCTCACGACGTTCCTGCACGTCGCGGTGGACGAGACGACGCTGTACGTCGAGTGGACGCCGTTCATGCTGCCGCCGATCCGGGCCGACTACCGCGTGGTGGACAAGATGCGGCCGGATTCGCTGCGCCCGCTCGGTCAGGGTTTCCTGGCGTGGCTGGAGATGCCGGCGAGCCTGCCCGGCCGGATCGCGAACCTCGCGTCCTGGATCCGGCGGCCCAAGCGCGAGCCCGGCGTCCTCGACCCGGACCGCTACGGCGCCGCGAGCACCCTGCGCGAGCTCGCGTCGGTGAACCTGTTCACCGACTACTTCCAGCTCGTCGACATCGAACGGTACGAGAAGATCATCGAAAGCCGGCTCCTGCCGGCGATCGGCGGCCTGCTCGGCGACGCCGGGTTCTCGACGGCGAAGTTCGAGGAGCAGGCGGCGGTCGTGATCAACAACGACATCACCATCGGCGGCGACAACCGCGCCCCGATCACCCAGACCGGGCAGCGCGGCCCGCGGCCGCGCCCGCCCCGCACCCCCGGCCGCCTGGCCCGGACGGAGGCCTGATGAGGGACCGCGTCACGAACAAGCTCAGCATCGGCGGGGACAACTCCGGGCGGATCACCCAGACCGGCATCGGGGGCGGCGGCGGGGACACCGCGGTCCCGGCGTTGCTCGACCTGGTCGAGCGGCTGGCCGGCGAGGTGCGCGGCAAGGAGCTCGCGAAGCAGGAGGTCCTGGAGGACACCCTGGGCGACCTGGCGGCCGACCTGCGCGCGGGGGACGCGGTGGCGCCGGCGGTGGTGCGCAGCCGCTGGGAGAAGGTCAAGGGCCTGCTGGGCGGCGTGGTGCAGTTCTCCGAACTGGTGGCGAAGATCTCCGACCAGGTGCAGAAGATCTTCACCTGAGCCGGCCTAGAGGACCTTCCGCAGGAGCGCGTTGACGTCGTCGGGGCGTTCGAGTGCGGGCAGGTGGCCGGTGTCGGCGAGTTCCACGAGTTCGGCGTTCGGCAGGGAATCGGCGATGTGCCGGGAAAGCTCGACCAGGCCCAGCGCGTCCGACAGGCCGATCACCACCTGGGCCGGCGTGGCGATCCCGGCCAGCCGGTGGCGGGTGTCCGGGACCCGCTCCGTCCACTGTGGAGCGGTCGACAGGCGGTGGTACACCTGTTCGCACATGTCCCGGACCAGCGCGAGCATTTCGGGCGGCAGCACGGCGACGTCCCGCTCGGGACCCGCGACCAGGTACCGGATGTTGGCCTCGGACATGGCCTTCACGTCCGCCGGGTCGACGTCGCGGGTCAGCTCCGCGATGTCCGCCTGCATGTGGTCGGGCCAGGTGTGCCCGCTGAGACCGGAGCCGAGCAGCACCAGCCGGGTGACCCGCTCCGGCGCGGCGAGCGCGGTGTCCATCGACACCGCGCCGCCCATCGACGCCCCGACCAGCGTGGCCTGCTCGATCCCCCGGGCATCGAGCAGGGCCAGCAGGTCCTCGTGGTGGGCGAACTCGCCGAGGCCGTCGGCGGATTCGCCGAAGCCGCGGCGGTCGTAGCGGATCACCCGGTGCGTGGCGGCGAGCGCGGTGAACTGCGGTTCCCACATCCGGCGGTCGCCGATCGCGGCGTGCAGCAGCACGACCGCGGGCCCTTCGCCCGCTTCGTCGTACCCGAACGTCGTCCCGTTCAACCCGATCGTCGCCATGGGCCCCAAGCTAGCGCCGCGACCGCGTCACACACCCGGGGTTTCGCTCAGGGCGAGAAGCTAATGTGCCAGGCATGACGGACGGATTCGACTTCACGCGCGACGGCGAGGTGGCGCGGCTGACCTTCGCCCGGCCCGAGAAGATGAACGCGATCACCTACGGCATGTGGTCGGCGATCCCGGACGTCGTCGCCGACGTCGAGGCCGATCCCACGCTCAAGGTGCTCGTGCTCGCGGGCGGCGGGAAGCACTTCTCGGCGGGCGCGGACATCAGCGAGTTCGGCGAGCTGCGCACCACCGCCGACGGCGCGGCGACCTACGACAAAGCCGTCGAAGGCGCGGTGGCCGCGCTGACGTCGATGCGGAAGCCGTCGGTCGCGATGATCCAGGGCAACTGCATCGGCGGCGGCTGCCAGGTGTCGGTCGCCTGCGACTTCCGCTTCGCCGCGGAGGGTTCGCGCTTCGGCATCACGCCGGCGAAGCTCGGCATCGTCTACCACTTCGACTCGACCCGCCAGCTGGTGTCGCTGGTCGGCCCGGCGCACGCGAAGTACTTCCTGCTCTCCGGCGAGCTGATCACGGCCGCCCGGGCCCGCGAGATCGGCCTGCTCAACGACGTCTTCCCGGCCGACGACCTCGAAGCGTCGACGCTGGAGTTCGTGCGGACGCTGTGCTCGCGCTCGCAGGCGTCGGTCCGCGGGATGAACCGGATCATCGAGAAGATCGTCGCCGGCCAGGAGACCTCGGACGCGGAGGTCGAGGAGATCCGGTCCGAGGCCCTGCACGGCGAGGACTACGCGGAGGGCGTCGCGGCTTTCCTGGATCGGCGCCCGCCGAATTTCACCTTTCGCTGATCCTCGATCTGGTGAACCGGCTCGCGTGTCGATCCACTGTCGCCGACGCGCGGAGCGGTGGTTCGACCTGGGCCAGGACCAGGCCCGCGGCGGCGCGTCTCAGCGCCCGGCCCCGGCCGGCTGCTCGTTCAGGTACAGGAACGTGCCGAGGCCGTGGAAGTCGTTGGTGGCGCGCGGCCGGTCGAGGTAGTAGCGGCCGTTGCCGACGTTGGTCCCGACGCTGATGTCGGTGATAGCGGTGGTGCCGTCGGCGGCCTGGGAGAGGTACCGGACGACGCCGACGACGGCGCCGCGCTGCGGGGCTGCCGCGTGCAGCGCGTCGACCGTGGCGGCGCCGAACCAGCCGAGCGCGCGGCACCACACGTCCGGGGACAACCCCGTCACCGGATCGGTTCAGCTCTGCTTCCGGCGCTCGTCGAACGCGTGGTACAGCAATCCGCTCGGATGGCGAAGACGAGTGAAATAGGTGACGAGCTGGTCAGCCGATTCGGCACTGCTCGCGCCGTCGCCGAATACCGTTCCGTACGGGGCCAGGAATGGGTCGAGCATGAATGCGCCGTCGGCCCACAGCTGCCCGGTCAACCCCGTGTTGTGCATGAATCCGCTGTCGGTGTAACCGGGGCCCAACGACGCGGCGGGGTGCGCGGCTTCGGCGGGTTGCCCGAGCAAGGTCAGTCCGAGAACGGCGGCGAGGACGACGCGAAGTGTCTCCGGAACGCCAAAGAACCCAGCCCCTTTGCTGCGCGGAAAGCGGCGGCCGTGTCGGTCGTCGATCTTCCGCGAAGGTTCCGGAGCCGGTCAACCGCCCGCGGGTGGAAACGGCCGGACAACACCGGACTGATAATATCGTCAGGCGTCCAGGTAATCGCGGAAATGCTCGGCGACGACGTCGGTGACGCCGGCGGGACCGAGCCGGCCGTCGATCTCGATGACCCGGATGCCCAGCTCCCGCGCCGAGCGCACGGCCTGCGCGGCGAGCAGCCGGTCCCGCGTCAGCCGGGTGCGCTGCTCCGGGATCGCGGGCTCCTCCGGCCGGTGCCGCAGCTGGTGCTGGCGGAACAGCTCGGTCGGCACGAGCACGACCATCCGGCCCGGCGAGTCCACCAGCGGCGCGACCAGCTCCGGGCGCAGCCCCCAGCCTTCGGCGAGGATCGGCCGCGGCGACGTCAGCGCCCGCAGGTCCGCCAGGGCGCAGTCGAACCGGTGCCGGACCTCGGTCATCAGCTGCTCGTCGCCGGCCGCGTCCGCGGCGGGCCGGGTCCGGTGGTCGTGGTGGTAGGTCGTCAGGCCGTGCCGCTCCGCGAGCAGCCGGGCGACGGTGGACTTCCCGGTCCACGGGGCGCCGCCGATCCACAGCGCCTTCCGCAGCGTGCCGAAGGGATCCCAGGTCATCACACGACTATCGCGGGCCCGGCAGGCCGATGGCCAGTGTTCCGGCACCGGTTGATCCGTTCAGCGCAGAGTGACCCGGCACGCACGGGCCGGCGTCACTCGCTTTCGTCGTCCACGACGAGCACGGTGGCGTCCGGCTCGTGGGCGGGGCCCAGCCGGAACCGGAACTGCGAGCCGGGGCGGATCGCGGCGATCACCTGGGTGTCGGCCGTGTCGAAGAAGATGATGGAGTGCTCGGCGGTGATCGGCTCGTGCCGCAGCACCACCGGCAGCCGGTCGGACGACTGGTCCGGCCGCGGCAGCGGGACGACCACGGGGATCGGCAGGGTGCCGCTGACCGACCCGGACCCGTCGTCGTCCGCCACGGGCCAGACCGGCTCGAACGGCTCGGGCGGATCGAACGGTTCGAACGACCGGGCCGGTTCGAACGGCTCGGCCGGGTGGACCGGCTCCGCCGGTCGGAACGGCACCGGCGGGACGATTCTCGGCCGGCGTCGCCACCAGAGCCCGGCGATCAGCCCGGTGAGCAGGCCGCCGGTGCCGCTGACCGCGGACGCCAGCCCGGCGCCCAACCCCGGCCCGGCCGCTTCGGGAGCGGCCTGCGCGGCCGGGACGACCGGCGGCACGGCGGGCAGTGGCCCGTACTTCACCGCGGGGTCGCGGGCGTCGTCGGGCAGCTGGAGGACCTGGCCCGGCTCGATCGCCCCCGGATCGTCGAACGGCGTGCCGTCGGGCCGTGGCCTGCCCTTGTTGAGCGTGAAGATCTCCTGGAACCGCTGCCCGTCGCCGAGCGCTTTCTCGGCGATCTTGAACAACGTGATGTCCTCGGGGTTCGCGGCGTGCGGGACGATGAAGTACTTCACCGACGGCGAGGGCGGTGGCGCGGACTGGGCGAGCGCGGGCCCGCCGGCCAGCACCGCGAACAGGGCACCGGCGCAGGCGGCCTGGCCGGTCCTCCCGAGGACGCGGCGCACCGCGGGGACCCGGATTTCGGCCATCGTCGCCCACCCTCTCCCCGGTGGCACAAACGGCCCCGGTGTTCCCCTCTACACGGGGCGGGTGGAGGCGTGGTTCAGATCCCGGTGGCGCGCGAGGCGTCGCCGCGGGTCAGATCTCGTCCCAGGGCACGGTTTCGTAGGCCTCGGCGAGCAGCTTCACGACGCGGTCCGCGGGCGGCAGCACGAAGTCGTCGACGGAGGCGACCGGGCGGCCCGGGGTCTCCGAGTTGGTGACGAACATCGCGTCGAACCCAGGCAGGTCGGCGGGCCGGACCTCGCGCGTCTCCTGCGGGACGCCGAGCCGTTCCAGCGCCTCCCGCTGCACGAGCATCGTGATCCCCGGCAGCACCGCGGCGTCCGGCCAGACGATCGTGTCACCGGCCAGGAATCCCGCGTTCCACACCGACGCCTCGCTGATCCGGCCCTGGTGGTCGACGAACAGCGCGTCGTCGTAGCCCGCGAGCTCGGCCTGGCGGGCGTGGTGGATGAGCCCGAACGTGCCGAGGTGCTTGACCTGCGGCAGGTCCCGCTCGTACCGCACGATCCCCAGGCGCAACGGCGCCGGGTCGACCGGGTGCGGCGGCAGGGTCCGGACCAGGATCTCCGGCTTCATCGGTTCGGTGAAGGACCGCGTGAGCACCATGACCCGCACCGAAAGGGCGGGTTCGCCGTCGATCGCGTGCCGGATGTGGGAACGCACCAGATCGGTGTCGAGGTCCGCGCCGAACAGCAGGCGGGTGCTCGTGGTGAGCCGGTGCAGGTGGTGGGAAAGACCGCGGACCCGCCCGTCCCGGACCTGCATCGCGGTGAAATGACCGTAGGCGGTCATTCCCGCGACGAAGGCGCCCGGGCCGAGCGGGTCCCCGTTCAGCTCGATGCGGTGCGGCACTACTGGACGGTGACGCCCGTGAACTTCACCTGCTTGGTCGGCGCACCCGTGCCGTCCTGCGGGTTCGGGTTCGCGATGCCGGCCTTGGCCACCGCGTCCAGCACCTTCAGGCCGTCGTCGGTGATGCTGCCGAACACCGAGTAGTCCGGGGACAGCTCGGCGTCGCCGTAGACCATGAAGAACTGGCTGCCGCCGGAGTTCGGGGCCTGCGTCTTCGCCATCGCGAGGATGCCGCGGCCGTACTTGATCTCCGGGAACGCCTCGTCCGGCATCGTGTAGCCCGGGCCGCCCTGGCCGTCGGCCGTCGGGTCGCCGGTGGCCGAGGGGTCACCGCACTGCAGCATCTGCAGGCCCTCGGTGCCGAGCCGGTGGCACATGGTGTCGTTGTAGAAGTTCTGCTTCGCGAGGCTGATGAAGCTCTGCACCGCGCAGGGCGCGAGCGCCCGGTCGAGCGTCAGCGGGATGTCGCCCGCCGTGCTCTTCAGCGTCACGTTCACCGTGCCCGTCGACGGGACGTTCTTGCCGTCGGGCAGGTTCACCTTCTTCGGCGTCTTGCCCGTCGTGTCCGCTTTGTAGTCGCACGTCGTCGGGTTCGGCAGCGGCGTCGTCCGCTTCGGTGTCGCGGCGCGCTGCGTCGGGATCTGCAGTTCGGTCGGCGGCGGGGCGGCCGAGGACGACGCGGCCGTGTCGGTGCTGTCACCGCCGTTGGCGCTCACGATCCACACCACCACGCCCGCGACCACGAGGACGGCCACGCCGATGACACCGGCGCCGATCCTCTTGTTTCGCTTCTGCTGCTCCAATCGGCGCTCGAGCTGCCTCTCGAGCTTGCGCTTCGCAGCTTCGCGGCGCTGCTGGTTGGTCGCCACCCCGTACCCTCCCAGGTTTCCGCTCGTGTCACACGTCTGAGGTAGCGGCAGTGTATGGGCACAGCCTGTGAGGACCATGTACAGGGCCCGCTAGTCTCAACCTGATCGTGATCGGCGCCATCCGGCGCGGATGTCCGGGAGGCGTTCGGTGCTCGTCGTCGGCTTCGGCAGCGGCCCGCTGCAGGCCAACTGCTACCTGCTGGCGGCGGCCGCCGGTGGGCCGTGCCTGGTCGTGGATCCGGGGCAGGACGTGGCCGCGCCGCTGGCCGCCGCGCTCGCCGAGCACCGGCTGGTCCCCGCGGCGCTCGTCGCCACCCACGGCCACCCCGACCACGTGGCTTCGGCCGCCGGTGTCACCGCGGCCCACGGCGTCCCGCTGCACCTGCACCCCGCGGACGCCTCGCTCTACGACGGCGAGAGCGTGCCGCTGGAAGCGGGCAGGCTCGGCTTCGCCGGCCTCGCCGGCCTCGACGTCGACGTCCGGCCGGCGCCGGGGCACACGCCGGGTTCGGTGGTGCTCGCGCTGGAGACGGCCGAGGGCGGCCGGCTCGCCCTGACCGGGGACACGCTGTTCGCCGGGTCGGTCGGCCGCGGGGACGTCGAGGCGTCGCTGCGGGACCTGCTGGCGGGCTTCCCGGACGACACGGTGGTGCTGCCGGGCCACGGCCCGGCGACGACGATCGGGCGGGAACGCGCGGGCAACCCGTTCCTGGCCGGGACGGGGGCGTGAGCATGGCGGAGGAGAAGCCCGAACGGCTGCCGCTGTTCGAAGAGGACGCGCGCGGACGCCGTCGCCGGGGGATTTCCGGGCTGATCGGCGTGGTCATCGTCGCCGCCGCGTTCGGCGGGGTCGCCGGCCTGATCGGCGGCACGGTGATCGGCCTGGTCGTCGCCCTGGTGATCGCCCTGCCGCTGGTCTACGTGATGGCCGTCAGCATCCGGCGCCGCGTCTGGCTCGAAGGCTCGACGCTGATCGTGCGCACGTGGGGGCTGCGGCGCGTCGACCTCGTCACCGCGACCCGCCTCGACCTCGTGATCGGCGACGTCCGCGGCACCCGCACGGTGAGCCTGCTCGTCAACGCGGGCAACCGGCGGAAGGTGGCGAAGGTGGACCTGGCGGTGTTCTCCGGCACCGGCGGGCGCGAGCTGGGCATCCTGCAGCTGCGGAAACTGGCCAACGCGCTGATGAACAACACGGAGGCGAACGGCCTGGTCTTCGGGGAGCTGCTGGTCTCGGAGCTCAAGGCCGAGGCGCGCGGCGGCGGCGTCGCGGAGCGCCCGCTCTACCGGCTCGCGTCGGTGGCGCCGTCGGGCAAGTACGTGCAGCGGTTCACGATGGAGGCCGTCAGCCGGTTCGTGGCGACTCTCGACTGAGCTCCGCGTCCGGCTCACGGAGCTGTTCGAGCTGGTAGACGAGCTCCGGGACCTCCTGCGCGATGTACGCGGTGAGGCGTTCGACCTGGTGCAGCGTCGCCCGGACGTCGTCGAGGGCGATCGCGATGCGCGGGATCGATTCGACGGCCTGGACGGTGGCCGTGACCAGCCGCAGCGCGCCGCGCACGAGCTGGCGGGGGCCGGCGAACACGGACATGGCGCCTCCCGGGTCGGGTAACGCCTTCCTACCGCGTGCGGGCGCCGCTGTCGCGGCGGGGGTTCGCCGGTGTTACGGGTGGGACGGAACGGCTTTCGTGGTGCTGCTGAGGTACGTCGCGGGCTCGCGGGAGGCGATCAGCGCGGCGAGGACCGTCGTCACCGGGACGGCCGCCACGATGCCGACACTGCCGGCCAGGGTGCGGATGATCTCCTGCGCGATCTCCTCGCTGCCGAGCAGCGCGCCCAGCCCGACCCCGGAGATCGACGAGTACAACAGCACCGGCAGCGCGGCGCCGGCGTAGGCCATCACCAGCGTGTTGACCGCCGAACCGACGTGGTCGCGGCCGATCCGCAGGCCCGAGCTGTAGAGCTCCCGCCAGCTCAGGCCGGGGTTGGCGCGGCGCAGCTCCCACACGGCGCTCGTCTGGGTGACCGTGACGTCGTCGAGCACGCCGAGCGCGCCGATCACGACGCCGGCGAGCAGCAGCCCGCGCGCGTCGATGCCGTGGCCGAGCGACCCGATGAGCGTCGAGGTGCTGTCGTCGAGCCCGGTCAGGGAGGCCGCGGCCGAGAAGATCGCCGAGAGCACGCCGATCAGCGCGAGGCTGACGAGCGTGCCCAGCACGGCGGCGGACGTTCTCGCGGTCAGCCCGTGGGTCAGGTACAGGGCGATGAACATGATCGCGCCGGCGCCGACGATCGCCACCAGCAGCGGGTTCTCGCCCGAAAGCACGGCCGGGAGGATGAACAGCGCGATCACCACGAACGACAGGCCGAGCGCCACCAGCGCGGCGAGTCCCTGCCAGCGGCCGAGCACCAGGACGGCGACGGCGAACAGCGCGGCCAGCACGAGCAGCGGGGTGCCGCGCTGGAAGTCGACCAGCTGGAAGCTCGACGGGTCGGCCGCGTTCCCGCCGTTGTAGGCGAGCACGACCGCGTCACCGGCGGCGAACCGCGGGGTGCTGGGCTCGATCGGCACGGTCAGCTGCAACGGTTTCCCGGTGGCCGGGCCGTCGGTCATGGTCAGCGCGACGGTCAGGCACGGCTTCGCGTTCGGATCGCTCTGGTCGCCGACCTGGACCTGCCCCTGCGCGAGGCACGGCCCGGTGGCGGTGGTGGTGATCGACGCTTTCACCGGCGTGCCCTGCGGGACGACGCTCGTCGGCGACGGCTTGCCCCACGGGTACAGCACGAGCATCCCGACCACGGTGGCCAGCGCGAGCGGGGCGAGCATCCAGATCAGCAGGAGCCGGACGCGCCGCGACGCCGGGGCGGCCGGGCCGTGACCGTGGCCGTGCCCGTGACCATGGCCGGTTTCGGGGGCTGGTTCTCGGGGTTTAGCCGCCTTCGCGCGGCCGTCGGCGGTCCGCTGGGGACCGGTGTCCCCGCGCCGGGCGGCCCGCTGGGGTCCGGTGTCGCCCGGAACCCGCGGGGCGCCGGGGTCGGCCTGCTTTCCCGGTACCCGTTGCGGTCCGGTGCCGCCGCGTTCGCGGGGGACGCGCGGGGCCCCGGTGTCGGCCGGAATCCGCTGCGCCCCGGTGTCCGTCAGCGTTCCGGCCGCACGCTGCGGTCCCGTGTCGCCGCGCTTCCTCGGCACCCGCTGCGCCCCGGTCTCGCCCGGCATCTGTTGTGGCCCGGTGTCCGCGCGGCGCCGGGTTGCCGCCGGGGTGCCTTCCGGCGGCGTCCGGCGGGCCGGTTTCCGGGGCGTACCCGGCGTTCCGGACATCCCGCGGGGCGGGGAAGCCTCGTCGGTGACCCGGCGGATCGGGCCGGTTTCGTCGTCGAGGTCGGGGCGGTCCACCCGCACATCCTGACAGCGGGATTCCTCGCCCTGCGCAACGGGCCGCCGACGGCCCGGTTCGTCCGGATATGCCGTGTCGACCCTCCAAACACGCGTGTCGAGCCGCGAGCCCGCCGGTGTGATCCGGGAGCCGACACGCGTACCCCGATGGACGACACGGTGTCAGCTGTAGGCCTGGCGGACGTGGACGCGGCGGTAGGCCGACGGCGGGGTGTCGAAGTGGTCGAGGAAGGCCTGCCGCAGGGTCTCGGTGGAGCCGAAGCCGCAGCGGCGGGCGATCGTGGCCAGCGGGAGGTCGGTGCCGGACAGCAGGCGGGCCGCGTGCTCGGTGCGGATCGTGCGGACGTAACGGCCGGGGGTGGTGCCGAGGTGGGCGTCGAACAGGCGGGTCAGCTGGCGGGTGCTGATGCCGGCGCGCGCGGCCAGCGCCGGGGTGCCCAGGTCGTCGTCCAGGTGCTCGGCGATGTACGCCGTGAGGTCGCGGACCTCGCGGTGCTCCGGTGGCGGCCCGGTCAGGAACAGGCTGACCTGCGCCTGGTTGCCCGGCCGCTGCAGGTAGGTGACCAGCGCGCGGGCGGCTTCGCGGGCCAGTGTCGGGCCGTGGTCGGCCTCCACCAGCGACAGCGTCAGGTCCAGCCCGCTGGTGACGCCGGCCGCGGTGTAGACGTTGCCGTGGCGGACGTAGAGCGGCACCGGGTCGACCGTCACGGTCGGGTAGTCCGCGGCCAGCTTCGCGGCGTAGCGCCAGTGGGTGGTCGCGCGCCGGCCGTTGAGCAGCCCGGCCGCGGCGAGCACCTCGGCGCCGGTGCACACCGACGCGACGCGGCGGCTCGTCCGGGCGAGCCGCCGGATGTGGGCGAGCACGCGCTCGTCGGCCGCGGCGGCCGTGCTGCCCCAGCCGCCGGCGACGACCAGGGTGTCCAGGTCCGCGGCGACCTGGTCGAGCCGCAGGTGGGGTTGCAGGATCAGGCCGGAGGCGGTGTGGATCGCCTGGCCGTCGAGGTTGGCGAGGCGGATCTCGTACGGTGGCCGGGCGCCGAGCCGGTTGGCGGCGTCGAACACATCGGCGGGGCAGGCGATGTCCAGCAGTTCGGCGTCGGGAAATCCGACGATCACGACCCGTCTGGGTGACCCTGGCATGATCGGACGCTAGCACCCCGGCTGGCGCTCGGACGCGGTTCGCAGGATTTCGGACATCACGACTCCGCCGTCACGGCGGCACCGCCAAGGTGAGGGTCATGACCGATGAGCAGAAGACCCTCGCTTTCGTCGTATACCCGGGGTTGACGCCGCTGGACCTGGTGGGCCCGCTGCAGGTGCTGAGTGCGCTGGCCCAGATCGACGCGGCCTACCGGACCGTCGTCGTCGGGGCCACCAAGGAGCCCCTCGCCACCGACACCCCGCTGCGGATCGCGCCGAGCCACACGTTCGACGAGGTGCCGGCGCCGTTCGCGGTGCTGGTGCCCGGCGGCGGGGTGCCGACGATGCACGCGATGGCCGACGAGAACCTGCTGGCCTGGCTCCGTTCCGCGGCCGACGGCGCGGAGCTGGTGACGTCGGTCTGCACCGGCTCGCTAGTCCTCGGCGCGGCCGGGCTGCTGGAGGGGAAGCGGGCGACGACGCACTGGATGTTCCGCGACCTGCTGCCCGGCCTGGGCGCGACACCGGTCGCGGAGCGCTGGGTCGAGGACGGCCGCGTGCTCACCGCGGCGGGCGTGTCGGCCGGCATCGATCTGGCGCTGCACCTGGTGGAACGGCTGGCCGGGCGCGAGGTCGCGAAGACCGTCCAGTTCGGCATCGAGTACGACCCGCAGCCGCCGCAGGGGGCGCTGGACTGGGACAACCCGCCGTACGGCGATCTGAAGCCGCTTCGCGAGCACACGCTGCGCGAAGGGCTCGCCGAGCATCCGCAGCTCCTGGAAAGGTTGCTCGCGCACGCCTGAGGCGAACGGCGTCGGCCATCCGGGTGAGTGGTCTTCCCGGGTGGCCCCGGACGGCTAGGGTCAGCTCGCTCGATCAGGTGATCTCGCGGGTGGGGTGTTAAGCCGTGCGGTTCCAGGTCCTCGGCCCTCTGACGGCCTCCGTCCCGCTGCCTTCGGCGGCCCAGCCGCGGCGGCTGCTCGCCGTGCTGCTCGCGCGGGCCGGCCAGTACGTCGGCCGCGACACGCTGGTCGACGAGCTGTGGCCGGACGGCGCGCCGTCGAGCGCCGCGGCGATCGTCCAGGTCACCGTGTCCAAGCTGCGCAAGACGCTCTCGCCCGGGCTCGGCGCCGCCGCGGCCGGGCAGCGCCTGCGGTCGGGCCCGCGCGGCTACGCGCTGGTCGTCGAGCCCGGCGAGCTGGACGCCGACGACTTCCTGACGCAGCTGTCCGCCGGCGCGGACGACCGGGCCCAGCGGCGGCGCGCGCTCGAACGGGCGCTGGCGTGCTGGCGGGGCGACGCGTTCGCCGACGTCGCCGGCGGGCCGCTGCTGGAGGCGCACAAGCTGTGGCTGGAAGACCGTCGCTCGGCGGCCCTGCTGCAGCTGGTCGAGCTGGAGCTCGCCGACGGGGACGGCGGCGCCGTGGTCGAACGGCTGGATCCGGTGGTCGCGGCCCGGCCCGCCGACGAACGCTTCGCCGGGCGGCTCGCGGACGCGCTCGGCGCCGTCGGCCGCCGCGAGTCGGCCCTGGAGGTGCTCCGGCGGACGCGTCGCGCGCTCTGGGAAGAGGCCGGCGTCTGGCCGAGCGCGGACCTCGTCGACGTCTACCGCCGGATCGCCGGCACCGAGTGGACGACGCCGGGGCCGCCCGCGCAGCTGCCGCCCGCCGTGCCCGACTTCACCGGCCGGGCGGCCGAGCTCGCCGACGTCGCCCGGGCCTTGCGCGGCCCCGCCCCGGTCGTGCTGCACGGCGCGGCCGGCGCCGGGAAGTCCGCGCTCGCCGTCCAGGCCGCCTGGCGGGTCCGCCGCCGGTTCCCCGACGGCCAGCTGGCCGCCTCGCTGAGCGGCCCGGCAGACCCGGCGACCGTGCTGACCGGGTTCCTGCGCCTGCTCGGCGCGACACCGGCGGAGCTGGCCGACCGGGCGGGCCTGCCCGGGCTCTGGCGGTGCTACACCGCCGACCGCCGGCTGCTGGTGCTGCTCGAGGACGCCGCGTCGGAAGCCCAGGTCCGGGCGCTGCTGCCGAGCGGCCCCGGCTGCGCCACCGTCGTGACGTCCCGCCGCGCGCTGCCGGGGTTGTGCGGCGCGCACGCGATCCCGGTCGCCGGACTGTCCACAGAGGACGCTCGGGCCCTGCTCGCGGCGATCGTGGGGGAGCCGCGGCTGCGGGCGGAACCCGAAGCCGCCCAACGGGTTCTCGGGCATTGCGCGGGCTTGGCGCTCGCCGTCCGGATCGCCGGGGCCAAGCTCGCCGCACGGCCACGGCAGCGCGTCGCGGAGTTCGCCGCGCGGCTGGCCGACGAGCGCCGCCGGCTCGACGAACTGACCGCGGGCGACCTGAGCGTCCGGACGGCCGTGACGGCGGCGCTGCGCGAGCGGCCCGCGGCCGACCGGTACGTGCTGCGGCTGCTGAACGCCTTCGACGGCCCCGTCCCGGACTGGTGCGTGGCCGCGTTGCTCGACAAGCCGATCGGCGAGACCCGCGACCGGCTCGACGCGCTGGCCGGCGGGCACCTGCTCGTACCGGCCGGGAGCCGGTGGACGGTGGCGCCGTTCGTCCGGCTCGTGCTGGCCGAGAGCACACCCCCGGAGACCGACCAGGTCGCGCTGCGCCGCGCGTGCGAGGTGACGCTGACGCTCGCCGAGCAGGCCCGCGGCCGGCCGGCACCCGGCGGGCCGCGGCCGGATCCGGCGACGGTGCGCCGCGTCGCGGCCGACCCGGCGGGCTGGGCGGCCGAGGAGAGCGGCCACATCGCCGCCGCCGTCCGGCTGGCCGGCACGCACGGCTGGCACGAGCTCACCGGCGGGCTCGCCGACGCCTGCACCGCGCTGGCCGCCACGCCGTGGCTCGACCACTCCGCCCGCGCCGTGTCGGTGCTGGGGCTGGCCGCGGCGCGGCGCCGCCACGATCCGCACGCGGAGGCCGAGAAGCTCTTCACCCTGGGGTCGGTGCACTGGCAGCAGGGCCGGTGGCGGCAGGCGCGCACCTACTTCGTGATGGCCGAGAACCGGTTCCGGGTGCTCGACGACCCGAGCGGCACCGCCGCGGTGCTGGCCGCGCTCGCCGACGTCCACCTCGACAACGGTGACCCGCGGGGCGCGGAGACGGAACTGCGGGAGGCGCTCGTCCTGCTGCGCGACTGCGGCGACCGGCGGGGCCAGGCGGCCGCGGCGGCCCAGCTGGGCTCCCTGGCCGAGGACGTCGGTGACGTCCGGGGTGCGGTCGAGAGCTTCGAGGTGAGCATGCTGCTCGCCCGCGAGTGCGAGGACGGGCGCTGGCACGACCAGGCCGCGAAGCGCTACGCCGACGTCCTGCGCCGCCACGGCGGCAGCGACCAGGCGGCCGACCTGCTCACCGGTGCCCTCGGCGGCGCCGTCCGCACCCGGGAACGGCACTGGGAGGCCCACGTCCTGCGCAGCCTGGGCGACCTGCACGCCGAGGCGGGGGAGCTCGCCGACGGCGAACGCTGCCTGACGCGCTCCCTGGACCTGTTCGAGCAGATCGGGCACCGGCACGCCGCCGCCTACACCCACCGCAGCCTGGCCGAGGCCCGCCGCCGGGCCGGTGACGCCGTCGGCTCGCGGCGGCACCTGCGGCTGGCGATGGGCGTGTTCCGCGAGCTGCGCGACCGCCGCGGCGCCGGGTACGCCCTGCTCAGCCTCGGCCGGACCCAGGCCGCCGACGACGCCGGCCCGCAGGCGGTCCGGCTGCTGCGGACGTCGGCCGACCTGTTCCGCGACCTCGGTTTCCCGCTGTGGGAGCTCCGCGCGCTGCACGAGCTCAACGCCGTCACCAGCGCGTCACCGGAGCGGGAGAGAACTCGTGAAGTCTTGACGAAGATCAGGACCTGACCCGGCCACGACCGCCGCACGGGCGCGCGCGTTTGGCGAAGTTATGGCCGGGACCTTTTGGCTGCCGCCGTCGAACGACGTACCGAGGAGGCAAGTCATGTCGGGTCAACGGATGCTCGTGCGGGCGGCGGTGGGGCTGACCGCTTCGGCCGCGGTGGTGTTCGCCACCATCGGAACCGCTTCGGCGGAGGTCGAGGTCACCAAGCTCAGCCAGTCGGCGGCCGCGTCCCAGCTGTCCGCGGCCGGGGTGACCCACTCGTCCAGCGGCGGCTGCACCACCAGGTCGAACTCGACCTGCACGTCCTACGAGCAGATCAACCAGACCACGGTCACCGGCGTGATCACGCTGAAGCGCGCCAGCGGCTGCGCGATCAACATCACCGGCGGCACCGAGGTCGGGCACGCGTCGGGCACCTACAGCCACTACAACGGCTACAAGGTGGACATCTCGCACAACAGCTGCATCGACAACTACGTCAAGAACACCTTCAGCTACGACGGCCTCCGCGGCGACGGCTACCCGCAGTGGAAGGCCGGTTCCGGCAACCTCTACTGCGACGAGGGCAACCACTGGGACATCACGTACTACACCTGCGGCTGCTGAGTTTCCCGGCCGGGACCTGTCCGCGATGAGGGCTGCGGGCAGGTCCCGGCCGGTCTTGGTTACCGGGCGCGACCGCCGGGTACCTCTCCGGAAGGAGGTGCCCTGATGACGTCGCACCGCATCGCCCCCGCGCTGGGCGTGACCACCGGATTCGTGCTGCTGGCCGGGATGTACCTGGTCCTGGCACCGTGGCTCACCCACTTCGGCGGGGCCGGGGTACTGGCACTGAGCAACACCGTCACCGGGCTGGTCCTGGTGGCCCTGGCGATCGCCCGCACGGTGACGCCGCGGGTCCGCCCGCTGAGCTGGGTCGTCCCGGTGCTGGGCGCGTGGGCCGGGCTGTCGCTCGTGGTGCTGCGGCCGACGTGGGTGACCTGGCCGTCGGCGGGCGCGATCGTCGGCAACGTCGTCGCCGCGGTGGTAGTCGTGCTGGCGGGGCTGGCGCTGACCCGGGCCTGAGCACGCTCCGAGTGGACTTCTCCCGGCCCCAAGGGGCAGTCTCGACGCAGGAACGCGCGGGTGGACCGCCCGCCGCCGACCGGCCGAGGGAGGCCCGGTGGACCCCGACGAGATCAGCACGTCGAACCCGGACAAGATCTACTACCCCGAGGCCGGCCTGACCAAGGGCGACGTCGTCGGGCACTACCGGACCGTCGCCGAGGTGATGGTGCCGCACCTGCGCGGGCGGCCGCTCACCCTGCGCCGCTACCCCAACGGCATCGCCGGCCAGACCTGGTACCAGAAGGAAGCCAGCCCGAAGCTGCCGTCCTGGATCCGTGTCGAGGCCATCCCGCAGCGCACCACGAGCGACGTCCGGCACGTCCTCTGCGACGACCCCGCGACGCTGGTGTACCTGGCCAACCAGGCCGCCATCGAGTACCACATCTGGTCGTCCACTGTGGACGATCTGGAGCACCCCGACATGGTGCTGATCGACATCGACCCGCCCGACCACGTCACCGTCGCCGACCTGCGGGACATCGCGCGGATGGTGAAGAAGGTCTACGAAGCCGCCGGGCTCACCGCGTACCTGCAGGCCACCGGCGGGCGCGGGTTCCACGTCGTCGCGCCGATCGAGCCCAGCCAGACCTACGACGAGGTGCGCGACCTGGCGAAGGCGGCCGCCGAGGTGCTGGTGCGGCTCGACCCCGACCGGCTGACCACGGCGGTGCGGAAGGCCCAGCGCGGCGACCGCGTGTACCTCGACATCCTGCGCAACGGTTACACGTCGACGTTCGTGGCGCCCTACTCCCTGCGGGCCCGCCCGTCCGCCGGTGTCGCCACCCCGATCGACTGGCACGAACTGGGCAAGGCGGAGCCGGACGGCTGGACGCCCAAGCGCATCAAGGACCGCTTGGCGCGCAAGGGGGATCCGTGGGCCGGGATGGCCGAGCACGCGGCGTCTCCCGCCAAGGCGCTGGAGCTGCTGAACCAGCTGTGATCCCGAGCGGTCCGTGTCCGGTCGTGAGCCGCGCGTAGGCGAGTTCCGGCCGGGACCCACGACCGCACGCGAGGAGAAATCGCTGTGCAATCCGGAGGAAGGTGACGACCCCTCCTTCTCCGTACGGTCGACGCAGACCTACGGATCGCGGAGGAACGCCCGGCAAGCCCCCGGCTGTCTCCGCTCGAAGGAGAGAGCAGTGAACCTCGCCCAAGCAGTCCCCACTTCGGTGGCGCAGGGTCTGGACCCGCGTCGCTGGAAAGCCCTGATTCTGCTCTGCACGGCCAACTTCATGGTGATCCTGGACGCCCAGATCGTCATCATGGGCCTGCCGTCGATCTCGGCGGACCTCAAGCTGTCCCCGGTCGAGGGACAGTGGGCCCTGTCGGCCAACCTGCTGACCTTCGGAGGGTTGCTGCTGCTCGGCGGCCGCGCCGCCGACCTGCTCGGCAGGCGGAAGGTGTTCGCCATCGGCACCGCCCTGTTCCTGGCGGTCTCGCTGCTGTCCGGGCTCGCCTGGAACGGCGAGGTACTGCTGATCGCCCGGTCGCTGCACGGCGTCTCCGCGGCGCTGATGGCGCCGACCGCGCTGTCGATCCTGACGAACACGTTCCCCGAAGGCCGTGAGCGCAACAAGGCGTTCGCCGCGTGGTCCGGCATCGCGTCGATCGGCGCCACCGTCGGCCTGCTGCTCGGCGGCACGCTGATCGACTGGCTGGGCTGGCAGTCGATCTTCTTCGTCAACGTCCCGGTCGCGCTGATCATGCTGATCCTGACCCCGGTCCTGCTGCGCGAGAGCAAGGACGCCGGCAAGCAGCGCACGTTCGACGTCGCGGGGGCCGTGGTCAGCACCGGCGCGCTCGGCCTGCTGGTCTACATCCTGGTCGAAGCACCGACGAAGGGCTGGCTCAGCTTCCACACGATCGGCCTGGCGGCGGTCTTCGTCGTGCTGGTCGCGCTGACCGTCGTCATCGAGAAGCGCTCGAAGGCCCCGCTGGTGCCGTTGCGGCTGTTCAAGTCGCCGGCCCTGGTCGGCGGCAACCTGGTCACCGGGATCACCGCGATGCTCGCGTTCGGCATGTCCGTGGTGATCTCGCAGTACTCGCTGGGCGTGCTGAAGTACACCGCGCTCGAATTCGGGCTCACCCAGGCGGCCATGCCGGTCGCCGCGGTGGCCGGGGCGTACATCGCCCAGGCGGTGCTGGCCCGCGTCGGCATCCGGCCCGTCGCCGTCACCGGCGTCGTGCTGCTCGGCCTGGGCTGCCTGCTGCTGACCGGGATCTCGCCGGACGGCAGCTACTGGGGCGACGTCTTCCCGGGCCTGATCCTGTTCGGCCTGGGCCTCGGCGGCGGCCCGGTCGCACTGGCCGCGGCGGCGCTGGGCGGCATCGCCAAGCGCGACGCGGGCATCGCGTCCGGCTTCAACACGGCGGCTTTCCAGGTGGGCGGCGCGATCGGCGTCGGGGTCGTCTCGACGATCATCGCGTCCCACATGGCCCAGGCGGCGACCAACCCGGGCGCCGTGATGGACGGCTTCAGCCAGGGCCTCGTGGCGTGCGTGATCTTCGCGGCGGTCGGCCTGGTGCTGGCGCTCGTGTTGCTGCGCAAGCCGAAGGGCGGCCTGCAGGTGGTGCCGGAGCAGCGGACGCCGTCCGCGCACTGACACCCCGAGGCGAACGGCCCCCACCGCACGCGGTGGGGGCCGTTCCCGTTTCGGGGTGCTGCCGCGAGGTCGGCGTGGATCGGGTTCGCGGGTTTCGGCTCGGCCGCGGAGGGGCTCGGTGGCCGCAGCAGACCGGGCACGACCTCGCCGGCGGCCTGCCGGTGGTCGCCGTGGCACCGCGAGCGGTTCGGCCTCGGGACGTCGGGTCGACTCGCGTAGGTCAGCGCAGGCCGGCGGAGCGGAGGGGCCGTTTCACGTCTCGACGCGCAGCCAGGTCCCGTCCGCCTCGCCCGGGGTGTACGGGCTGTCCGCCCGCTTGGCGTAGATCCCTGCGAGCCCGTGTTCGCGAGCCGCGCCCAGGACCGCTTCGCCGTTGCCCTGGAAGTACTGGGGTACCTGCCAGGTGCCGCCCGCCAGCCCGAGGTCCGCCAGCACCGACCGGCGCTCGACGTAGGGCAGGTCGAGCGTGGACCGGCCCTCGTGGTGCAGCACGTCGTAGGCGAAGAAGAACGCCGGCTTGTGCTTCATGATCCGCTTGGCGTCGTAGCCGTCGAACTTGCTGCGCTCCACCAGACCCCCGGGATCCGGCCGGCCGTCGCGGACCACGACGATCTCGCCGTCCAGCAGCACTTCCGTCGAACCCAGGCTCTCGCCGAGCTTGTGCAGCTCCGGGTACCGGCCGGTGACGTCGGCGCCGGAGCCGTCGTGTGCCGTGATGCGGCCGCCCGACACGCAGAGCATCGTGCGGTCGCCGCCCCAGGCGAATTCGTAGGCCCAGTCGGCGTCTTCGGCCGGCGGGGGCAGCTCGCCCGGGACCGCCGACATCGGCTCCAGGAACTCGGGGGCGTCCTCGTGGCCGTCCTCGGCCGGGTCGAGGCGGCGCAGGGTCCAGTCGCCTTCGTCGTCCGGGTTGTGGCGGTTCTGGAACAGGTACTTGCCGCTCGCCTTCGTGCCGTGGAAGACGATCTCGACCTTGTGGTTGTTCCAGTGCAGCGTTTCGTAGCGGCCGGTGTCCCAGATCGCCATCCAGCCGCCGCCGTACTCGCCCGCCGGGATCTCGCCTTCGAAGGAGAGGTAGTCCATCGGGTGGTCTTCGGTGTGCACCGCGAGCCGGTTGACGCCGGGGGAGAGCGGCAGGCCCTTCGGCACCGCCCACGACACGAGCACGCCGTCGCGCTCCAGCCGGAAGTCCCAGTGCAGGCGGGTGGCGTGGTGCTCCTGGATCACGAACAGGTCGTCGCCGCCCGGCTCGGGCGCGCCGTCCGGCCACGGCTCCGGCGTCCGGGAACGGTCGCGCTTGCGCCGGTACTCGTCGAGTCGGTCGGCCATCGCGGGACCGGCACCCCCACTTCGCTCGGAAGGCACCAGATTAGCGGGCGCCGCAGCGGGTCCCGCCTCCGGTCGTGCCCTCCCGGAGCGCGGTGGCTCCGGGAGGGCACGCCGGGGTCATTCCGTTTCGGCCACGGCCTCGGCGAACTGCGCCGCGTACAGCCGGGCGTAGGCGCCGCCGCTGCCCAGAAGCGTTTCGTGGTCGCCGTGCTCGACGATCTGTCCGTGCTCCATCACCAGGATCACGTCGGCGTCCCGGATCGTGGAGAGCCGGTGCGCGATGACGAAGCTGGTGCGGCCCGAGCGCAGCTCGTTCATCGCCCGCTGGATGAGCACCTCGGTGCGGGTGTCGACCGAGCTGGTCGCCTCGTCGAGGATGAGGATGACCGGCCTGGCCAGGAACGCCCGCGCCACCGTGATCAGCTGCTTCTCACCCGCGCTGACAGTGCCGCCCTCGTCGTCGAGGACCGTGTCGTAGCCGTCGGGGAGGGTGCGCACGAACCGGTCGACGTACGTCGCGGTCGCCGCTTCGATGACCTCCTCGCGGGTGGGGTCGTCGGCGCCGTAGGCGATGTTCTCGGCGATCGTGCCGCCGAACAGCCACGCGTCCTGCAGCACCATGCCGGTCTGGTCGCGCAGCACCTCGCGGTTCATCTTCGCGATGTCGACGCCGTCGAGCGTGATCCGCCCGCTGTCGAGCTCGTAGAACCGCATGAGCAGGTTGACCAGCGTCGTCTTGCCCGCGCCGGTCGGGCCGACGATCGCCACGGTCTGGCCGGGTTCGACCGTCAGCGACAGGTCGTCGATGAGCGGCTTCTCCGGCAGGTAGCGGAACGAGACGTCCTCGAACTCGACGCGGCCGCGCACGACCTCCGGGCGCTGCGGGTTCGCCGGCTCCGGACCCTGCTCCTCGGCGTCGAGCAGCGCGAACACCCGCTCGGCCGAGGCGACGCCGGACTGCAGCAGGTTCGCCATGCTGGCGATCTGCGTCACCGGCTGGCTGAACTGGCGCGAGTACTGGATGAACGCCTGCACCTCGCCGAGCGTGAGGCTGCCCGAGGCGACGCGCAGGGCGCCGATCACGGCGACCAGCACGTAGCTCAGGTTGCCGATGAACATCATCGCCGGCTGGATCATCCCGGAGATGAACTGCGCCCGGAAGCTCGCCTCGTACAGCGTCTCGTTCTGCTTGTCGAAGATCGCCGCCGACTCCTCGCGGCGGCCGAACACCTTGACCAGCGAGTGGCCGGTGTACATCTCCTCGACGTGCGCGTTGAGCTTGCCGGTGGTCGACCACTGCTTGATGAAGTTCGGCTGGGCCCGCTTGCCGACCTTGCCCGCGACGACCGCCGACAGCGGCACCGTGACGAGCGCGATCAGCGCGAGCAGCGGCGAGATCAGGAACATCATGATCAGCACGCCGACCACGGTCAGCAGCGACGAGACGATCTGGGACAGCGTCTGCTGCAGCGACTGCGCCAGGTTGTCGATGTCGTTGGTGACGCGGGACAGCACCTCACCGCGCGGCTGGCGGTCGAAGTACTTCAGCGGCAGCCGCGCGAACTTCTCCTCGACCTGCTGGCGCAGGCGGTACACCGCGTGCTGCACCAGCGTCGTGGTCAGCCGGGCCTGGATCAGCCCGAAGAACGACGCGATGACGAACAGCGCCAGCACGGTCAGCAGGATCTGGCCGACCTTGTCGAAGTCGATGCCGACGCCGGGCACCAGGTCGACGCGGCCGTAGATGTCGGCGAGCGTGCCGTTGCCCTGGGCGCGCAGCCCGGCGACGACCTGCTCCTTGGTGACACCCGGCGGCACCTGCTTGCCGAGCACGCCGGCGAGGATCGCGTCGGTGGCCTGGCCGAGGATCTTCGGCCCGATCACGGTCAGCGTGACACTCGCTGCGCCCAGTACGAGCACGCCGATCAGGGCGGCCCGTTGCGGCGCCAGCAGACGCAGCAGCCGCTTGAGGGAACCCTTGAAGTCGAGGGCCTTCTCCGGCGGCGCGCCACCGGCCATCATGCGTCCCGGTCCTACGGTCGCGGCGCCGGTGTTCTTGTGCCGCTGGGCCGTGGGCCGTTCACCGGCCTCGGTGACGGCGGTCTTCGCTGACTCGTCCGTGGTACTCATGCCGCTTCCTGTTCAGTCAGCTGGGACAGCACGATCTCCCGGTAGGTTTCGTTGCCGTCCATGAGTTCGTGGTGGGTGCCGGTGCCGACGACGCGGCCCTCGTCGAGGACGATGATCCGGTCGGCGCCGCGGATCGTGCTGACCCGCTGGGCGACGATGACCACGGTGGCCTCGGCGGTTTCCGACACCAGCGCGCGACGCAGGGCCGCGTCGGTCGCGTAGTCGAGCGCGGAGAACGAGTCGTCGAACAGGTAGATCTCCGGCTTGTGCACCAGCATCCGGGCGATCGCGATCCGCTGCCGCTGCCCGCCCGAGACGTTCGTGCCGCCCTGCGAGATCGGCGCGTCCAGCCCCTCGGCCATCGCCGCGACGAACTCCTTGCCCTGCGCCACTTCCAGCGCGTGCCACAGCTCTTCGTCGGTGGCGTCGGGGTTGCCGTAACGCAGGTTGCTGGCGACGGTGCCGGCGAACAGGTACGGCTTCTGCGGCACCAGCCCGACCGCGCGGGCGAGCACCGCCGGGTCGAGGTCGCGCACGTCGACGCCGTCCACCTTGACCGTGCCCTGGGTGGCGTCCATCAGGCGGGGGATCAGGTTGAGCAGCGTGGTCTTGCCGGTACCCGTGGAGCCGATCACCGCGGTCGTCTCGCCCGGTCGCCCGACCAGCGAAATGTCGCACAGCACCGGCTTTTCCGCGCCGGGGTAGCGGAACTCGACCCCGGACAGCTCCAGGTGCCCGTGCACCTTGCCCGGCCGGATCGGCGTCACCGGCGGGCGGACGCTGGACTCGGTGTCGAGCACCTCGGTGATCCGCTCGGCGCTGACCTCCGCGCGCGGCACCATCATGAACATGAAGGTGGCCATCATGACCGCCATCAGGATCTGCAGCAGGTAGGACAGGAACGCCGTCAGGGCGCCGATCTGCATGCTGCCGGAGTCGATGCGCTGCCCGCCGAACCACAGCACCGCGACGCTGGAGGCGTTCATCACCAGCATCACGATCGGGAACATCAGGGCCATCAGCCGGCCGACGCGCAGCGAGACGGTCAGCAGCTCGTCGTTGGCGACGTCGAAGCGGGCGCGTTCGTGCTTGTCGCGGACGAACGCGCGGATGACGCGGATGCCCATGATCTGCTCGCGCAGCACCTGGTTGATCCGGTCGAGGCGGACCTGCATCAGCCGGAACGCCGGGCGCATCCGGGAGATGATCAGCCCGACCGAGACGGCCAGCACCGGCACGATGACCAGCAACAGCGACGAGAGCGGCACGTCCAGGTTCAGCGCCAGCACGATGCCGCCGACGCACATGATCGGCGCGGACACCATCAGCGTGAGTGTCATCAGCACCAGCATCTGGACCTGCTGGACGTCGTTGGTGGTGCGGGTGATCAGCGACGGCGTGCCGAACTGGCCGACCTCGCGGGCCGAGAAGTCCTGCACCCGGTGGAAGATCCCGGCGCGGATGTCCCGGCCGACCGCCATCGCGGTGCGGGCGCCGAAGTAGACCGCGCCGATCGAGCCGGCGATCTGGGCCACGGTCACCGCGAGCATCACGCCGCCGATGCCCAGGATGTAGTCCATGTCGCCCTTGATCAGCCCGTTGTCGACGATGTCGGCGTTGAGCGTCGGCAGGTAGAGCATGGCGATCGTCTGCACGAGCTGGAGCACGACGATCACCCACAACGTCTTCTTGTACGGGCGCAGGTGTGCGCGCAGGAGCTTGACTAGCACAACGGTTCCCCCAGTGTGGTGGTGTTCGGTTCGGGATTCGGTGCCGTGCCGCCGCCGGTCAGGGACGGCATGCCGGTGGCGAGCTCGTCCAGCAGCCGCTCCAGGGTCGGCAGGAACGGTTCGCCCTCGCTCATGAACCAGTTGACGAAGGCGACCCGGACCGCGCTTTCCACCGACGAGGCCATCAGCCGGCACAGCAGGAGGTCCGCGCCGCCCGCCCGCTTCGCGATGGTTTCGGCGAGGACGCGCTCGACCGCCGCGTGGGCGTTGAGGAACTCCCCGCGCAGCATCAGCTGCCCCATCAGCTCCCGGAGACGCACAACATACGCGCGATCGGGCTCGCCCTCACGCGAATATTGCTCGATCACGGCCTGCTTGACCGACTCCCACAGCGGCTCGCCCTCGGGCCGGTCGAGCAGCGCCTCGCGCATCCCCTCGTGGCGGTCGACGACCATCGAGCAGACCGCCTGCTCCTTGCTGGAGAAGTAGTTGTTGAATGTCCGCGGGGACACCCCGACCTCGGTCGCGATGTCCTCCACCTTGACGTTCTCCAGCCCCCGGTCCAGGGCGAGCCGCAGGGCGGCCTGGGCCAGGGCCCGGCGGGCTTCGCGCTTCTTGCGCTCCCGCAGGGTGAGCTTCGGTGGGTCGTGCGACGGCATGAACGGAGTGTAGCGAAAAAGTTGCGTGCCACGCAAAAAAGTGCGGGCCACGCAAAATACGGACGAACCGGACGGCCGTCTCGACGGTGACCGGAGCGGCCACCCCGCGGACCGAAGCGACCGACACGTCGACGGGAGTGGCCAACACGCCGACCGGCCGTTCGGCGCGGCGTGGATGGATGCCACGTTCGAGCGCTACTGGGAGTGCGCCCGGCACGTCGCCGAATGGACCAACGCGCTGCTCCGGCCGCCGCCCCCGCACGTGCTCCGGATCCCGGGCATCGCGGTCGGAATCCGGCCGCGGCCAAGCGGTTCGCCGACGGATTCACCGATCGCACCGATTTTCAACACTGGTTCACGGACTCCGCACTCTGGGAGAAATACCTGGCAGAGGTCTGGATCGTCGCCTCCCCGGGCTGTCGCCGCCGGGCATTTCGGGCTACGGTAGTTACGTAGCGTGAGTGCGATCCGGAGGTGTAGGGCATGCGGGCGATGTGGAAGGGCTCGGTCTCGTTCGGGCTGGTGTCCATTCCGATCCAGCTGTACGCGGCCACGGAGAACAAGAACGTCGCGCTCCGGCAGGTGCACGAGGCCGACGGTGGCCGGATCCAGTACAAGCGGTTCTGCACCGTCGACGGCGCGGAGGTGCCCTACGCCGAGATCGCCAAGGGCTACGAGCTGCCCGACGGCGAGATGGTCGTGATCACCGACGCCGAGATGGCCGAGCTGCCGCTCTCGTCGCAGCGCACGATCGACGTGCTCGAGTTCGTCCCGCTGGAGTCGATCGACCCGATCCAGTACGACCGGACGTACTACCTGGAGCCGCAGAAGAACGCGGTGAAGCCCTACATCGTGCTGCGCGACGCGCTGCACAAGTCGAGCCAGGTCGCCGTCGCGAAGGTCGCCGTCCGGCAGCGGGAGAGCATGGCCGTGCTGCGGGTGCACGCCGACGTCCTGGTGATGACGACGATGCTGTGGCCCGACGAGGTCCGCGAGCCGGACTTCCCGTTCCTGCGCGACGACCCGCCGCAGATCCGGCCGCAGGAGCTGTCGATGGCCGGTTCGCTGATCGACTCGCTGGGCGAGCCGGTGTTCGAGCCGGAGAAGTACCGCGACCACTACCGCGAGGCTCTCGAAGAGATGATCGAGGCCAAGGTGGCGGGGGAGGAGACGACCAAGCCCGCGGCCGTCACGGCCAAGGCCGACGTCGTCGACCTGATGGCCGCGCTGCAGGCCAGTGTGGACGCGGCGAAGAAGTCCCGCGAGCCCGCGCCGGCCAAGGCGGCCGGGTCCAAGACGGCAGTGTCCAAGACGGCAGTGTCCAAAGCGGCAGCGTCCAAAGCGGACGAGTCCGAAGAAGACACCGCGGCCGAGAAGCCGGCCAAGAAGCCCGCCGCCCGCAAGCGTGCCCCGAAGAAGACCGCCTGACCCGACGGACCGGCGGGCCGACCGTCCGAACGGGATTCTTCCCGTGCGGAGACGGTCCGGGGGTGTAACCCGATCGTGTATGCAGCTGTGTACACGGGCTGGGCGATGTGCTAACACTAACGAGGTCCTTCGGCTCTCCCTCCCCCTCGGAGCCGGAGGACCCCTTTCGTTCCCGGGCAGTCCGTTGTGAATACGTCAGCCTCGGCTGTACAGTTCACGCCATGGTGACCTGTGAGACGCGGGAGTCGGCGCTGTCCCGGATCGGGCGGGCGCTCGCCGACCCGACCCGCTGCCGCATCCTGACCGTCCTGCTCGACGGCCCGTGTTACCCCGGGCGGCTGGCGGAGGAGCTCGGCCTCAGCCGGTCCAACGTGTCGAACCACTTGTCGTGCCTGCGGGGCTGCGGACTGGTCGTGGCGAGCTACGAAGGCCGTCAGGTGCGTTACGACCTCGCCGACGCGCACTTGGCCCGCGCGCTGCGCGAACTGGTCCAGGTGGTGCTGGCGGTCGAACCCGGCGACGACTGCGCCCCGGAAGATGCCCCGGAAGATGCCCCGGAAGACGCCCCGGAAGACGCCCTGAAAGACGCTCCGGAAGGCGTCGCGCAGGCTCCGGCCCGATGACCGCCGCGGCCGGGGAGCCCGCGACCTGCGCGGACGGTTGCTGCGCGGCGGACCAGCCGGCTCCTGCCGCAGGCCGGCGAGCGGTGCTGGTGCGCCGGATCCGGCTGCTCGTGGTGGCGACGATCACGTACAACGTCGTCGAAGCCGGCATCGCCCTGGTGGCCGGGACCGAGGCGTCGTCGGGCGCCTTGATCGGCTTCGGGCTGGATTCGGTGATCGAAGTCGCCTCGGCCGTCGCGGTCGCGTGGCAGTTTTCGGGAAAAGATCACGAAGCGCGGGAACAGCGGGCGCTGAAAATGATCGCGCTGTCGTTTTTCGCGCTGGCGGTCTACGTCACAGTCGAAGCCGTGCGGACCTTTTTCGCCGCGGCGGCGCCGGAAAGTTCGGTCGCCGGGGTGCTCCTCGCGGCGGTTTCGCTCGCGGTGATGCCAGCCTTGTCCGCGGCGCAACGCCGGGCGGGGCGGGAACTGGGGTCGGCCAGCGCGGTCGCGGATTCCCGGCAGACCTTGCTCTGCACGTACCTTTCGGCCGTGCTGCTGGTCGGGTTGCTGCTCAACGCGGTGCTCGGCTGGTGGTGGGCCGATCCCGTCGTCGCGCTCGCGATCGCTTGCGTGGCCGCGAAAGAAGGCCGAACGGCCTGGCGCGGCCAGCATTGCTGCTGACGCGCGCCAGGCCGGCGGCGGGGGTCATGGGATCAGTACCAGTGCGCGCGGCCGCCGATCTTGCGGCCCGTGCCACCGAGGATGGCCAGCGCCACGCCGGCCACGGCCAGCACGATGCCGATCGTGTACAGCACCGGAATACCGACAATGAACCCGATGACCAGCAAAATAACACCGAGGACGATCACTTGACACACTCCTTCGCACGAGACCCGGCCCGGCTCCGTGCCGTCCGGGCGGATGCGCTCTCGTTCGGAGGATGGCCACTTTCCCGGTGTCCCAAACTGCGGCAAATGGAGCAACTCTGAAAAAAGGTCAGTAGCGGTAGTGGTCGAGCTTGTACGGGCCCTCCACGTCGACGCCGATGTACTCGGCCTGAGCCTTGGTCAGCTGGGTGAGCCGCACCCCGAGGGCGTCCAGGTGCAGCCGGGCGACCTTCTCGTCGAGGTGCTTCGGCAGCCGGTAGACCTCGACGGGGTACTCGCCGGGCTTGGTGAACAGCTCGATCTGGGCGATCGCCTGGTTGGTGAAGGAGTTCGACATCACGAAGGACGGGTGCCCGGTCGCGTTGCCGAGGTTCATCAGGCGGCCCTCGGAGAGCACGATGATCGCGTGGCCGTCGGCGAAGGTCCACTCGTGCACCTGCGGCTTGATCTCGTTCTTGACGATGCCGGGCAGCTTCGCCAGGCCGGCCATGTCGATCTCGTTGTCGAAGTGCCCGACGTTCGCCACGATCGCGTTGTGCTTCATCCGGCTCATCTGCGCGGCGGAGATGATGCCGAAGTTGCCGGTGGTGGTGATGAAGATGTCGGCGGTCTCGACGACGTCGTCCAGTTCGACCACGTCGAGCCCGTCCATCGCCGCCTGCAGCGCGCAGATCGGGTCGATCTCGGTGACCGAGACCCGGGCGCCCTGACCGCGCAGGGCCTCGACCGCGCCCTTGCCGACGTCGCCGTACCCGCAGACGAGGACGCGCTTGCCGCCGATCATCACGTCGGTGGCCCGGTTGATCCCGTCCACCAGGGAGTGCCGGATGCCGTACTTGTTGTCGAACTTGGACTTCGTCACGGAGTCGTTGACGTTCATCGCCGGGAACAGCAGCTCGCCGTCCTTGGCGAGCTTGTAGAGCCGCTTGACGCCGTTGGTCGTCTCCTCGGTGACGCCGCGGATCTCCTTGGCGATCCGGGTGAACCGGTCGCCGTCCTTGGCGAGGCTGGCGCGCAGCGTCTCCAGGACGATCCGGTACTCCTCGGGGTCCTCTTCGGACGGTTGCGGGACGGCGCCGGCCCCCTCGAACTCCACTCCCTTGTGGACGAGCATGGTGGCGTCACCACCGTCGTCGAGGATCATGTTCGGCGCCTTGCCGCCGGCGAAGGCGAAGAGCTGGTCGGTGCACCACCAGTACTCCTCCAGCGACTCGCCCTTCCAGGCGAACACGGCGGTGCCCGACGGCGCGTCGACGGTGCCCTCGGGGCCGACGACGACGGCCGCGGCGGCCTCGTCCTGGGTGGAGAAGATGTTGCAGGACACCCAGCGCACCTCGGCGCCGAGGGCGACCAGGGTCTCGATCAGCACGGCGGTCTGCACGGTCATGTGCAGCGAGCCGGCGACGCGGGCGCCCTTCAGCGGCTGCGCGGCGGCGAACTCGCGGCGGATCGCCATCAGGCCGGGCATCTCGTGCTCGGCCAGCCGCAGCTGCGTCCGGCCGGCCTCGGCCAGCGCGAGGTCGGCGACGGCGAAGTCGAGTCCGTTGCGGCTCTGCAGTTTCTCGCTCATTCTTTCGTTCTCTCCGGAATCGGTGTGTTTCGACAAAAGGGCAGCACGGATCACGGCACGGCGAGTGCCGGGAAGTGGTGGGGTGTCGGGGCTAGCCGCGGCCGCGCGGGGCCGGGTTTCCTTGCCGGAGCGTCACTTGCGCCAAATAGAAGATGGGCACCTCCCGTGGTGGGAGGCGCCCTTGGGTCCGTGATCCCCGGGCCGAGCGTGGCGGAAGAAGTTCCGTCGCAGCGCCTCTCGGCCCGGAAACGCGCCGAAGGCCGGCGCACGCGGTTTCCGTCGTCCAGGATGGCAAAGGCGCCGGGAACCTGTCAAGCGAGCACGCAGGCCATGAGAAGGTCGTCCACGTACTCGCCGCCGAGCAGGAATTCGTCCTGGAGCACACCTTCCACGACGAACCCGCAGCTCGCGTAGAGCCGCCGGGCGCCGGTGTTGTGACCGAGCACGCGCAGCGTCAGCTTGCGCACCCCGCGGCGGCGGGCTTCGGCGACGGCGGCGTCGACCAGCCGCCGGCCGATGCCGAGGCGGCGCCGGTCGGGGTCGACGGCCAGCCCGCCGAGCACCAGCACGTGCCGGTGGGCGGGGATGCCGAACCCCTCGTCGAGCCGGACGTACCCGGCGACCACGCCGTCGTGCTCGGCGACGAGGACGTCTTCGGGCCCGGTGTCCTCGTCGAAGAACGGGGTGCCGGGCGGGGGAGCGGGCGTCGGGGAGGAGGCCGGGGACCAGGTGCGCTCGTCGAGCTTCGCCAGGGCGGGTTCGTCGGCGGTGGTGGCGGTCCGGGTTTCGATCACCGGCCCAGCGCCGTCCACGCCTCTTGGACGATCGCGGCGAACCGTGCCGGGTCCTGCGCGTTGTGGCTGGTGGTGTTCTGCAGCTGGACGGTCAGCCCGCCGCCGGTGCGCTGGCAGTTCGTGACGACGGACTGTTCGGGGTCGACCGGCTGGCCCAGCGGGGTGGTACCGTTGTGGACCAGGCACTGGACGGCGCCGATCCGCTTCAGCTCGGTCGTGGGCACCGCCAGGCCGAGCGCGGCGGTGTCCTCGTACTGGACGAGCAGCTCGGGCGAGTCCGCGCGGACTGCGGCCACCTGGAACCCGCTTTCGAGGCCTTCGTCGCTGTAGGACCGGAATACGGCGGCCGCGCCGCGGTAGGCCGCCGAGATCCGCGAGGCGTTCTCGCCCTCGGCCTTGTCGGCGCGCTCGATCTGCGACTTCCCGGCCGTGCCGCCGTCGGCGATCTTGGTGACCGCGGCCTGCGTGGTCGTGAACCCGCCCAGGGTGTCCGGCAGCTTCAGCGGCTGGGCGCTCGGCCCGCCGAGCAGGCCGATCACCAGCCACGGCACGCCGACCAGGAAAACGCCCACGAGGACACCGGCCAGCCCGACGGCGACCGTGCGGGTGGACCGCGGGCGGCGCGGCGACGGCTGCTGGGTGGGCGGCGGAGGTACCGGCGGTTGCGGCGCGAGCGGCAGCGGCGCGGGCGGCTGCGTCGGCTCGGGTCCGGGCGGGAACTCTGCGGTCACCCCGGGGATCCTGGCGGAACCGGGCATCCGGCGTGAAGGGAATTTCGCGGACAGGGACTCAGATGAGATGCGCGCGCCGCCAAATGCCTTCGGAGCGACCGCCGATCAGCCCCGCGTCCCGCAGGAACGGCACGATCTTCTCGGCCATCCAGTGTCGTGTCTCGTGGAAGTGCGGGTTCGCCAGGGCCGCGGCGCGCCCCTCGCGCGCGTCGATCCCGACGCTCCGGTAGACCCGCGGATCGACCATGCTGTCGATGACGCCGAAGGCCACCAGCGCCGTCCGCAGCCGGTGGCGCTGCAGGCCCGCCTTCGACAGTTTCGGCGTCTCCCGCAGCACTTCCTCCTTGGCGAAGCGGACGTGCCGCGCCTCCTCGACGACGTGGATCCGGTTGACCGAGCGGATCAGCGGCTGGATGCCGTCGTCGTCCATCATCGAGCGCTGCAGCCGGTCGGTGGTCTCCTCGGCGACGAGCACGCTGGCGAACATCGACGGCCCGGCCGCGGTCGCGCCGAACACCTTCGCGGCCCGGTGCACGACCTTCGGCACGCCGTAACGCGGCACGCCGAGCCGCTCGGCGGTGCGGGCGAACATGACCGAATGCCGGGTCTCGTCGCCGATCTCGGTCATCGCGTACTGCGCGTGCTCGGTGCGCGCGTCGAGGTCGAAGACGTACCGGGCGAGCAGCTGCATCAGCACGATCTCGAACCACAGGCCGACGCTCATGATGCTGGCGATCTCGTGCTTGGACAGCTCGATCCGCTGCTCCGGCGTCAGCTTCGCCCACAGGTCGGTGCCGTAGAGGGAGACGCGCTCGAGCGGCATGTACGCCTTGCCCTCGGCGAGCGGCGCGGCCCAGTCGATGTCCACGTACGGGTCGTAGGAGTTCTTCGCGGAGCTCTTGAGCAGGCGAGCCGCGGTGACGTCCCGGTCCTGGGCCTCGACGCCCATGGGAGCCTCCGGAAAGTAGGGGGTACGCGATGTACTAGGTACTTCGGCAGCGTACACCGGCGGGCGGGTCCTGAGTAGGCTTTCGCCGTGACCAAGATCGACGGACGGGCAGCGCGCTGGGCGGGCCAGCAGGAACGCCGGCGCGCCGAGTTCGTCGACGCCGCCCTGGAAGCGATCGCCGAGCACGGCCCGGACGTCTCGACCGAGCAGATCGCCGAGCGCGCCGGCGTCGCGCGGACCCGGCTGTACCGGCACTTCGACGGCGCCCCCGACCTCCAGCGCGCGATCGCGTCGCGGGCCGCCGAGCTGGTGACGGCGGACCTGCAGCCCCTCTGGCACCCGTCGGGCTCACCGCGCGAGATGATCGCCGCGGCGATCTCGACGCACCTGCGCTGGTTGACCGAACACGCCCAGCTGCACCGCTACCTGGTCCGCACCCTGCCGAGCCTGCCGGAAGCGGGCCGCACCGACGTCCGCGGCGCGATCGCCCGCCACCTCAGCCGCCTGTTCACCGGCTACCTGGCCGCGTTCGGCCTGGACCCGGCCCCGGCGGACACGATCGCGTTCGGCCTGGTCGGTTACGTCGAGTCGGCGACGACCCGCTGGCTCGACCACCCGGGTTCGCTGAGCCTGCCGCAGCTGAGCGACCAGCTGACGGGCACGATCTGGGCGATGCTGGACCACACCCTCCGGGCGGGCGGGGTGGAACTGGACCCGGACCGCCCGCTACCCCTGCCGGACGGCCTGTCGTGAGTGTTCAGGGCGGTTCTAACCGCCCTGAACACTCACGAGGGGTCTTGGTCCTCCCGCGGAAACTCCGCGCGGACGCCGAGCAGCCGCACCGCCCGCGTCAGCTCGAACATCGCCAGCACCTCCTGCGCCGCCCGGTCCAGCTCCGCCGGGTCGGACGTCGGTTCGGGCAGCGTCACGCTGTGCGTGTGGGTCATGAACGGCACGAACCGGACCTTCACCGCCACCCGCGCCGCCGGGCGGCCTTCCTCCAGCACGTCCTGTGCCACGCGCTTCGCCAGCGCTGACACCTCCGCCGCCATCTCCACCGGGTCCGCGAGGTCACGCTGGAACGTCGTCTCGCGGCTGCGGGAGCGGGCCACGTACGGCGTCGCGCTCACCTCGGCGTCGCTGATCCCGCCGCCGAGCAGGCGCAGCCACGGGCCGGTCTTCGGGCCGAACCGCGCGGCCAGCACGTCGACGTCCGCGCCGGCCAGGTCCAGGACGGTGTGGACGCCCAGCTCGGCGAGCTTCTTCGTGGTCTTGCCGCCGATGCCCCACAGGGCGTCCGTCGGGCGTGCGGCCATGACGTCCCACCAGTTGTCCTGCGTCAGCCGGAAGATCCCGCCCGGCTTGCCGAACCCGGTGGCGAGCTTGGCGCGCAGCTTGTTGTCGCCGATCCCGACCGCGCACGACAACCCGGTGTCCCGCATGACCGCCGCCCGCAGGTTCCCGGCCAGCGCTTCCGGGTCGTCGACCGTCGCGCCGACGAACGCCTCGTCCCAGCCCAGCACCTCGACGACCACCGGGAACTCCCGCAGCGTGGTCATCACGTGCTCGGAGACCTCGAGGTAGGCCGGGGGATCGGAGGGCAGGAAGACCGCGTCGGGACAGCGTTTCGCGGCGATCCGCAGCGGCATTCCGGAGTGGACCCCGAATTCGCGGGCTTCGTAGGACGCGGTCGCCACGACGGCGCGCTCGGCCGGATCGCCGGTGCCGCCGACGACCACCGGCTTCCCGCGCAGCTCCGGGCGCCGGGCGATCTCGACCGCGGCGATGAACTGGTCGAGATCGACGTGCAGGACCCACTTCACGGGCCCAGTCTGCCTCAGATGCGGTGCCGCGCCACGTGGGTCCAGACCGTGCCGGTCAGGGCGAGGATCCCGCAGAGCGTGACCCCGGGGTCGGGCAGGACCAGCCCGACGACCAGCAGCGTCACGGCCGCGACGTCGAGGGCGATGAGCAGCGCGGTCTTGAGCGCGCGAGGTTTCCGGCGCCGGCCCTCGCGCAACGCCGTGGCCAGGTCGGGATCACTGAGCTCGAGGCCGCGCTCGATCTTCTCGAGCTCGGTTCGATCGTGGTGACTGAGCATCGGAGTACTCCTTCGGCGCCGAACCCGCCGTTGCGCAGAGCAGATACCCAATCGTCCTCCGGGCGAACCGCCGAACGACGTCTTATTTCGTGCTTTTGGTTGCGCCGACCGGGTGATCTCCGATCCGTGACGGGTCATGGTCACGTTAGGTTTCCTTCGAACGTGGCCGGTCACGGCCCGGACGACGGACTGGGGCGCTCGGCAGACGGGCGGTCGTGGGGACGGGCGGTGACCGCTGCCTGCTGTCGTGCGGGCGGGGGCCGGCCGGCATCTCAAGCAGCTGGAGGCCTCGATGACCCTGCCCACCGAACCGATCGGCAGCATTCCCCGTCCGGACTACCTCATCGCGGGACTCGGGGAGTTCGCCGCCGGCCGGATCGACGCCGCCGCGCTCGCCGAGCTGGAGAGCCGCGCGCTGGCCGACACGATCAGCCGGTTCGAAGAGACCGGCTCGCCCGTGCTGACCGACGGCGAACAGGGCAAGCCGAGCTTCGCGACGTACCCGCTGGCCGGGCTCACGGACCTGGCGCCGGACGGCGTCGTCATCCCGTTCGCCGACGGGCACACCCGGCAGCTGCCGCGGCTGACCGCCGGGCCGTTCCGCTACGCGACCCACGCGGACGAGTACCTGAAGCGCGCCAAGGCGTTGACGGACAAGCCCATCAAGCAGGCCGTGATCGCCGCGTCCGCGGTCTCGCTCGTCTACCCGGGCGACGGCATCGAGGGCTACTCGCAGGAGCAGTTCGTCGCGGACCTGGTGAACGAGGCCGAGGCGGACATCCGCCGCAGCTTCGAGGCGGGCGCGGACAGCGTGCAGATCGACTTCACCGAAGGGCGGCTGTCGCTGAAGCTCGACCCGTCCGGCGGGCTGCTGCGGCAGTTCATCGACCTGAACAACGCCGTGCTCGACCGGTTCACCGCCGAGGAGCGCGCGAAGATCGGCGTCCACACCTGCCCGGGTGGCGACCAGGACTCGGTGCACAGCCTCGACGTCGACTACGCGGGTCTGCTGCCGGCGCTGTTCGACCTCAAGGCGGGCAACTTCTTCGTCCAGCTCGCCAGCGAGGCCGACCCGTCGCACGCGCTCGAGGTGATCCAGGGCGTCCGCAAGGCCGACCAGCGGGTGTTCGTCGGCGTGATCGACCCGATCGACCCGCGGGTCGAGACGGCCGAAGAGGTCCGCGACCGGGTGCTCGCCGCCGCGCAGTACATCCCGGCCGACCGGCTCGGCACCTGCGACGACTGCGGGTTCTCGCCGTTCGCCGACGACACGTCGACCTCGCGTGACATCGCGTTCGCGAAGATCACCGCCCGCGTCGAAGGCACGAAGCTGGCCGCCGAGAAGCTGGGCTGACCGCGGTGCCGGGGGCCGCGCTTGCGGCGGCCCCCGGCGTCACGCGGTCCCGACGGCGACCCGGACCCCGAGCCCGACCAGCACGGTGCCCATCACGGCGTCCAGCCCGCGACGCACCCGGCCGGAGCTGAAGAAGCGTCGCAGCGCGCCGACCACGACGGCCAGGGTGACGAACCACAGCACGGTGCCGGCGGTGGCGATCGCGGCCAGTTCGAGCGTCTGCAGGGTGGAGCCGTCCGCGGGCAGGAACTGGGGGAGCAGCGCCAGGAAGTACACGGCGACCTTCGGGTTGAGCAGATTGGTGAACAGCCCCTGCCGGAACGCCGCCCAGGCCCCCTTCGGCTTCACAGCGGGCGTCTCGCCGAGGTCGCGGTACTCCCCGCGCCGCACGGCCAGCCACGCCCGGATCCCCAGCACCACCAGGTAGGCGGCACCGACGAGCTTGACGACGGTGAACGCCGCGGCGGAAGCGGTGAGCACGGCCGCGACGCCGAGCGCGATCGCCACGACCCAGGCGAACACCCCGAGCGCGATCCCGGCCCCGGCGGCGATCCCGGCCCGCCGCCCGCTGGTGAGCGAAGACTTCGTGACCACGACGAAGTCGGGCCCGGGCGACATCGCCCCGAGGATCACGACGAGCAGGAACGACGCGGCGGTGGCACCGGGGATCATGAACCCGAGGATAGAGCCGGGCGCCAGCGGTTTAGCTCGCTTCGACGCAGGGTTCCCCGGTGCAGAGGTGGCCGCACAGAGCGTCGACGCCGTCGGCCAGTGCCGTGAACTGCTCCGGGGCCAAGCCGTCGACGAACAGTGATCGGACCAAGGCCGCGTGGCCCTCGGCGGCCGCGCGCAGGCGGGCGTGGCCCTCTTCGGTGAGGTAGGCGAGGACGCCGCGGTCGTCCGACGGGCACGAGCGGCGGCCGACCAGGCCCGCCTTCTCCAGCTGGGCGACCTGGTAGCTCAGCCCGCTCTTCGACGTCAGCGCGGCGCCGGCCAGTTCGGTCATGCGCAGCTCGCCGTCCGCCGCGGACAGGCGGGCGAGGACCTCGTACTGCGGGTGCGACAGCCCGGCGTCGTCGCGCAGCTGCTGCTCGACCTTGCGGGTCAGCAGGGTGCCCGCCATCAGGAAGCCCTGCCAGGTCTTCAGCTCGCGCTCGGTCAGCCACCGGGGATCGCCCATGCGTCCATGGTATCAAGATTGTTCGAATTTGAACTTCGTGTAGGGTCGATCTTGTGGGCGACTCCAGGGGAGACAGCATGACGGCTGAGGTGCGGACGCGGGTGCGGATCCCGCTGCGGCTCGACGGCGGGTTCACGGTGGACGCCGAGGCCGTCACGTTCCGCGGCCTGGCCGACGACGGCGAGCACCTGGCGTTCGTGCTGGGCACGCCGGGCGAGGTTCCGCTGGTGCGGCCGCACTCCGAGTGCCTCACCGGCGACGTCTTCGGGTCGGCGCGCTGCGACTGCGGCCCGCAGCTGGCGGAAGCCGTCGCGCGCATCTCCGAGGCCGGCGGGTACCTGCTGTACCTGCGCCAGGAGGGCCGGGGGATCGGCCTCTACAACAAGCTCGACGCGTACGCCCTGCAGGACGACGGCCTCGACACCTACGCCGCGAACGCCGCGCTGGGCCTGCCCGAGGACGCCCGCGACTACACCGTCGCCGCCCAGATGCTGGGCGCGCTGGGCGTGGACCGGGTGGACCTGCTGTCGAACAACCCGGACAAGGCCGCACAGCTGCGTGCCGCGGGGATCGCGGTGCGCGACCAGGTCGCGACCGGCGTGTACGCGACGGAGAACAACGTCCGGTACCTGCGCGCCAAGGCCGAGCAGACCGGCCACACGCTCACCCTCCCCGGCATCGCCAGCTGACCCCGCGCACCCCCCACGTGCCCCGAAGTCCGTGAATGGCACATCGAGGGACATAGAGTCCCTCGATGTGCCATTCACGGACTTCGGCTAGGCCAGGCGTTGGGCGGTGGCCGCGGCGGGGCCGGTGGTGAGCTTCTCCAGGAGTCCGATGAGGACGGTGCGTTCCTCCGGCGTGAGCGAGGAAGCCCAGGCCTGCTCGCGTTTGTTGTGGGCCTCGTAGGCGTCGGTGACGGCCGCGTGGCCCTTCTCCGTGATCGCCAGGCTCACCGCGCGGCGGTCGTGGGGGACCTGGGTGCGCGTCACCAAGCCGTCCCGTTCCAGGGTCTTGACCAGCGCCGACACCGCCGCGCGGCTCATGCCGGCCAGGCGCGCGACGTGGCGTGACTCCAGCGGGCCGGCCAGCCAGAGCACGAACAGCACCCGGAACCCCGCCCAGCTGAAGCCGCGGGGGCGGTGGACCGTCGACTCCCAGTCGTAGACCAGCGCGCCCGTCAGCCGGTGCAAGGTCAGGCCGAGGCGCATCGCGACCGGGTCCGTCGTCGGCAGCTCGGCCTGCGTCCTCCCGATCGCGTACTCGACGAACGACAGGTAATCGAGGTCGGCCGGCTGGTCGGTCATGCGGGTCAGGTTAGGCGACGAGGGGTTCCGCGCGGGCGTCCGCCGGGTTAGCCTGGCCGCGGCCGATGGTCAAACCTTTGATCACAGGAGCGCTCGTCGTGACGAAAAAAGCCTTCGCCTCCTCGGCGGACCTGGCGGAGAAAGCGCAGACCCTGGAGGTCCTCGCGGACGGCGTCTACGCGCTGACCGCCGAGGGCGACCCGAACATCGGCGCCGTCGAGGGGGAGGACTTCCTCGTCTGCTTCGAGGCGCTGGCGACCCCGGTCGCGGCGCGCGAGTGGCTCGCGAAACTGCGTGAGCACACCGACAAACCCGTGCGGTACCTGGTGTTGAGCCACTACCACGCCGTCCGCGTGCTCGGCGCGTCCGCGTTCGACGCCGAGGTGATCGTCGCGCACGAGAACACCCGCGCCCTGGTCGCCGAGCGCGGCAAAGAGGACTGGGCGAGCGAGTTCGGCCGGATGCCGCGGCTGGCGAAGAGCGCGGAATCGGTGCCCGGGCTGACCTGGCCGACCCTCACCTTCTCCGACCGCCTCACCATCGACCTCGGCGGCGACCGCGGTGACCTCGTCCTCCAGTACTGCGGCCGCGGCCACACCGAGGGTGACCTCGTAGCCTGGCTGCCGCGGCAGAAGATCCTCTACGCCGGTGACCTGGTCGAGGCGGAAGCCGCGCTCTACACCGGCGACGCGTTCCACCGCGACTGGTCGACGTCCACTTTGGACCGTGTCGCCGAGTTCGGGGCCGAGACGCTGATCGGCGGCCGCGGCGGGGTGAGCCGCGGCAAAGACGCCGTCGACGCCGCGATCGCGCAGACCCGGCACTTCCTGACCACGATGCTGCGCGAGGTCGGCGCGGTCCGCGACGCCGGCGGCACGCTCAAGCAGGCCTTCGAACGCACTCACGCGGCGCTCGTGGACCAGTACGGCCACTGGCCGATCTTCGAGCACTGCCTGCCCTTCGACGTCTCCCGGCTGTGGGACGAGCTGGGCGGGATCGAGCGGCCGGTGGTGTGGACCGCCGAACGCGACCGCGAAGTCTGGGACCAGCTGCAGGACTGACGATGACCGTCGCCGTCCTCGGCAGCGGCCCGGTCGGGCAGACGGCCGCGCTGCTGCTCGCGCGCTGGGGTGTACCGGTCGTGCTCCTCGACGAGCACCCGGTGCGCGATCCCGTCGGGTCCAAGGCGATCTGCCAGCAACGGGACACCTTGGACGTCTGGGCCTCGCTCGGCGCCGGCTGCCTCGCCGAGGAAGGCCTGACCTGGACGACCGCGCGGACGTTCCACCGCGGCCGGGAGCTGTTCTCGCTGACGCTGCCGGACGGCGGGTCCGCGCTGCCGCCGTTCGTCAACCTCTCGCAGGCCCGCGTCGAGGAGGTCCTGGACGGGCTGATCGCGCGGCAGCCGCTGATCGACGTCCGCCGCGGCCACCGCGTCACCGGCCTGACCCAGCCCGGCCGCGTGGTCGTCGAATGCGAGACGCCCGACGGGCCGCGCCGGATCGAGGCCGACTACGCGATCGCGTGCACCGGCGCGCGCGGCGACGCGGTGCGCCGCGCCGTGGGGGAGCGGCTGACCGGCGTCTCGTTCCCGGACCTGTTCCTCATCTGCGACATCCACGCCGAGCTCGACGGCTGGGCGGCCGAGCGCCGCTTCTACTTCGACCCGCCGTGGAACCCCGGCCGGCAGGTGCTGATCCACCCGTGCCCCGGCTCGCGGTTCCGGATCGACTGGCAGGTGCCCGCCGACTACGACCTCACCGTCGAGGAGACGCAGGGGGCCCTGGACACCCGGATCCGGGCGATCCTCGGCGATCGGCCGTACGAGGTGCGGTGGCGGTCGGTGTACCGGTTCCACACCCGGCTGGTCCGCCGGATGCGCGCCGGCCGGGTGCTGCTGGCCGGGGACTGCGCCCACCTGGTCGCGCCGTTCGGCGCCCGCGGCCTGAACTCCGGCGTCGCGGACGCGGAGAACGCCGCGTGGAAGCTCGCGTGGGTGCTGCGCGGCCTCGCCGGGGACGCGCTGCTGGACAGCTACCACACCGAACGGCACGCGGCCGCCGTCGAGAACGCCGAGGTGACCACGGCGACGATGGACTTCCTGGTGCCCCAGGACGAGAAGCGACGCCGGCACCGCGCCGACGTCCTGGCGCGGGCGGCGCACGACCCGGCCGCGCACGCCGAGGTCGACTCGGGCCGGCTGGCCGAGCCGTTCTGGTACCCGGGATCCCCGTTGACGACCCCGGATCCGCGCCGCGAGTTCGCCGGCCGTCCGCCACGCGGGGCCTTGCCGCCACCCGGTCCCGGCGTCCTCCTGCCCGACGTGACCGTCCCGGGTGGACGGTTGCGAGACCTGGCGCGGCAAGGGTTCCTGCTGTTGACGACACCGGGCGTGGACGCCGCCGGGATGCGGTCGGCGGCGATCCCGGTGGGTGGTGCGCTGGGCGCGCGTCCGGGCGAGGCCTGGCTGGTCCGCCCGGACGCGTACGTCGCCGCGGTGCTGCCGGACCCGACCGCGCCGGAGGTCGCCATTGCCCTCCGGCGCGGCTCGGGCGGCACTTTCACGTGAAAGTGACCACCTGGGGGCGGCACTTTCACGTGAAAGTGCCGGTCCGGGTCACGGGTAGCTGTTCAGCGGGCTCACCTGGTTGGCCTGGTTCGCCGCCGCGCCCGTGTCGTTGATGACGTGCGCGATCGTGCCCACGCCGCCGAGCGAGACCGAGACCAGGTTGTGGAACCGGACCCCGCTGGTGTTCGGCACCTCGAACGAATGACTGGCCACAATGGACGGATTGGTCTGGAAGAAGCAATAACTGCCCACCCCCCAGGCCTCGTGGCTGGTCACCGAGTCGGCCACCTTGTACGCCGCCCAGCCCTGCCGGCCGCCACCGCTGGACCAGGACGCCTGGTCCGGCGGGTCGTACGGCATCTCGTTCTGGAAGAAGTACGTCCGCCCGCCGTTGCCGTTCCAGAGCACCTCGTACTGCTGGTAGTGCTCGACGAACAGGCCGTACATCGTCACGTTCGCGCCGTTGACGACCAGGCCGTTCGCCGCGGTGTTGACGTTCCAGCCGACGCCGTTCGAGTGATCGCCGCGCCACAGCCACATGTGGTCGCCGATGACGTTGTTCGAGTTGACCACCAGCGTCTGCGTCGCCCGGCCGACGGCGGCGCCGCCGATCCGGAAGAACACGTCGTGCAGCGACGTCGGGTCGGCCGCGTGGTTCGCGGCCGAGCCCGGCTGCCCGATCTGCATGAGCACCGGCGAGTTCACCGCACCGGCGTCGATCAGCAGGCCGCCGATCTTCACACCGTCCACATCGGACACCGTGATGGCCGCGGTGCCGGTGGTCGGCTGCAGCGTCGCCAGGCCGAGGCCGAGCACCACGGTGTCCGGGCGCGTGACGTTCAGAGCCTGGTCGAGGTGGTAAACCCCCGGGGTGACGAGCAGGTTCTTGCCCGCCGCCAGCGCCGCGTTGATCGTCGCGGCCGAGTCGGACGGCTTGGCCACGTAGAACTCGCTGAGCGAGATCGACGACCCGGCCGGCGCGCCGTGACCCCAGCTGGTGCCGACGGAGTTCTGCCGCAGCGCGGGCACGAACACGTTGTAGCTGCCCGAGCCGTCGACGTAGAGGAACGGCTTCTCGCGGCTGACCGGCGTCTGGTTGACGACGGTCTCCGGCGGGTTCGGGAACGACGCGGCCGGCGTGCCGGTCGACCCGACGAACACCATGTTCCAGACGCCGCCCGCCCAGCTGCCGAGCTCGCTGTTGCGGGTCAGGAACTGCTGCTGCGAACCGGAGACGGCCTGGCCGTCGATCTTGCTGTCGGCGATCAGGCCGCCACTGGCCCAGCCGTCCCCGCCGTTCCACAGCTGGATCTGGCTGCCCTTCAGGTGCATCCGGCGGTACGGCGCGGCCTGCGCGACCGCCCACCGCTCGACCTGCCCGGCCGGCAGCGTCACCGACAGGTTCTCCGCGGAGCGCCAGAAGTTCTGCGTCGCGTTGCCCTTGTTGGCCGGGTTGTCACCCTGCTGCAGCCAGTCCGCCTCGACGCGAACGTGCCCGTTGAGGTTGACGTCGTCGGGGGACAGGCCGAGCCCGGCGACCTGCTCGTAGAACCCGAGGTTGACGTCGGCGTTGTAGCTGCCCGGCTTGAACAGCACGGCGTAGCGCTGGTCGCCGAACTGGTTGGTGTGCTGCTGGTTCGCGATCTGCGTCAGCCGGTCCTGGATCGTCGACGCCGGGGTCGACGGGTCGAACACCGACACGTTCGGCCCGAGGTCCGGGTTGCGCGGGTCGGTCGGCGGGATCGTGGTGCCGCCGCCGGTGCCGTGCGCCGCGACCTCCCACAGGGAGTACCCGTACCCGGTGGCCCGCTGGGTGCCGTTGACCCGCAGGTAGCGGGCCGTGCCGGTGACGGGCACGGTCTGCGTGCCGCCGGTGCCGGTGGTGGTCGAGTACGCGTCGGTCCAGCTGGTGCCGTTGCTCGAGAGCTGGACCGTGAACGCCTTGGCGTACGCGGCTTCCCACGTCAGCACGACGTCACAGAGCTGCTGTGCCGAGCCCAGGTCGACCTGGAGCCACTGCGGGTCGCTGAACGCGCTGGACCAGCGGGTGCCCGGGTTCCCGTCGACCGCGTTCGACGCGGGGGTGCCGCCGTTTTCGGTGGACGACGCGGTCGCCGCGGCGCCCTGGGCGAGGTTCGTGGTCCCGCACGTGGCGGCCTGCGCCGGTGTGGAACCGAGGACGGTCGCCGTGGCGAACGCGGTGAGGAGGGTGGTGGAGACGGCGAGGAACCGCCGTCCCCGGGAGAACGTCGTTGATCTCATCTGCCTGCCTGATCGGTCGGAGAAACTCCGGCGGGCCGCGCTCGGGGCGCGGCGGCGTGCCGGGCGGGCCCCACTGCCCGCGCCGGCGTCCGGGTGGTGCGACGGGTCCGCGGCCGGGGCGTCCGCCGGGCCCCGTGAGCCGGGGAGCGGGGCGAAGCGGGCGGCGAGACGGCGAACCAGTCAGCCCGAAGGGGTGGAATCGATCCAGGTGGCGGCCGCGGAACCGGTTCCGTCGAAGCGAGGAGCAGTTAACATCCCGCGCCGGGCAAGCGTCAAGGTTCCGGGCGGGATTCCTTCTCCCGGCCCAGTGTTCCGGCCGTTCCGGGACCACCCGGCGCACCGCCGTTGACATTTTCACGCTCTTTATTTATATCTTGAACTAAGAGCGTACCGAAGAGGCGGGCCCCACACCCGCGCCGAGGCCACGTGAGCCGATCCGTGCCGGGGCAAGGATGCCCCGGCGCCGGTCCGCCGTGGAGGTTCCCATGCACCGACGCATGAAGCGACCCCGAGCCCGCTTGGGCGTGCTCACCGTTCTCACCCTGGCCCTGGCCGCGCTGCTCACCGCGCCCGACGCCCAGGCCGCGCCCGTCCTGCTCTCCCAAGGCCGTCCCGTGACGGCGTCGTCCACCGAAAACGCCGGCACCCCGGCGTCGGCCGCGGTCGACGGCGACGGCGGCACCCGCTGGTCCAGCGGGTTCAGCGATCCGCAGTGGCTGCAGGTCGACCTCGGATCCACCCAGCAGCTGTCCCAGGTCGTGCTGAACTGGGAAGCCGCCTACGCCAAGGCGTTCACGATCCAGGCGTCCACCGACGGCGCCACCTGGACGTCGCTGTACTCGACGACCGCCGCCACCGGCGGCACGCAGACCCTGAACGTCACGGGCAGCGGCCGGTACGTCCGGCTCACCGGCACCCAGCGCGCCACGCAGTACGGCTACTCGCTGTGGGAGTTCCAGGTCTTCGGCGGGGGCGGCACCACCCAGCCCGGTGACGTCCTGCTGTCGTACGGCAAGTCCGGCTCGGCCTCGTCGTACCAGGACGACGGCGCCTGCCCGGGCTGTCTCCCGGCCAAGGCGTTCGACCACGACCCGGCGACGCGCTGGGCGACCAGCGCGACCACCGGCTGGGTCGACCCGGGCTGGATCACCGTCGACCTCGGGGCCACCGCGAACGTGCACCAGGTCGTCCTGCAGTGGGACCCGGCCTACGCGGTCGCGTACCAGCTGCAGGTGTCGAACGACAACGCGAACTGGACGTCGCTCTACTCGACGACCACCGGCAAGGGCTTCAAGGAGACCCTGACCGTCAACGGCAGCGGCCGGTACGTCCGGATGTACGGCACCGCGCGCTCCAACGGCTACGGCTACTCGCTGTGGGGCTTCGACGTCTACGGCACCGGCGGCAACCCGACCACCGTGCCGCCCGCACCGCCGGCCCCGCACTTCCCAGGCACGCTGGTCTGGAGCGACGAGTTCAACGGCGCCTCGGGCGCCGGCCCGGACGCCAGCAAGTGGACCGCCGAAACCGGTCCGGGCGTCAACAACGAGCTCGAGTACTACACGAACAACAACAACGCCAAGCAGGACGGCCGCGGCAACCTGGTCATCCAGCTCCGCCGCGAGGCGACACCGGGGTCGGCGTGCCCGGTCGACCCGATCAGCGGCAGCGGCACCTGCCAGTACACCTCGGGCCGGATCAACACCGCGGGCAAGTTCAGCTTCACCTACGGTCACGTCGAGGCCAACATCAAGGTCTCCGGCACACAGGGGCTCTGGCCCGCGTTCTGGTTGCTGGGCGCGAACTTCTTCAGCGGCACGCCGTGGCCCAACTGCGGTGAGATCGACATCATGGAGCACGTCGGGAAGTCGCCGAACCTGGCCTACTCGACGATCCACGCCCCGGCCTACAACGGTGGCGGCGGCATCGGCGCGCCCTTCGACGTGGGCCAGGACGTCTCCGCCGGGTTCCACAAGTTCGGCCTCGACTGGGACGCCTCCCACATGACGTTCTCCGTGGACGGCAACGCCTTCGAGACGATCAACCGCGACACCGTGGAGAGCACTCGTGGGCCGTGGGTCTACGACCACCCGTTCTTCCTGATCCTCAACAACGCCATCGGCGGCGACTTCCCCGGGCCGCCGGGAGCCGGGACGGTGCTGCCGCAGGACATGGTGATCGACTACGTCCGGGTGTACCAGTGAGGCGGCGGCTCGCGCTCGTCACGGGAGCGGTGGTCGCGGCGGGCCTGCTCACCGCGCCACTGTTCACCGCGCAGGCCGCACCCACCCTGCTCTCGCAGGGCCACGCGGTGACCGCGTCCTCCACCGAAAACGCCGCCTTCCCGGCTTCGGCCGCGGTCGACGGCGACCCCGGCACCCGGTGGTCCAGCCTGGCCGCCGACCCGCAGACACTGCAGGTCGACCTCGGCGGCTCGCACACGCTCAACCAGGTTGTCGTCCAGTGGGAGGCGGCCTACGCGAAGGCGTTCACCATCCAGGCGTCGGCCGACGGCAACCAGTGGTCGACGGTGTACTCGACGACCACCGGCACCGGCGGCACCCAGACACTGCCGGTGTCGGGCAGCGGCCGGTACGTCCGCCTGACCACGACCCAGCGCGCGACCCAGTGGGGCGTGTCGCTGTGGGAATTCCAGGTCTTCGGTGACGGCACGGCGCAGGCGTGCGGCAGTGCGAACGCAGGCCTGCGGCAGCCGTCGTCGGCCTCCAGCGTCCAGTCCGACGCCTTCCCGGTCAGCGCCGCCTTCGACGGCGACACCGGGACGCGCTGGTCCAGCCTGGCCACCGACCCGCAGTGGATCCAGGTCGATCTGGGCAGTTCACGGCCGGTGTGCGGCGTCGACCTGACGTGGGAAGCCGCGTACGCGAGCGCGTACACGATCCAGCTGTCCATGAACGGGACGTCGTGGACGACGGCGGCGACGGTGACCGGCGCGGGCGGAACCGAGCACCCCGCGGTGAGCGGCACCGCGAGGTACGTCCGGCTCAACGCCACCGCGCGGGCCACCCAGTGGGGCATCTCCCTGTGGGAGTTCGCCGTCCACACCAGTGACAGCGCGCCGCCGACGACCACGCCGACCAACCCGGGTGGCTGCCCGTGGGTCGGCTCGACGGCGCCGGTCGCGGACCGCGTGAACCAGCTGATGGCGGCCATGACGGCGCAGCAGAAGACCAAGGTGCTGCACGGCAACGGCGCGACCGGGCCGTACATCGGCGACACCGACGCGGTGCCCGAGCTGTGCATCCCGGCGCTCGGCCTGCAGGACGGCCCGGCCGGGGTCGGCGACGGCCTCGACGGCGTCACCCAGTTCCCGGCGCCGGTCACGGCCGCCGCGACCTGGGACACCGGCCTGATCAACCGGTACGGCTCCGCGATGGGCGCCGAGTTCGCCGGCAAGGGCGTCGACATCGCCCTCGGCCCGACGATCAACCTCGTCCGCGACCCCCGGTGGGGCCGCAACTTCGAGACCTACGCCGAGGACCCGTACCTGGCCGGGGCGGCCGGGACCGCGACGATCCAGGGCATCCAGAGCCAGGGGGTGATGGCGCAGGCCAAGCACGCGGCGGCCTACAACGTCGAGGCCGGGGCGTCGCGCGGGACGCCGTCGGACAACGTGATCATCGACGACCGCACCCTGCACGAGCTGTACCTGCCGGCGTTCCAGCAGGTCGCGAGCCAGGGCCAGGTCGCGTCGATGATGTGCGCCTACAACCAGATCAACGGCGTCCCGGCCTGCCAGAGCAGCGGGGTGCTGACGACCGCGATCAAGCAGGACGCGAACTGGGGCGGTTTCGTCGGCTCCGACTGGGGCTCGGCGACCGGCGGTCCGCGGCAGCTGGCCAACGGCGGGCTCGACATGGAGATGCCCGGGGCAGCGTTCTTCGGCCAGGGCTTGCTCGACGCCGTCTCGCGCGGTGAGGTCACGCAGGCGCGGGTCGACGACATGGTCCGGCGCGTGCTGACCCAGATGTTCAAGTTCGGCGTCTTCGACCGGACCCGGCGCGGCACCCCGCAGTCGGTCGTGACCAACGCGGCGAATGTGACTACCGCCCGGGACGTCGCGGCGGCCGGGTCGGTGCTGCTGAAGAACAACGGCGTCCTGCCGCTGACCGCGGCGACCAAGTCGATCGCGCTCTCCGGCGGCGACGGGATCGACCCGCAGAACATCGGCGGCGGCAGCGCCAAGGTCAACCCGTCCCCGGCGTCGGTGAACCCGATCAACGGGATCAAGGCGCGGGCCGGCTCCGGCGTCACGGTGTCCTATGTGGACGGCGCCGGCGAGCACGTGCAGACGCCGAACATCCCGGGCGCCGTGACGGCGGCGAAGGCCGCGGACGTCGCGGTCGTGTTCGCCGGCTACGGCGAGTCCGAGACCCAGGACCTCGACACGATCGACCTGCAGAACCAGCAGAACGACCTGATCGACGCGGTCGCGACGGCCAACCCGCGCACGATCGTCGTCCTCAACACCGGGTCGGCGGTGACCATGCCGTGGCTGTCGAAGGCGGCGGCGGTCATCGAGGGCTGGTACCCGGGGCAGGAGAACGGCAACGCGATCGCGTCGCTGCTCTACGGCGACGTCAACCCGTCGGGCAAGCTGCCGGTCAGCTTCCCGAAGCAGATCGCCGACCTGCCGACGGCGAACGTCCAGCAGTTCCCGGGCGCCAACGACCGGATCGAGTACTCGGAGGGCCTCAACGTCGGGTACCGCTGGTACGACAGCCGCACCATCGAGCCGCTGTTCCCGTTCGGGTTCGGCCTGTCGTACACGACGTTCGGGTTCTCGAACCTGGTCGTCACCCCGCAGGGCACGAACGGCACGGCGACCGTGACGGCGACGGTCACCAACACCGGCACCCGCGCGGGCGCCGACGTCGTCCAGCTCTACGTCGGGCAGCCCGCCGCCAACGGCGAGCCGCCGAAACAACTGAAGGGGTTCAAGAAGGTGCAGCTCAACGCCGGCCAGAGCCAGCAGGTGTCGTTCCCGCTCACCCCGCGGGACCTCGCCCACTGGACCGGGTCGTGGACGACCAACGCGGGCCAGTACCGCGTGTCCGTCGGTGATTCCTCGCGGAACGTCCCGCTGTCCGCTGCGCTGAACGTTTCCTGAGCGCTCGGTGCCGGTTGTCGTGAGTGTTCAGGGCGGTTCTAACCGCCCTGAACACTCACGACGGCCGTCGACTCGCGGATCACCAGGGTTGTCGGCACCACCAGCGGTGCGCTCGGAGACGGCGCCCCGGCGAGCTGCGCGAGCAGCTGCCGGGCCGCCGTCTCTCCCATCGCGCGCAACGGCTGGCGGACCGTCGTGAGCGGGGGCTGGGTGTGCGCCGCGAGGGGGATGTCGTCGAAGCCGATCACGGCGACGTCCGCCGGCACCGCGCGCCCGGCCTTCCTCAGCCCGCTCAGCACGCCGGCGGCGGTGAGGTCGTTGTGCGCGAAGACCGCGTCGAACGCCGGGCCGGTTTCCAGCAGCTGCAGGATCGCGGCTTCTCCGCTTTCGCTGGTGAAGTCGCCTTCGATGATCAGCCGCGGGTCGAGGGTGCCGCCCCCTTCGAGGATGGCGTCGCGGAAGCCGTTGAGCCGGTCGCTCGTGCAGCCGAAGTCGCGCGGCCCGGTCACGGTGGCGAGGCGGGTGCGGCCGGTTTCGAGCAGGTGCCGGGCCGCGTCCGCGCCGCCTCGGCGGTTGCTCGTGCCCACCGAGGGGAACGAGGGACGGCGGCCGCGGTCGTCGATCACCACGACCGGCAACCCGGAGTCGTGCAGCACCCGCAGGTGCCGCACCGCGTCCGGGGGTTCGACCAGCAGCAAGCCGTCGAACGCCTTCGCCGACACCTGCCGCGAAAACTCCTCCAGCGAGTCGGCGCCGCGGTTCGCGGTGGACAGCAGCAGTCCGTAGCCCTTCGACTCCACGACGTCGGCCACGCCTTGGAGCACCTCGCCCATCCACGGCCAGGTCAGCCCCGGCACCAGCATCCCGACCGTGCGGGTCACCCCGCGCGCCAGCCCGACCGCGCCGGCACTGGGGATGTAGCCGGTCGCGGCGATCACCTCGCGCACCCGGATGGCGGTCGCCGCGTCCACATCGGCCTTGTTGTTGAGCACCCTCGACACGGTCGTCTTGCTCACCCGCGCGCGGCGGGCGACCTCGGCGATCGTGACGCGCATGCGACCTCCCGGCGGGCGCCTTGTGTGGTGCCAAGGTACTCGCCCCGGGCGCCTCGTGGGCCGCCCGAAATCGATCAAGTCCGGACGGACAACCGCGTGAGGTTCGCGTCGCCGCTTCGCCAGTCGAGGGTGCGTACGGCGAGGTAGCGCACTTCTCCGGTGACGGCGGCGGTCGCCGTGCAGGTGCGGGCCGGCTTCGCGGCCGTTGTGTAGGTGACGCCGTCGGTGCTGGTTTCGACGGCGCAGGCCGGGACCCGGCCGGACGTCCAGGCGAGTTCGGCCGCGGAAACCGGCCGTACCGCACCGAGATCGACGACCAGCCGGCCACCCGGGCCCGGCCGCCACGCCGTCGCCGGGTCGTCGTCGACCGCCGCGCCCGGATCGGACATCCCCGCCGGCAGCGGTTCCGCCGGGAACGTGACGGCCCCGAGCGCGAGGTCGGCCAGCGGGTACGGCCGGACTTCCGGGACGACGACGGGCACGGTCCGGCCCGGGATCAGCAGGACGGGCCGCGCGAGGCCGCCGTCGGGTTCCACCGTGATCAGGACCGGCAGCCCGGACGCCGCGGTGAGGTCGACCCGGCCGGCGTCGCGCACGACCGCCTTGAGGCCGATCGGGATCGCGCGGCCGAACGTGCCGCGCAGGGTGAACCGCGGCGGTTCGATCCGGCCCTCGGCGGCGGCCAGTGTGAAGGTGAAGGCGGTGCCGGCCGCGGTGACGACCTGTTCGCCGCGGTACAGCTCGAGCGCGGAGCGATCCTGCGGGAGGTTCGCCGTGCCGGTCGCCGCGGCGGCGGAAAGGTTGGCCAGCACGAGGAATCCGTCGGTGACGCTGGCGCGGACGGCGGCCGCGGTGGTGCTCGCGCGAGCGCGGCCGGCGAGCTTCGCCAAGCCCGCGGTGCCGGGGTACAGCTCGGCCAGCAGCGGCGCGGCGGGGCCGTCCGAGAGCGTGACGCTGGTGCCGACGACGGTGAGCGGGTTCGGCCCGGACACGACCAGCCCGGCCCGGCCGTCGACGTCGAGCCAGCCGTGGGTGCTGCTCAGCGCGGGTTTCGGGAAGCTCGCCACCGGCGTCCAGGCCGAGCCGTCGGGGGACGTCTCGACGCGGTACGCGCGTCCGGCGGCCGCTTCCCAGCTCAGCCGGACGCGGTCGAACGCCTTCGCCGCGCCGAGGTCGACCGCGAGCCAGCTGTCCGCCCGCGGCCGGTCCGATGTGGACACCGCCCAGCGGGTGGTCGTGTTGCCGTCGTTGGCGTACTTCGCTTCCTTGCCCGCCGTGGCCGAAGACGCCGACGCGGTGCCTGTGACGGCCAGGTCCGGGCCGGTGCCGTCGTGGACCTCGAAGGCGTACAGCGAATAGCCGTACGCCGGATCCGGGCGGACGCCGAGCATGCGGACGAACCGGGCGGTGACCGGCGTGAAGGTCAGGTCGTCGGTCCGCGGGCCGCCGGCCGGCGCGTCCTGGGCGGACACCGTCACCGTGCCCTCGGCCGCGGTGTAGGCGCGGTCGCCGTCGAGCCCGGGAACGCCCGGCATGGCCAGGTTGTACACCGTGAAGGCGCCTTCGCCGGCCGCGACGCCGGTACTCGTGTACACGGCGGTCCCGGTGGGCAGGGTGGCGAGCGCGGCATAGCCGGCGTCGAAGCGCAGCACGCCGAACGTGCCGTCGAAGCCGTCCCGGACCCGGGTCCAGGTCGTGGCGTGGCGCTCGCGGACGGCCAGGTTCGACGCGGGCAGCAGCATCGGCGTCGCCCCGCCGAGCGCGAACAGCCAGTCGTCGTGGTGGGGCTGCCAGGCGAACTTGACGAACCCGGCCTTGCTCACCGTCGCGGCCCAGGCGGCGGGGGAGCGGTGGGCGAGCAGCCCCGGCCCGGCGCCGAAGTCGGCGACGCCGGCGGCGTGCGCGTCGAACTCCTTCCCGCTCACCGGGACGACCGGGCCGCCGTGCGCGGCGCGCCACTCGTGCAGCAGGTAGCTGATGGCGACCTCGGCCCGCGCCTCCGGCTCGTACTTCGGTTCGCCGGAGAACTTCGTGATCCGGTCGGCGGGCGCGTAGGCCTGGTACGGCTCGAGCCGCGCGGCCAGGTCGGCCTCGGCGCGGGCGGCGTAGCGGTCGCCGAGGACCTGGGCGCGGAAGGCCAGCGGGATGACGTCGCGGCCGTAGAGGTGCTCGCGGTCGGCGACCATCGGCATCAGCGGCTCGCCGGCGTCGCTGGTCATCAGCAGCATGGTGCGCCAGAGCAGTTCGCCGTTCGGCTGGGCGGTGAGCACCTCGGGCAGCGGCTTCCCGGCGAGCAGGAAGTGCATGGAGTTGCGGCCGGACGTGCGCCAGAGTTCCTCTTGGTAGTGCGGGCCGAAGGAACCGTGGTTCTCGACGAGGAACGTGTCGTAGAGGTTGGTCGCCGTGTTCGCGCTGATCGGGTGACCGTCGACGAGCCGCGGGTTGGCCAGGTCGGCGGCCGGCAACCCGCCCTCGTTGCGGCTCCACGACCCGAAGGCGTCCCGCCAGGCGGCGGCGCGGGCGTCACCGGGCGCCCAGGCGAGGGCCGGGGCGAGCGACTGGGCGTAGACACCCATCTCTTCCAGCTTGGTGTCCCCGACGTGGCCGCCGAGCAGGCCGTTGGGCGTCCAGTCGCCCGACGTCGGATCGTCCTGGGTGCCGAGCGCGGTGGTGTAGGCGGCCTGTTCGGTGGTGATGCGCTCGACGTTCGCCCGCGTGGCCGCGTCCAGGTCCGTCCACAGCAGCCGCGCGGCGAGCAGGAAGTACGACTGGAAGGTGGTGTCGAAGAACAGCTTCCGGCCCCACTCGGTCCCGCCGGTGAGCAGGTTCGACGCGGCGAAGTGCTTGATCGTGTCGAGCGTGTGCGTCCGCAGGGTGGCCTGGTCGACTCCGGCGACGGCGGCGTCGTAACCGTCGCGGGTCAGCAGCAGGGCGTTGCCGAGGACGACGGCGAAGGTGAAGTCCTTGGCCGGGTAGATCCCGGCCGCGGTGTCGAACTGCGACTCGGCCCAGCGCGTGTGCCGAAGCAGGACCCGCAGGTAGGTCGCCGCGACGGCATCCGGCGGCCCGCCCTTCGGCTTCCCGGCGGGGCCGGCTTCCGCCGCTTCGGCGAGCCCCGGCAGCAGCCCGGTCGCCAGCATCGCCGCCGCGCTGCCCGCACCCAGCAGGCCCAGGGCCCGTCGCCGGTTCAGCTCGCCCATGGTCCGGCCTCCGCTCTCTGACAACCTTGTCATCGCGGCGATTCTGGGACGGCCCGCCCGCCCCGGGCAACCCCGGCGGCCGATCTCGTCCGGTTTCGGACAAGGCCTGGGTAATTCGTATAACAACCTATACCCGCGCTGTTTGGTTGAAGTGACCTGGGAAGGCCGTGAATGGCACATCGAGGGACGTAGAGTCCCTCGATGTGCCATTCACGGACGTGAACGGTGGGAGCAAGCTCACCGCCGGGGGCGGGCCGGGCCGTGTTGAGATGACAACGTGATCACGGACCCCGGCGTGCTGCTCCTGCTCGTGCTCGCCGGGGTCGGTGCCGGGCTGACCGGGGCCACCGCCGGGCTCGCGTCGCTCGTGTCCTACCCCGCGCTGCTCGCCGCCGGGCTGCCGCCGGTCGTCGCGAATGTGACCAACACCGTCGCCATGCTCGGGACCACCGCCGGCGGGGCCGCCGGGGCGCGGCCCGAGCTCGCCGGGCAGCGCGACCGGATCCTCCCGCTCTGCGTCATCACCACGATCGGCGGCGCGGTCGGCGGGGTCGTGCTGCTGCTGACGCCGGCGGACGCGTTCACCGTGATCGTGCCGTGGCTGATCGGCGGGGCGTCGGTGGTGCTGATGGTGGGTCCGCGGCTGCGCCGGCTGGCCGAAGGCGCCGAACACCACGGGCTCAGCCCGGTGACCGGCGCGTTCGCCTTCGTCATCGGCATCTACGGCGGGTACTTCGGCGCCGCCGCGGGCGTGCTCATGCTGGCCCTGCTGGTGTCGGTGTGGAGCCAGCCGCTCGCCCGGACCAACGCGGCGAAGAACCTGGTCACCGGGTCGGCGAACCTGCTCGCCGCGCTCGTCTTCGCGGTGACCGGCAAGGTCGACTGGCCGGCCGCGCTGGCCGTCTGCCTGGGCTCGCTCGGCGGCGCCTGGCTCGGCGCGACGATCGTGCGGCACCTGCCCGCGACGCCGTTGCGGATCGGGATCGGCGTCGCCGGGCTCGTGCTGGCGGTCGTCTTGGGTCGGCAGGCCTTCGCGGCGTGACGCCGGGCCGCCGGAGGGGGCATGATCGGCGGGGTATCGGCGAGCAGGAGACCAGATGAGCATTGTCGGGACCAGGGTGGTCCGCCAAGAGGATCAGAACCTGATCACCGCGGGCGGGACCTACGTCGACGATCTGCGGGAGGAAGCGCTTTCCGGCGCCGCGCACGCGGTGTTCGTGCGCAGTCCCATCGCGCACGCGCGGATCGGCGGCATCGATGTGAGTGAGGCGCTCGCGGCGCCGGGGGTGCTCGGCGTGTACACCGCCGCGGACCTCGGGCTCGAGCCGCATGACGCCGGTCCGGTGAAGGAACCGTGGCTGGCCGCCGGAGTCGTCCGGTATGTCGGCGAGCCGGTCGCGCTCGTCGTCACCGAGCAGCGGTACCAGCTGGCCGACGCGGCCGAGCTGGTCGACGTCGACTACGAGCCCCTCGACGCCGTCGCGAGCATCGACGCCGCACTGGCCGGTGAGACGCTGCTGTACCCGGAAACCGGCAGCAACGTGGTGCAGGTCCACGGCGCCGAGGAGTTCGACGACGCGATCTTCGACGGCTGCGACGCGGTCGTCACGCAGACGATCGTCAACCAGCGCGTCGCCCCCGCGCCTCTCGAAGTCCGCGGCGCGTCGCTGGTCTGGGGCGCGGACGGCCGGCTCACCGCGTGGCTGTCCACGCAGAACGCCCAGATCGCCCGGTCGCAGCTGGCCGGCAGCCTCGGCGTCGGCGAGGAGTCGGTGCGGGTCATCGCCCCGGACGTCGGCGGCGGCTTCGGCGCGAAGATCGGCGCGGACCCGGAGGTGACCGTCCTCGGCTGGGCGGCCAAGCGGCTCGGGCGGGCGGTGCGCTGGATCGAGTCCCGCAGCGAAAACCTGACGTCGATGACGCACGGGCGGGGCCAGCAGAACACCGTCACCATCGGCGGCAAGCGGGACGGCACGGTGCTCGCGTACCGCCTCGACGTCGTCCAGGACGCTGGCGCCTACCCGCGGACGTTGTTCCTGCCGACGCTCACCGAGCTGATGGCCGTCGGCGTCTACCGGTTCCCGACGGTCGAGACGCGCAGCCGCGGTGTCGTCACCAACACGACGCCGATCGCGGCCTACCGCGGCGCGGGCCGCCCGGAGGCGACGGCCGCGCTCGAACGGGCCATGGACGTCTTCGCCGCCGAGATCGGGCTGGACCCGGCCGAGGTCCGCCGGGTCAACTTCATCCGGCCCGAGGAGTTCCCGTACCAGACGCCGACCGGCGCGTCCTACGACTCGGGCGAGTACGCCGCGGCGCTGGACAAGGTCCTCGAAGCCGGCGGCTACGCCGAACTGCGCGCCGAGCAGCAGCGGCGGCGCGACGCCGGCGACCCGGTCGAACTCGGCCTCGGGCTCGCCGCGTACGTCGAGATCACCGGCGGTGACGGGGGTGGCGAGAGCGGGCGCGTCGACATCCACCCGGACGGCTCGGTCGTCGCCTGGACCGGCAGCTCGCCGCACGGGCAGGGGCTGGGCACGTCGCTGGCGATGCTGCTGTCGGACCGGCTGGGCGTGCCGCTGGAGAAGATCACGGTCCGCCACGGCGACACCGACGAGGTGCCCAAGGCGATCGGCACGTTCGGCTCCCGCTCGCTGCAGCTCGGCGGGTCGGCCATCCGGCAGGCGGCCGACGAGGTGATCGCGCAGGCCCGCGAACTGGCGGCCGAGCTGCTGGAGGCGTCGGCCGACGACCTCGAGCTGGACGTCGAACGCGGGGTCTGGCAGGTCCGCGGCGCGCCGTCGAGCACGGTGCTCAGCTGGGCGCAGGTCGCCGGCACGGCCGGGGACGGCAAGATCACCGCGGACGTCTGGTTCGGCGGCGGCAAGCCGACGTTCCCGTTCGGCGCGCACCTCGCGGTCGTCGAGGTCGACACGGAGACCGGCAAGGTCGTGCTGCGGCGGATCATCGCCGTCGACGACGCCGGCCCGATCGTCAACCCGCTGACCTTCCGCGGCCAGCGGCACGGCGGGCTCGGCCAGGGCGCCGCCCAGGCGCTCATGGAAGTCGTCACCTACGACGAGGACGCCAACCCGACCACCGCGACGCTGGCGGACTACTCGTTCATCACGGCCGTCGAGCTGCCGGACTTCGAGCTCGTCGACATGGCGACCCCGACCGACCGGAACCTGCTGGGCGTCAAGGGGATCGGCGAGGCGGCGACGATCGGCTCGACGCCGGCGGTGCACAACGCCGTGGTCGACGCGCTGGCCACGCGCGGCGTCCGGCACCTGGACATGCCCACGACCCCGATCCGGGTCTGGGCGGCACTTGAAGCAGCTAGCAAGGAGAACCCGCGGTGAAGGTCTCGATCGAGGTCAACGGACGGCCGGTGGCCGAGGAGGTGCCGGACCGGACGCTGCTGGTGCACTTCCTGCGCGACACCGCCGGGTTCACCGGCACGAACATCGGCTGCGACACGACGTCGTGCGGCGCCTGCACGGTGCTGCTGGACGGGGAGTCGGTCAAGTCGTGCACGGTGCTGGCCGCGCAGGCCGACGGCCACGCCGTCACCACCGTCGAGGGACTGTCCGGTACCGGTGGTGAGCTGCACCCGGTGCAGCGGGCGTTCCGGGAGCAGCACGGCCTGCAGTGCGGGTTCTGCACGCCCGGGATGATCATGGCGTCGGTGTCGCTGCTCGTGGACAACCCGAAGCCGACGCGCGACGAGGTGCGTGCCGGGCTCGAAGGAAACCTGTGCCGCTGCACGGGTTACCACAACATCGTCAGCTCCGTGATGGACGCTTCCGGGCAGGAGGTGGACCGGTGATCCCCGCCGAGTTCCGCTACGAGCGCGTGTCCACAGTGGACGAGGCGCTGGCCCGGCTGGCCGAGCACGGCGACGACGCCAAGGTCCTGGCCGGCGGGCATTCGCTGCTGCCGCTGATGAAACTGCGGCTGGCCGCGCCGGAGTACCTGGTGGACATCGGGCCGGTCGACGAGCTGCGCTACGTCCGGCTGGACGGCGACGAGGTCGTCATCGGCGCCCTGACCCGCTACAGCGACCTGGAGCAGGACCCGGTGCTGCGGGAGCACGCGCCGCTGCTGGCGCACGCGTCGGGGGAGGTGGGCGACCGCCAGGTCCGCCACCGCGGCACCCTCGGCGGCTCCCTGGTGCACGCCGACTCCGCGGCCGACCTCCCGGCGGCGATCCTGGCGTCGGACGCCGTGCTGGTCGCGCGCGGCCCGTCGGGCGAGCGCCGGATCCCGGCGGCGGAGTTCTTCCTCGGCCCGTTCACGACGCCGCTGGAGCCGGACGAGCTGCTGACGGAGATCCGGCTGCCGCGTCAGACGGGCCTCGGCTGGGGCTTCGAGAAGTTCACCCGCCGCGCGCTCGACTGGGCGATGGTCGGCGTGGCCGTGGTCGGTGGCAAGGTGGGCCTGGTCAACATGGCCGGCGTCCCGCTGCGCGCGTCGGCGACCGAGGCGGCCCTCGCGTCCGGCGCGTCCATCGAGGACGCCGCGGCCCTGGCGGCCGAGGACACGAACCCGCCGGACGAGCCCCACGCGACGGCGGAGTACCGCCGCCACCTGGCGCGCGTCCTCACCCGCCGCGCGCTCACCCAGGCCGCCGCCCGCTCCTGAAGTCCGTGAATGGCACATCGAGGGACTCAGCGTCCCTCGATGTGCCATTCACGGCTGGTGATCGCGACGGCCGATTCCCGCCAGCGAGGGGAGTGGCCGGGGCGCGAGGATGGGTGGCGTGAAGACGGAAACCCTTGCGCACACGGCCATCGAGCCCGGAATCCTCTACTTCGGCACGCCCGTGGTGCTGATTTCGAGTTCCAATGAGGACGGTTCGGCCAACCTCGCCCCGATGTCGTCCGCGTTCTGGCTCGGCTGGCGCGCGATGCTCGGGCTCAGCGCGCGCTCGCACACCACCCACAACCTCCTGCGCACCCGCGAGTGCGTGCTCAACCTGCCCTCCGACGCGCTCGCCGCGCACGTCGACCGGCTCGCCATGACCACCGGCTCGGACCCCGTGCCCGACGGGAAGCGGAAGCGCGGGTACTTCCACGTCGCGGAGAAGTTCGAGCGGGCCGGGCTGACGCCGGTGCCGTCGGAGACCGTGGCGCCGCCGCGCGTCGCCGAATGCCCGGTGGCGATGGAGGCGGTCGTCGAGGCCGTGCACCCGGTCGCCGACGCCGACGAGCGGCAACGCGGCGGCATCGTCGCGATCGAGGTGCGGGTGCAGCGCGTCTTCGTGCACGACGGGATCCGCCTGCCCGGCAGCGACGACCGCATCGACCCGGACGCCTGGCGGCCGCTGATCATGAGCTTCCAGAAGCTCTACGGCCTCGGCCCGCAGGTCCACCCGTCGACGCTGGCCCGGATCCCGGAACGGCTCTACCGCGGCCCGGACATCGACCGGGCCCGTGGCGTCACCGGCGTCACGTCGCGCTCAGCTGCTTCAGCAGGGGAGCGAGCGTCGTGATCCCCGCCGTCACGGCGGCGCGGCCCTTCGCCGAGCTGACCAGCGGTTGCTGGGTCAGCAGGACGACGACGTAGCGGTCGTTGACGACCCCCGTGGTGTTCAGGACGAGCGCGTCGCGCAGGACCATCCAGCCCTGCTTGACCTGCCACGACGTCCCGGGCAGCCCGTCCGGGATGCCGAAGTACTGGTCCCAGCCGTCGTCGGCCGGGTTCCGGGCGTCGCCGAGCGCGGTGAGCAGCGGCTGCGCGACGTCGTCGGGCACGGTGTCCTCGAGGTACTCGTAGGTCGCGACGACGTCGGCGGCGCTCGTTTTCGCCATGCCCCACTGGGTCGGGTCCGCGGGCGGCGTCGTGTGCGTGAGGCCGATCAGCGCGGCGGTGCGGGTGACGATCTCGTTGCCGCCGTTGCGTTCCCAGAGTTCCGAGGCGATCCCGTCGTTGCTGCCCGCGAGCATGTCGGTCAGATCGTCGACCGTGCCGGCGTCCGGGAGCGCCCAGCCGCCGTCGGTGTCGCGGACCTCGTCGATCGCGATCAGCAGCTTCACCACCGAAGCGGTGTAGTACGGCGTATCGCGGTCGGCGGAGGCCAGTTCCTGGCCCGGCTGCCGGTCGAACAGGACGAATCCGGCGTCGGTGCCGCGGGAGGCGGCGGCCACGGCGTCCGCCACCCCGTCGGCGACGGCGGAGAGGTCGGGGTAGGGGACCGTGGTGGTGCTCGGCGCGGGCGGTCCGACCTCGGTGTCCTGAGGCGGGTCCGGCGTCGCCGTCGTGCTCCGCGCGGCGGGCGTGACCGCCTGCCCGCAGGCCGCGACGAGCAGGGTCGCGGCGAGCGCGGCGGCCAGGCCCAGGCCGCGGATCGGTCTTCCCATGCCTGGTCAACGCCTCGCGGTGCCCGTTCGGCAGCCGATTTCACCTGTCCGTTCGCTGTGTCTTGCTGTGCGGAAGCTGTGGTCGCCGCCGCGGAACACGGCCGCGGCGGCCGTTGCCGTGGGGGCACCTTTAGGGACCCAAGAGTCGTGAGGGGCACCCTCAGGGACCCAAGAGTCATAAGGGTGCCCCTCACGGCGGGGGAGACCGGCGGGAGTCGACCAGCGGATGGGACTCCGGCGGCCGGACACCCGCCGGGCGTAGCGTCGCGGGCGTGAACGACTTGCGGATCCTGGTGGTGGGTGCCGGTGCGACCGGCGGGTACTTCGGCGGCCGGCTGTTGCAGGCGGGCCGGGACGTGACGTTCCTCGTCCGGCCGGGGCGGGCGAAGGTGCTGCGGGAGCGCGGGCTGCGGATCGTCGGGCTCGGCGAGGAGACCGTGCTCGACCCGCCGCTCGTGGAAACCGGGGCCCTCGAAGGAACCTACGACCTCGTGCTGCTCGCGGTGAAGGCCACCGCGCTGACCGGCGCCATCGACGATTTCGCGCCCGCGGTCGGCCCGGGAACGCTGATTCTGCCGTTCCTCAACGGATTGGCGCACATCGACGTCCTCGCCGCGCGGTTCGGTGCGGCGGCGGTTCTCGGCGGGGTGGCCAAAGTCGTGACCACGGTCGACGACGACGGCGACATCCGGCGGCTCGCGCCGCTGCAGAACCTGGTCTACGGCGCCCGCGCCGAACCGGTCCCCTCGCGGCTGTCCCAGGTGGACGCGGCGCTGACCGGCGCCGGGTTCCCGGCTGCCCGCGAAGACGCGATCACCGGGGCCATGTGGGCGAAGTGGGTGTTCATCGCGTCGATCGGCGGGGTCAACGCGCTGATGCGCGGCACGACCGGCGACGTCGTCGCGGTGCCCGGTGGCGCGGCGTTCGCCGAGGCGGTCGTGGCGGAGGCCGCGGCCGTCGCCGAAGCCGCCGGATACCCGGTGCCCGCCGCGGATCTGGACGCGACACGCCGAACGGTGACCGACCCCGGAACGGGTGGTTCTTCGCTGTACCGCGACCTTCTCGGCGGTCACCCGGTCGAGGGGGACCAGATCTTCGGCGACCTCACCGCGCGTGCCCGTGAGCTGGGCGTTTCCGTGCCGCTGCTGGATCTCGTCACCCTGCAGCTGCGCGTGCACAATCACCGCGTCGAGTGAGAGGTCCACTGTGGGCCGCTTGCCCGCCCAGGACAGGGATCGTGGTCTTTCGGGCATCCGGGTGGCGGCGCCGAACCCCGGTCCGGCGGCACTGCTACTCTTCGTAAGGGAACTTGCTTGAGGGTTTGACGAATTTCACGGAATCGGGCGAGGGGAAATGGCGGACAGGTTCGAGTTCGTCCTCGAGGTCGTCGAAGCCCTGGTTGTCGGGCAGGCGACCGGTGGCGATGTCCGGCGGTACCCACTGCGGGCCGGGTACCTCCCGGCGGACCCGGTGCGGTTCGTCCACGTCGCCCGGCAGGTCTACGACTCGCTCGAGGAACGTCGTCTTTCGGTGTCGGGAGAGCTGCACCCGGGGGTGCGCACGGCTTTCGAGCTGCTGGCGGCCCCCCGCGTGTCGGTCGCGGTGAGCGGGATCGACGGCCTCGGCGCCGACGTCGCGGTCCTCGTGGTCACCGACGGCGCACAGGCGCTCGGCATCACCCAGGCCCCGGACGACGACGAGCTGCTGTTCTCGCTCTTCGCGGACGAGGACCTGGTCGAGGTCGTCACCGGCGTGCTGCCCCCGGCGCCCGCCGCGACCACCGGCCGGCACGTCGTGCACCGCGCCGCCGGCCGTGAGGTCTCGGCGATGGCGGCCAAGCGGCGTGCCGACGCGGAGTTCGAGGAAGAAGAGACGGACGCCTTCGGCATGATCGAGGTGAAGGCCGTGGTGCGGCCGGGACGCCGCCCGCCGGCCCCGACGCCGTCCGACGTCGCCGTGCTGGAGCGCGTGCTGTCCGAGCCGCGGCTGGGTGGCGGCCACATCGCCGTCACCGCGCAGAGCCGCCGCGGCGAGCGGCTCGCGGGTGACCCGCTGAGCTGGCTGGACACCGCCGACGGCCGGTACCTCGTGCGCACCAGGACCGGTGACGCCGGCGAGCTGACGGCCGAGTACGTGCCCGCGGGCCGCGCCGAACTGGCCCGGGCCATCCGTGACGCGATCGCCGCGGTCTACTGACCGGGAAGGAACCCTCCTGATGACCGATGACGCGACAGCGGCGACCACCGAGGCGCTCCAAGCGACGCAGCAGCTCCAGGCCGCCGACACCCCGCAGCTGCAGGCGATGTCCGCGATCCGCGTCGGCCTCGCCGGCGCCCAGCTGAAGCGGCTGGCCCAGACCGGCAGCTTCGCGGTCGACGACACCACCGGCAACCGGCTGATCGAGTCGCTCGAAGGCGTGCTCGAGTCGCTGGAGGCGCGCTGGTCGGCGTTGCAGCGCCTGCACGACAAGCCGGCGCTCAGCCGGACCGCGGTCGGCATGTGGGTCTCCGGCCACATGGTGAACACCGCGGCCGACGACCATGGGCTGGTCACGCAGCTGCAGGCCGCGCGGCAGGAGTTCCCGACCTACATCGAAGCGATCAAGCTGGCGAAGCAGAACTACAAGACGCGGGAAGAGGAGACACGGGCCACGCTCGTCGCACTCCCGTCCGCCGACCAGAGCTGAGGGAGACCGTGGCACCCACCGCCGAGTCCGTGTCGGACCCGTCGTCCCCGGACTACAACCGGCGCAGCCCGCTGTACGACCCGACGGCGGACTCGTCGTCGAAGTACTACGTCGGGCCGCTGAAGACCGACGACACGCCCTCGGGCGACGAGATCCGCGAGATGGCCACCCAGCAGATCGACGACGAGATCCGGGCCGGCTGGCTCGGCCCGGCCGTCGACCCGGCGCTGCGCGACCGGAAGATCCAGGAGCTGTACCAGCAGCACCTGGACAACGCGAAGAACGGGCTCGACGAGGGCCTGTCCATGCGCGAGACCGGCGAGCCGCCGCACATGCTGTGGAGCAACGCCAGCCACGAGCAGATGAACGACGCCATCACGCTGGACGCCAACCCGGCGACCGTCGCGGAGACGTCGGAGGAGTGGGTGCAGGTCGGCAACGACCTCGGCACGCACCAGAAGAACCTGGCCGACTCGATCACCGCGAGCACGAGCAACTGGCAGGGCGACGCCGGTGACGCCGTCCGCGAGCACCTCGCCGGGGTCGGCAAGTGGCTGGGCGCGACCGCGCAGGGCGCGACGCTCGCCGGGCGCCAGCAGGAGATCCACTCCCAGGCGCTCAACGAGACGCAGCGGCAGATGGGCGCGAACCCGCCGGTGCAGTTCGACCTGCAGGCCACCAACCAGAAGCTGCAGACGATGACCGACCCGGTGCAGTACGCGTCGGCGGCGGGCGAGGCGATCCAGACCTACCGGGCCCAGCAGGTCGCGCGCGAGCACGCCGCGCAGATCATGACCCAGTACGACCAGACCATCGCCGGCGCGGTCGCGACGCCGAAGTTCCCGGCTCCGCCGAAGCTGCCGACCGCGACGGCGAGCGCGCGCACCATGGGCACCCCGATGTCGTCCGGCGGCGCGTCGCAGGGCCTGATGGGGCGCACCCTCCCGAACGGGCAGCTGGACCCGAACGGCAGCACCGACCCGTCGCTGGCGCGGCTCCCGGCGGCTTCGGCCAACGGCTCGCCCGCCATCGACCCGGCCACCGGCTTCCCGATCGACCCGGCCACGGGCCTGCCCATCGACCCGGCCACCGGCCGGCCCGTCGGCGGTGGCGCCGGCGGCAGCGGGGCCGGCGGCAGCGGCGGGTACGGCGGCGCGGGCATCCCGGGCGGCGGCTCCGGCTCGGGTGGTTCCGGCTTCTCCGGCAGTGGCATCCCGGGCGGCGGCAGTGGCAGCGGCGCGGGTGGGTCCGGCGGCGGTGGCGGGAGCTTCACCCCGCCGAACTTCGACATGCCGGACACCCCCGGCGGCGGCAGCTTCAGCGGCGCGGGCATCCCCGGCTCCTCGATCCCCGGCGGCGGCGACTCGACGACGTCGTCCGGCTTCACGCCTTCCGGAATCGGCGCTGGTGGCGGCACCGGCGGCGGCAGCGGGTACACCCCGCCGTCGTTCACCGTCCCCGACATCCCGGGCGGCGGCAGCGGGGGCATCCGCGGCGGCGGCCTGGGCGGCGGGTTCACCCCGCCCGGCATCGACCCGATCACCGGCCTGCCCACCGGCGGCGGGCTCGGCGGCAACGGCATCCCGGGTGGCGGCACCGGCGGCAGCGGCGGGCTCGGCAAGATGCCGACCATCGGCCGCGGCGGCGGGATCAACGGCGAGAGCATCGCGAGCCGCCTCGGCGGCCTCGGCGGAATCGGTGGCGGCAGTGGCGGCGGGGGCGGGTCCCTCGGCGGCATCGGCGGCGGCTCGGGCACCGGCGGGGCCGGGGCCGGCGGCGCAGGCCTGCGCGGCACCGGGGCGGGCAACCTCAGCGGTGGCGCCGCGTCGGGTGCGGCCGCGGAGGCCGAAGCCCTGGCGGCGCGCAACGCGGCGGCCGGCGGCAAGGCCGGCGCGCCGGGCTCCCCGGGCATGGGCGGCATGGGCGCCGGTGCCAAGGGCGGTAAGAAGGAAGACGACAAGGAACACAAGTCGGCCGACTACGTCGAGAACGACGACCCGAACTTCTTCGACGGTGAGCAGGTCGTGGCACCGCCGGTGATCGGTGACTGGAAGAACCAGGATTGGAAGTGAGCACATGACGGCGGGCGGCTTCGAGGTCGAACCGGACGACCTGGTCGCGCACGCGAGTCACGTCGACAGCCTGGTGGACCGGCTGAACACGGCGGTCTCCGCGTCCGACTCGGCGATGTCGGACCACGCGTACGGGCTGCTGTGCGCGTTCCTGCCGCCGATCATCCGGCCCACGGGTGAGCAGGCGCAGGACACGCTGAAGGCGTCGATCGAGGGTGTGAAAGGCCTTTCGGACAACGTCCGGACGGCCGCGCAGTCCTATCGCGACGGTGAAGAGGGCAACGCGCAGCCGTTCGAGCGCCAGCTCACGGCGGCGCCGCGACAGGCTGAAGTGAAGGTGAGTTCATGACGAGCCCGAACGGCTCGAACGGCGGGCTCGGGGACCTGATGCGGGACCCCGACGAGACGATCCGCCGGATGGACGACTGGGCGGCCGGGTTCGCGGCCAAGGCCGAGCGTTACCAGGCGGCCCAGGCGGAGACGGAGCGGCTGCGGCTGACCGCCACGAGCGGCGACGGCGCGGTCAGCGTCACCGTCGGCGCCGACGGCACCGTCACCGACCTGACGTTCTCGAACAAGGTCAAGTCCTTCCCGCTCGAGGAGCTGTCGCGGGCGATCCTCACCACGATGCGTCGCGCGCAGTCCGGCATCGCCGAGCGCGTGGCCGGGGTGATGACCGAGAACCTCGGCGACGAGGACCGCGACACCCGCACGGCGCTGCTCGACTCGCTCCGCGGCCGGTTCCCCGACCCGGACGAGCCCGACGAGCCGACCCCGCCGCCGGCCCCGGGCCCGCCGCCCGTGCCGCCCGCCCCGGCCGGAGGTGCCGGGGTCCCGCCGGCGCCGTCGGCCCCGCAGGCGTCCCCGCCGCAGCGGCGTCCGGGCAGCGACCCGGACGAGCAGGACAACAACCCCTGGTGAGCTGAGCCGCCCCGGATACGCCGAGCCGACGGGCCCGGCGTATCCGGCGGCGGAGTGACGGTGCTCGACAGTGGGCTTCCGGGGGTCGACACTGGGCCGATGACCGGCCTGATCACCGGAAGCCGTGTCCGGCTGCGGCCCGCCGCAGTCACGGACGCCGCCCGGTTCGAGGAGATCCTGTCGCATCCCGAGGTCGCCCGCTGGTGGGCCGACGCCGAGGATCCGGTGGCCGCCCAGGTGTCCTATCTGCTGGACCCCGACGAGGGCACCACGACCTACGCCATCGAACACGCGGACGTCGTGGTCGGTATCGAGCTGGCGTTCGAAGAAGCCGACCCGCAGTACCGGCACGCCGGCATCGACATCGCCGTGCACCCGGACTTCCAGGGCCACGGCCTCGGCTCGGACGCCATCCGGACGCTGGCCGAGTACCTGTTCACGGTGCGCGGGCACCACCGGCTGGTGATCGACCCGGCCGCGGACAACAAGGCCGCGATCAAGCTCTACGAGGCCCTCGGTTTCCGGCCGGTCGGCACGATGCGCTCCTACGAACGCGGGCTCGACGGCAGCTGGCACGACGGACTGCTGATGGACCTGCTGGCCGAAGACCTGGTTCCGCTGGCGGCATTGGCCGGCGCGTGAGCACGCAGGCGGTGCCCGCCGCACCCGGGCAGCTGCGGCGGGTCGCCGTGGCGAGCGCGATCGGGACCACGATCGAGTGGTACGACTACTTCATCTACAGCACGGCGACCGCGCTGGTCTTCGGCAAGCTCTTCTTCACGACGCTTTCGCCCGCCTCCGGCACGCTGGCCGCGTTCGCGACGCTCGGGGTGGGCTTCCTGGCTCGTCCGGTCGGCGGGATCCTGTGGGGGCACTTCGGCGACCGCGCCGGCCGCAAGGCGATGCTCGTGCTCTCGCTGCTCCTGATGGGCGTGGCGACGGTCGGCGTCGGCCTGCTCCCGACCTACAGCGCGATCGGTGTGTGGGCCCCGATCCTGCTCCTCGTGCTGCGGCTGCTGCAGGGCCTGAGCGCGGGCGGCGAATGGGGCGGCGCGGCCCTGATGGCCGTCGAACACGCGCCGGAGGGACGTCGTGGCCGCTACGGAGCGTTCTCGCAGATCGGCGTCCCGGCGGGCCTGATCCTCGCGCAGCTCGTGTTCTTCGTCCTCGGCAAGTCGCTGACCGACGCCCAGTTCGCGGCGTGGGGCTGGCGGGTGCCGTTCCTGGTGAGCATCGTGCTCGTCGGCGTCGGACTGGTGATCCGGCTGCGGATCGAGGAAAGCCCGGTGTTCACCGAATTGCGGCAGTCCGCGGCGCGCAGCCGGCGGCCGATGGCCGACGTCTTCCGCGAGCGGCCGCGGGCGCTGCTGGTGGCATCGGGGAGCTTCATCGCCAACACGGCGATCGGCTACATCTTCCTCGCGTATCTGTTGTCTTACGGCACTTCCGTGCTGAAGATCGACCGCACCACGTTGCTGGTGGTGGTGATCGTCGGCAGCGTCACGTGGCTGGTGAGCATCCTCGTCACGGCGGCGTGGTCGGACCGCGTCGGCCGGAAACCCGTGTACGTCTGGGGTTCGGTGCTGCTGGTGGTCTGGCCGATCCCGTTCTTCCTGCTGGTCGACACCCGCCAGGCGGTGTGGCTGATCGTCGCGGTGGTGGTGCTGAACATCGGCCTCGGCGCGACGTACGGGCCGCAGTCGGCGTTGTTCGCGGAGCTGTTCGAACCGCGCTACCGCTACAGCGGCGCGTCCTTCTCCTACGCCGTGGGCGCGGTCCTGGGCGGCGGCTTCGCACCACTGATCGCGACGGCGTTGCAGACCTCGACGGGGACGTCGTTGTCGGTGTCGCTCTACCTGGTCGGCGTCGCGGTGCTCAGCTTGGTGGCGGTGCTCTTCATCCCGCGCGAGTGATCACCGGCGGTCCAGCCGGACCGCGACGGCCGTCCGTTCTTGGCCCGCGTTACCGGGGGTGCGGTGGAGTTGTGCGGTGGGGCGGCCGGTAGCTGATTTGCCGCGTGGAAGTTGTTCGTGGGGCTGGGGTTTTGCCGCTGCTTGCTGTGGATGTCGGCCCTTGCCGTGCGCTGGTGATCACAGGCGGTCCTGCCGGACTGCGGCGGCCGTCCGTTCGTGGCCCGCGTCGCGGTGGTTGTGGTGGAGTCGCGCTGCGGGTCGGCCGGCTCGCGGGCCTGCCGCGTGGAAGTTGTTTGTGGGGCTGAGGGTTCTGCCGCTGCGTCGGTCCTTGCCGTGCGTTGGTGATCAGGGTCGGTCAGCCGGTCGGCGGCAGTCACCCGTTCGTGGCCTGCGTCGCCCGAGTCGCGCGGCGGGTCACGGACCCGCCGCGTCGAAGCGGGGTGCGGTGCTGTGGCTCGGATCGAGTGGCGTTATCCCGCGTGAGTGATCACAGGCGGTCCAGCCGGACCGCGGCGGCCATCCGCTCGTAGCCCGCGTCGCCGGGGTGGAGGTGGTCGCCGGAGTCGTAGGCGGGCAGCATCCGGAGCGGGTCGGCCGGGTCGCGCACGGCCGCGTCGAAGTCGACCACGGCGTCGAAGACGTTGCTGGTGCGGATGAACTGGTTCACCGCGGTGCGGGTCGCCTCGAGAGTTTCGTCGTAGACGCCCCAGCCCTTGAACGGCGTGAGCGTGCCGCCGAGCACCCGGATGCCGCGGGCGTGGGCCTGCGCGACGAGCTGGCGGTAGGCCGACGTGATCGCGTTCGGGTCGGTCTGGTGCGGGTCCTGCTGGATGTCGTTGATGCCTTCCAGCACGATCAGCGTCCGCACCCCGCCGACACCGAGCACGTCGCGGTCGAACCGGGAAAGCGCGTTCTGGCCCGCGCCGCTGCCGGGGACGTCGAGCAGCAGCCGGTTGGCGCTGATGCCGGCGTTCTGCACACCGAACCGGCCGTGCAGCCGGTCGGCGAGGTAGTCCGGCCAGCGGTGGTTGGCCCCGGCGGTGGAGCCGACGCCGTCGGTGATCGAGTCGCCGAGCGTCACCACGGTGGCTTCGGCGCCGCCCTGCACGTCCACCCCGGACACGTAGTGCCACACGGACGTCTGCTCCGTGTAGGGGGCGCCCGACTCACTGGCGGTGAAGTCGCCGGCGCGGGTGAAGTACGACGTCTGCGACGCGGCCGGGTGGTAGGTCACCGGCCCGGACTTCGTGGGCACGTAGGTTGTCACGAGCAGGTTGGCGTCCGCCGGGATCCGCAGGTTCACCGGGTCGCTCAGCACCTCGGCGCCGTTGGGCACGACGACGCTCGGCGCGCCGCCGAACGTCAGCGACCGCAGCGTGCCGGGGACGGCGTCGGCGCCGGTCGCCTCGACCGCGACGGTGACGTGCCCGAAGGTGACGGCGGTGGCGCCGAAGGCGTTCGACAGGTGGATCCGGGCCCGGCCGCCGCCGACGCTCGTGTGCACGACGTTGCGGATCGAGTAACCCGGGTAGCCGTCCGGGGTGTTCGCGACCCCGGCCGCGGGAGCCGCGGCCCAGGTGCCCGCCCAGCCGCCGACGGACTGCTGCGCGAGGGCCGGGACAGCGCTTTCCGGGTTCGCACCACCGGACGTCGTGAGGAGGGCCAACCCCGCCAGGACGGCCGTGCTCACGGCCAGGAAGCGTCGCATGCACACACGGTCGCGTGCTTGGGCTGGGTCAGGGACCGCTGATCAGGTGAGCAAACCGGACAAGATCCCGGACAGTGACGGCAAATTGCTGTTTCCCCTGGGCGGACCCGCCCGGGATTCTGGGGATGCCGGGCGGGCCCGCGCGAGGTGGCCGTTGCCGCGACGGCCGCTCGCCGGAGTGCCCGGTCCCGATCCGAAGCGGAGGCTGGCCCGGATCGTTGCGTCGGGGCAACCCCGGAGGGCGTGTGCGAGAACGCCCTCACTCCCAAGCACGGACGCGGACCTGGCCCGGTTCACCGAGGCCACCGGAATTCTCGCCCGCAAGCGCCAACCCACCGCCTGGAGCGGCCAACACACTGCCCGGAAGGGCCCACACGCCCGCCGGAGTGGCCAACACGCCGAAACCCCGGGGTGTTGGCCACTCCGGCGGACGTGTCGGCCCGCCGGGGTCGCGCGTGCCGGCATTCCCATCACCGGCAAGTGACCCCGAAAGCCGTGAATGGCACATCGAGGGACTTCAAGTCCCTCGATGTGCCATTCACGGCTGGGGAACGGGAGGCTCAAGCGGCGGCGGGGAACACGTCCAGAGCGCGGTGGCCGGCGTCGGTCAGTTCGGCGGGTGACCACTGGCCGCGCGCGACGGGCGTCGCGGCACGGATCAAGCCGGCGCGGGCGAGGTCGTGGGCCGTGTTCTGGTCGCAGCACGACAATCCGTCGACGCGGAGGTCGGGTTCGCAGCTGCAGCGGAGCTCCGCGCGGCCCGCGCCGACCGCCTTGAGCATGGCGATCGCGCGGCGGCTCAGCGCGCTCGGGTGGGTGGACATGGTCTGGCCTCTCGGTCCGGCTGGTTCTGGTGCGAGTGCTGCAGCTCGTTACTTAGGAGTACGGGCCGGACGTGAGCCCGGTTCACTTTGATCGAGCCTCTTGACACGGCGAAGCCGGGCGAGCAGGGTCAGTCATCGGATGAATCAGGTCCACCAGCCACAGAATGGTCCACTGGGGGACCATTCTGCCCATACTCATCCGATCCCTGGAGGTTCAGTGACGACCTTCCCTCGCCGGCAAGCCCTCGGCATGGCGGCCGGAGCCGCTGTGGCGCTGAGTGCGGCCGGCCTGACGCCCGCCGGTGCCGCCGTGCCCGTCGACGCCGCGCCCGACACGCCCGAAACCCCGATCGTCCCGCCTCCGCCGCCCGTCCCGGTCGCCCTCGACGCCTGGTTCTCCAACGACGGCATCGACAGCGCGTCCGCGACCGGCGGCGACTTCGACGGGTCCGGCTACACCTTCCCGGCCGAGCAGCTGCCGGTCGGCCGGACGGCGACCGTCGGCGGCGTCCCGTTCCTGCTCGGGTCCGCGGCCGCCGGGGCGAAGAACAACCTCGTCGCCACCGGCCAGACGATCGACCTGCCGAAGGGCCGCTACTTCGTCGCGTACTTCCTGGTCGCCGCCAGCTACGGCACCACCGGCGGCACGGCGACCGTGCACTACGCCGACGGCACCACGAGCACCGGCTCCCTGTCCGGCCCGGACTGGTACACCGGCAACGGCGCGCTCGTCTCGTCGTTCCGCTACGCGCCGGGTGGGGTCGTCGACGACAACCCGGTTTCCCTGGCCACCGGCCAGGTCTGGGTCGACCCGGCCCGCGAAGCCGTCGCGCTGACCCTGCCGGCCACCGCGACACCCGCGCCCGACGTCTCGAGCCTGCACGTCTTCGCCCTCACCCTGCAGCCCGTCGCCGTCGGCCGGTCCGCGCTGGTGCTCGACGGCCGGTCGACGGCGAACCTGCTGACCGACGGCGGTCCGCAGGCCGCCGAGGCGACCGTGGTGAACGCGGGCACCGTCTGGCTCGGCGCGCGCGACCGCGTTTCGGTGACGCTCGACGTCCCCGGCGGCCGGACCACCGTGCCGGCGACCATCCGCGCGCTCGCGCCGGGGGAGCAGGCGACGGTCCGGCTCGGCCTGGCGCCGAACGCGTCGGTCCCGCCCGGCACCACCACGAACGGCCAGCTGCGGGTGACGGCCGGGCGCGGCACGCTCGCTACCCAGCAGGTGCCGATCACCCTCGGCGTCCCGGATTTCCGGCCCACCGACGCGTCGCTCTCGACGCACCGCGCGCCGTACTGGTTCACCGACAGCAAGTTCGGCATCTTCATCCACTGGGGCGTCTACGCCGTGCCCGCGTGGGCACCGGTCGGGCAGCAGTACGCGGAGTGGTACTGGCAGAACCAGCAGGACCCCAACGGCGCGACCTACGCCTACCACGCCCAGAAGTACGGCGAAGGGTTCGTCTACGACGACTTCATCCCGATGTTCACCGCGAAGAAGTTCGACCCGCGCGCCTGGCTGAAGCTGATCGCGGACGCGGGCGCCGAGTACTACGTCCTGACGTCCAAGCACCACGACGGCTTCGCGTTGTGGGACACCAAGGTCAGCGACCGCAACTCGGTCAAGCTCGGCCCTCGGAGGAATGTCATCGCCGAGCTCTTCGCGGCGTCCCGCAAGTACACCCCGCAACTGCGCAACGGCCTGTACTTCTCGCTGCCGGAATGGTTCAACCCCGACAACCCGTGGATGGGCCACGCGCCGCGCAACCCGTACACCGGCGCGCCGCTGCCCTACACCGGCTACACCGCGGGCAAGGACTTCGTCCGCGACTACCAGGCGCCGCAGGTGCTCGAGCTGATCCACGAGTTCGACCCGGACGTCCTGTGGTTCGACATCGGCGGTGACAACGACAGCCGAGACGTGCTCACGGAGTACTTCAACCGCGCGAAGAACCGCCGGCACCCCAAGGACGTCACCTACAACGACCGCGGCGGCATCCCGGACCACGACTTCACCACCCCGGAGTACACGACGTACCCGAACACGGTGGTGGCGAAGTGGGAGGCGAGCCGCGGCCTCGACCCGTTCTCCTACGGCTACAACCGCGCGACGCCCGACGACAAGTACATGACCGCCGAGGAGGTCGTCCGCACGCTCGTCGACATCGTGTCGAAGAACGGCAACTTCCTGCTCGACATCGGCCCGGACTTCGACGGCACCATCCCGGCCGTCATGCAGCAGCACCTGCGCGACGCGGGCGCGTGGCTGAAGGTCAACGGCGAAGCCATCTACGGCACGACCTACTGGTCACGGATGGCCCAGCTGGGCGACCTGCGGTTCACGGTCAAGCAGAACGAGGCCTTCTACGTGCACTCGCTCGCCGCGCCGGGCAGCCGGCTGGTCATCGACGCGCCGGTGCCGATCCGCACGGGTGACCGCGTCACGCTGCTGGGCTACCGCGGGAACCTGCACTGGAGCGTCGAGAACGGCGCATTGGTGATCGACGTCCCGGCGGCGGCCCGGCAAGCGGGCCGCTACGCGTGGGTGTTCAAGATCGCCTGGAGCTGACTGCCATGAGGGGCACCCTCAGGGACGTCAGAGCCCTCAGGGTGCCCCTCACGGCGGAGCTTCCGCGAGCCACCGGCACATCAGTAAAAGCGCCGCAGCTGCGGCCACGCTGCCGACCACGGCCGGGTCAGCGTGTCGCACAGCGAGATCGTGACGCCGTCCTCGTCGTTGTCGACGCCTTCGGCGTTGTGGTGCAGCGCCACCGGGCGGCAGCCGGTGATCAGCCGCGACGCGGGGGAGCCGCGCTCGATCCGGCCGATGACCAGTACCGGCCCGACCTGCCGGTCCGGCGGCGGTCCCCAGTCGGCGTAGGACATGTGCGGCGAGTACGGCCGCGGCAGCCCGCGTTCGGGCCCGTAGTGCTCGAGCGCCCCGGCTTCGCCGTAGTTGTCGGTGAGGATGACGGCGGTGTCCTTGTCGGGGACCTGAGCCCACGCCGTCGCGACCGTGTCGGCGAACTCCGGCCAGCCGACCTGCTCACCGGGCTCCTTGTTCACGGCCAGCAGCACGCCGTTCAGCGCCGTGGCCGGCACCACCGGGAGTCCGATGAGGACGGACACGACCACGCACACCGCCGTGACCACGCCGATCGACGCCCGCAGCGCCGTGCCGGTCCGCGCCGGCCACCGCAACGCCGGCTCGGCGCCGAGCGCGACCAGCGGCAGCAGCAACGGCACCGAATAGTACGGTTTCCCGCCCAGCGCCAGGAGTTCCACGCAGACCACGGGGTAGGCGATCGCCAGCGCGCGAGCCCAGCGCACCCCGGCGTCACGCCACGGCCGGACGAGCCCGGCGATCCACACCGGCACCAGCACCGGCGACAGGTAGACCAGCTGCATCGGCACGAACAGCACGCGGTTCTCGACGCCGTCGTCCTGGCTGATCCCGCCCGCGACGGTGAGCATCGGCCAGCCGTGCGACGCCTGCCAGTGCACCACCGGCGCGGTCAGCACGGCGGCGACGCCGATGCCCGCCGCGAGCCACCACGTCCGGAACACCCGGCGTGGCCCGGCGATGGCCACCCCGGCGCCGAGCCCGGACAGCAGGAGTAGCACCAGCCACTTGTTCATCATGCCGAGCCCGGCCGCGGCCCCGACGGCGAGCCACCACCGGCCGTCGCCGGTCCGCAGCAGCCGCAGCCCGAAGAAGGTGATGAGCGACCACAGCAGCACGTCCGCCGTGTTGGTCGCGAGCATGTGCGCCACGACCAGCACGTACGTCGAGAGCGCCGTCGCCACCGCGGTGCACACCTGCACGCGGCGGCCGCCGCCGAACTCGCGGGCGATCAGCACGACGACCACGACCGTCGCCATGCCCAGCAGGGTCGCGACGACCCGCAGCCCCATCGGGGTCTCGCCGAACAACGCCGTCGACGCGCGGGCGAGCCACGGCGTGATCGGCGGCTGGTCGACGTACCCCCAGTCCGGCCGCTTCCCCGCGGCGACGAAGTACAGCTCGTCGCGGTGGAAGCCGTAGCGGCTCGATAGCAGCGTCAGCACCACGGCTTGGATCGCGACGACGATCCCCACCGGCACCGCCGCGAAACGTGGCAACGACCCGGAAACGCGACCGGCCCCCATGGCAGTCTCCCCTCGGCGTGCGAGGATCGTACGCCGGAGATCATCCGATCGGGAGCGCTCCGACGTATTCGCCGCCGGCGTCGGCGACCAGCTCTTCGAGGGACTGCGCCCGGCGGATCGGCGTGAACCGCACGGCACCGTCCACACCGATGTCGAAGCCGTGCACGGCCGGGCGCGGCAGCGTGTTGTACGCGTAGTGCGCGCCGAAGTAGTACGCGCCGGTGTCGTGCGCGACGACGAGGTCGCCGGGCTCCAGCAGCGGCAGCGGGCGTTCCCGGGCGAGCAGGTCACCGGCGAAGCACAGCGGCCCGGCGACGTCCTGCGGCACGTCGGGGCCGGTTTTCGGCACGCCCGCGGCGTCGTACGCGCTGAGCCGCAGCGGCCAGTGCTCCGGCTGGAGCACCGTCCGCGCGGCCACCTGGGCACCGGCGTGCGTGACCGCGATGTGCCGCCCGCCCGCGACCTTCGTGTACTCGACCGCGCTGACGAGGAACCCGTTCTTCGCCAGCAGCGACCGGCCGAACTCGGTGACGTAGGTGTAGCGCCCGTCGCCGAGCGCCGGGACCCGCGCGAGCAGCGTCTCGACGTAGTCGGAGTAGGTCGGTCCCGGCTCGTCGGAGTCGAAGTTCACCGGCAGGCCGCCGCCGAGGTCGATGCTGGTGACCTGCCGGTACCCGGCCTCGGCGTTGATCTCCTCGGCGAGCGCGTGCACGGCGGCGACGCCGTCGGCCATCAGCCCGGGCGGGCAGCCCTGCGAGCCGACGTGGACGTGCAGCCGGCTCAGCCACGGCCGGTGCGCGAACGCCTCCAGCAGCAGCGCGCGATACCCGTGGTCCCGCAACGGGATGCCGAACTTCGACGCCGCCGTCGCGGTGCTCGTGTCGCCGATCCGGCCGGCCCCGACCTGCGGGTTGATCCGCAGCCCGAGCACCGAGCGCGGCGGCGCCGAGCCGACGAGCCGGTCGAGCCGGGCCAGCTCCTGGAAGTTGTCGGCGTTGATCGCGGTGCCCTCGGCCAGGGCGTGGGCGAGTTCGCTCACGGTCTTCGCGGGGGAGTCGAGCACGAGCCGCGGCCCGCGGAGCCCGGCCGCCTCGGCGACCGCCGTCTCTCCCGGGCTGGCGACTTCGGCGTCGATCCCGAGGTCGCCGAGGAACCGCAGCAGCGGCGCGAGGCCGCACGCCTTCGCGGCGACGGTGTGCTGGACGTGCCCGAGCGGGGCGAAGGCGCCGGTCAGCTCCTCGACGGCCGCGCGGAGGCCGGCGAGGTCGACGAACCCGGCCATCGGGTCGACGAGCCGCCGGTCCGCCGCGGCGGTGAGGGCGAGCAGCCGGCGGTCGGTGCGGGCCGGGGAGGCACTGGTCGTGGTCATGCTCCAAGCACAGCAGCGGATGGCCGCGCCGGTCCAAGACCTGGACCCGATGATGTCATAGGACACGCCTATAATGACCGGGTGGACCTGCGCCGCTGGCACTACTTCGCCGTGCTCGTCGAGGAGATGCACTTCACCAAGGCGGCCGCTCGGCTGTTCGTGTCGCAGCCGTCGCTGAGCCAGCAGATCCGCGCCTTCGAGGCGGAGCTGGGCGTCGCGCTGCTGGACCGGTCGGGCCCGCGGTTCGCGTTGACCGAGGCGGGCCGGGTCGCGGGAAGGGAGGCCCGGGAGCTGCTGGACCGGCTGGACCGGGCGCGCGGCGTGATCACGGCGGCCGGGCGCGGCGACTCGGGACGGCTCCGGATCGCGTACACCCGCTCGGCGCCCGGCCCGCTGGCCGGTGACCTGGTCGCGGCCTACCGCGCTCGCCACCCGGGCGTCGAGCTCGCCCTGGAGACGGGGTGGACGAGCCTCAACCTGACCCGCCTGGCCGCGGGCGAGATCGACCTCGGTTTCGTCCGCCCGCCCGTGACCCACCCCGGCGTCGAGGTGGCCGCGGTCGGGTCGGAGGAGGTGCTGATCGCGCTGCCGTCCGCCCACGACCTCGCCCGCCGCCGCGGCCGCCTGCGACGCGCCTGGATCGCGGGCGAGCCGGTGGTCTTCTGGCCGCGCGAGAACGGCCCGGGCCAGTACGACGCGATCAGCGCCCAGGTCTGGCCGGCCGGTGTGCCGCGGATCGTGCGCGAAGAACCGGAGGACGAGCAGCTGATGCGCGCGGTCGCCGAGGGCGCGGGCATCGCGGCGGTGCCGGAACACCGGGCTCGCGCGTTGCGCCGCAAGGGCGTGGTGCTGCGCCGGCTGGAGGAGCCGGTGCCGCGCATCGACCTGGGGCTGGCCTGGCGCGCGGACACGCTGTCCCCGGTGGTGCGGGCGTTCGTGGACCTCGCGGCCGGAAAGCCGTGAAGGACTCCTTGAGGGACTCAGAGTCCCTCAAGGAGTCCTTCACGGACAACGGAACCCCGGGTCACGGGCAGGCGGTCAACACCGCGTCCGCGACCTCGCCGAGGTGGGCGGCCGCGCGGTGGCCGGAGACGACGCGGTCGGTGAGGTAGGCGAACACCAGGCGGCGGCCGGGGTCGGCCCAGGCGACGCAGCAGTTGCTCCCGTTGTGCCCGAACGTTTCCCGGCCGCTGAGCGTCCCCATCGGACGGCCGGCGCCGCCGAGCTGGAAGCCCTGCGCCCAGCGGATCCGGGTGCCGATCGTGCGGTCGACGACGGCGTCCCCGGACGGCTGCCGCGCTTCCCGGACGGCCGCCGGGTCGACGACCTCGCCGTCGAGCAGGGCCTGGTAGAACGTCGCCAGGTCGCGGGCCGTCGTCGAGATGCCCGCCGCGGGGATCACCGCCCGGCGGAGGGCGCGCCGGTTGATCAGCCGCGCGGTCAGCCGCGCGCCGAAGTCCTGCCCGCGCAGGGGTACGTGCCGCGGCCACAGCGCGTCCGGCAGGCCGAGGTGGGTGTCGGTGAGCCCCAGCGGGCCGAGGAATTCCTTGCGCAGCAGCACGTCGACGTCGTCCCCGGTCACCCGGCGGAGCACCTCGCCGAGGAGATGGCCGTACACGATCGGCTGATACGCGGCGACCTCGCCGGGCGCCCACCGCGGGGTGATCCGCTCGATCGCCCGCAGCGTGCGGGCCCGGTCCGCCATGATGAGCGCGTCCCCGGCGAAGCCGCGTGCGCTCGCGAAGCCGGAGCGGTGCCGCAGCACGTGCCGGACGGTGATCGCGCCCTTGCCGCCGCGCGCGAACTCCGGCCAGTACCGGGCGACCGGCGCGTCGAGCGACAGTTCCCCGCGCGCCGCGAGCTGGTGCACCAGCAGCGCCACGAACGGCTTGCTCGCGGAGAAGATCCAGAACAGCGCGTCCGGCGGGCCGCCGAAGCTCCGGTCGAGCAGCACCTGCCCGTCACGCAGCACGCACAGGCTCGCCCGGGCACCGCGAGCGCGCACCAGTTCGGCGGCCGGTTCCAGTGCCGGGTCACCCGGTTCGGTCCAGTCGATCACGCCGGGCGACGTTACCCGCCCGGTATGCTCGCGGGCGTTCCCGGCTCTGTGCCTTCCCGGAAGGACGTTCCATGTCCGGCCACGAGATCACCGACCGCATCGCCGACCTGATCGACGAAGAACACCGCCTGCGCACCGGCGCCCTCCACCACGGCGGGCTCACCGCGGACGACCGCGTCCGGCTGAAGGACCTCGAGCGCCAGCTGGACGAGGCCCTCGAGCTGCTGCACCGGCGCCAGGCCCTGTCCGTGTTCGACGACGAGTGACCGTCCGGGGACGGCTCCCTGAGTGCCGCGCCAGGGCGCCGAAGCCCTCCTACAGGTCCAGCCGCTCGTCCGGGACCACGACGTCCGCGCCGGTCGCGACCGGCGGCAGCAGGTAGGGGAGCGCCGAGAACCGCGCCACCTGCTCCGGCGGCGCGGCCAGGCGTCGGTCTCAGCGGCGGGGGAGCTCCGGGGAGTCCGTGTCCAGCGGCACCGATCGCGACCGCACCAGTCCCAGCTGGACGGTCTGGCGGCCGGTCAGCGCTTCCAGGGCCCAGTCCGCGACCGTGCGCACGCGGTTGCCCGGCATCGCCATCAGGTGGTAGCCGCGTGTGACGGCCTTCGCCAGACGGCCGGAGAGCGGGATGTGCAGCGGGTTCGCCGCCGCGGCCCCGGCGCCGAGGTCGACGACGAAACCGAGGTCGTGGTGGCGGTAGGTGCCGGTCCGGCCCTGGCCGAGCGACGCCGCCACGTTGCGCCCGGCCAGTTTTCCCTGGCGTTCGGCGTGCTGGGCGGTCATCGCGGTGTACTCACCCGGCCGGGTGAGATCGGGCACGGCGGCGGCGTCACCGCAGGCGAACACGTCGTCGCGGCCCGGCACGTTCAGCTGCGCGGTGACGACGAGCCGGCCCTTCGCGGTCTCCAGCCCGAGGTCCGACACCAGCGGGTCGGGCCGCACGCCGACGCACCACACGAGCGTCCGCGTCGGCACGGAGTCGCCGTTCGTCAGGGTGACGCCCTTCTCGTCCGCGTGGTCGACCGACGTCTTCATCAGCACCTCGACCCCGCGCGAGCGCAGCACCTCGTCGGCCGTCTTCCCGAGCCGCTTGTCGAGTTCGGGCAGTACGCGCTCGGCGACGTCCAGCAGCAGCCAGCGGATCTTCTGCCCGGCGAGCTCGGGGTGCCGCGCGGCCAGCGCGTCGGTGAAGGCCGGGCCCTGCGCGGCCACCTCGGTGCCGGTGTAACCCGCGCCGACGACCACGAACGTGCACCGCGCGTCGCGTTCGGCCGGGTCCTCGGCCGACGCGGCGAGCTCGATCTGCCGGGTGACGTGGTCCCGCACGTACAGCGCCTCGGGCACGCCGCGGAAGCCGTGCGCGTACTCGGGCACACCCGGGATCGGCAGCAGCTTGTTGACACTGCCCGCGGCCAGCACCAGCCGGTCGTACCCGATCCGGTGTTCTTCGTCCTCGGGATCGGTGTACGTGACGGCCCGGGCGTCGAAGTCGACGGCGGTGGCCTTGCCCAGCAGCAGCCGGACGCCCGGCAGCGTCTCCGGGATCGAGACGGTCACCCGCCGCGGGTCGAGGATCCCGGCCGCGACCTCCGGTAGCAACGGCAGGTAGAGGAAGTAGTCCGTCGGGTTGAGCACGACGATCTCGACGTCTTCGGCTTCCTTACGCAGGCTCTTAGCCGCGTGGTACCCGGCGAACCCGCCGCCGACGATCACGACACGCATGGATCCCCTTCCGGGACGTTGATCTTGGTCCTCGCGGATTCCCCCAGGTAGAGGTGGGGAAACCCGCGGGGTTGACCTGTCGGCTCAGGGGCGTACGGTCAGAGGGAGTTGGCTGTTGTTCAAAACACGTGCTCCGGTCAGCGCCCCTGCCTGTACCGATGGGAGCGCCATGTACCCCTTGTTCCGCACGATCGACGAACCCTGCGGGTTGACCGTCACGACCACCGAGCGTCCTGGCGGAGTCCGCGTCCTCACCCTGGTGGGAGACGTCGACGCCGCCACCGTCGGCACCCTCGACGAAGCCCTCGCCGCCGGCGGCCGGCTGGTGGCCGACCTGTCGCGGGTCGGTTTCCTGAGCTGCGCCGGCGTCCGGTCCCTGCTCGAAGCGGACGACCGCGCCGAACTGGCCGTCGTCGCCGGCGGGCACGCCGTCACCCGGTCGCTCGAAGCGACCGGCGCCGACCTCCTGCTGAAGATCCACCTTCGCCCGGGTGACGCGCTGACGGCCGTGACCCCGCTCGCCGCGGAGGCCGGCCCGGACGCGTGAGCGCCGGCCCGGCCGTCCACTGTGGCCGGTCGGCTGGGGTCAGTCGTCCGGCCAGTCGCCGGTGGCCTTGCGGTAACCGACCGCGCCGGCTCGTTCGGTGGCGGCCTTGACGGCCCCGAAGATGGCGCCCTGGACGGCGGCCGCGATGATCACCTGGGTCCAGGTGTAGTCGCGGTCGATCGCGTCCGGGGCGTCTTCTTCGCCCGCCGCGCGCTTCCATATCTGCTTGAAGACCTGGCCCGCGAGGACGCCGCCGAGGGCGCCGACACCCCAGCTCAACGGCTTGTAGACGATCTTGTTCACGAGTTCCTCCGTCGCAGGAGCAGCCGGATCAGGATGACCAGGCCGAGCACGCCCGCGAAGACCGGTACCGGGTTGCTCCGGACGGCGTCGGCGCCTTGGCGGAACTTCACCGCGGTCGGCTCGTTCGCGATGTCGGCGACCTTCAGCGTGGCCTGGTCGAGCTTTTCGTCGACGTTGTCCTTGACCCGGGTCTTCACGTCGAGCTTCTGCCCGAGCGCGTCGAGGGTCTCGGCGAGCTCTTCCCGGGTGACGTCCCGGTCGAGCCGCGCCTCTTCGGCGTTCTTCGGGGTGTCCCCACTCATGAGCGCACTCCCTGCTTCACGGTGTCCACGTCTTCGCGGACACCGGTGATGGCTTCCTCCGGCACCGGCGGTACCGCCTGGGTGACTTCCTTCTTACCGACCAGGGCGGCGACCCCGGCGATCAGGAACAGGACCACCGCGACGATCAGCGCCGCCAGCCAGCCGGGGACGACGAGCGCCAGCGCGAGAACGGCGGTCGCGACGAGCGCCCCGACGCCGAACAGCGCGAACAGCCCGGCCGCCCCGAACAACCCGGCGCCGAAGCCCATTTTCTTGCCCTTGTGCTGCAGTTCGAGGACCGCGAGCCGGATTTCGTCCCGGACGAGGCGCTTGACCTCGTCGGACAGGTCCGACACCAGCTCGCCGACCGAACGGTCGGCCGCGGGCTTCTGTTGTGCCTCTTCGATCACGGAACACACCTCCTGACGCCGGGCTACCCCCGTTCCGGAGCCGGTAATCACGCCGGTTTCGCCCGGATCGGCGCCGGGTAGCCGCATATCACTCGAACGAGTGATGTGGTGGCGTGGGCGCCGGCCCGCCGGTTTCGCGTCCGGATGCCCCGGGTAGGCCGGATGCATGACCACCACGACAGCCAATGTCCCCACCGTGGAACTGAACAACGGCGTCCGGATCCCGCAGTTCGGGTTCGGGGTGTTCCAGATCCCGGCCGACGACACGGCGAGCGCCGTGCGGACGGCGCTGGACGCGGGCTACCGGCACATCGACACCGCGCAGATGTACCGGAACGAAGCGGGGGTCGGCGCGGCCGTCGCGGAGTCGGGCTTGGCGCGCGAAGACGTCTTCGTCACCACGAAGCTCGCCAACGACGCCCAGGGGTACGACAACGCGATCACCGCGCTGGAGGGGAGCCTGCGGCGGCTCGGGCTCGAGTACGTCGACCTGTACCTGATCCACTGGCCGCTGCCGAAGACCGGCAAGTACGTCAAGACGTGGCAGGGCTTCGAGGACATCCTGCGGGCCGGGAAGGCCCGCGCCATCGGCGTCTCGAACTTCCGGCCCGAGCACCTCGACCGGCTCGCCGAGGAGACCGGCACGGTCCCCGCGGTCAACCAGATCGAGCTGCACCCGGCGCTGCAGCAGGCGGAACTGCGCGAGTACCACCGCGCGCACGGCATCGCGACCGAAGCGTGGAGCCCGCTGGCCCAGGCCGAGGTGCTCGAGGACCCGGTGCTGACCGGGCTCGCCGAGAAGCACGACCGGAGCGCCGCGCAGGTCGTCCTCCGCTGGCACATCCAGCTCGGGAACATCGTGTTCCCGAAGTCGTCGACGCCGGAGCGCATCCGGCAGAACATCGACGTCTTCGGGTTCGAGCTCAGCGAAGAGGACATGGCGGCGATCGGCGGGCTCGACGACGGCCGCCGCACCGGGCCGGACCCCGACACCTTCACCGGGTGACCGTCGCGTTTCCCTGCGCGAGCACCCGGGTACCTGTTCCGAGAAGGTTCCCCAGGAAGGAGCGTCCGGCATGAGCACGAACGCCTACCTCGCGTTTCTCTTGATCGGCGCGCTGCTGGTCGTCGCGGACGGCCAGATCATCTATCGCAGCGGCCGCCGCTACCTCGAAAACTCCTACGGTGACCCGGCGGCCGGGGCGTCGATGGCCCGCCTGGTCACGGTGTTGTTCCACCTGGCGACGCTGGGTGTGCTGGCGCTCGTCTCGACCATCAACATCGGCGGTGACCTGCCGAGCATCATCGCCCGGATCGGGGTGCTGCTGCTGATCCTGGCGCTGGCCCACGCGATCACGCTCGGTGCGCTGGCCCGCATCCGCGGCGAGCAGGAGGTCGAAGCCGTCGTCCAGCGGGGCGGCCGGCAGCGACTCGAACCGGAGCAGCAGGGCACCACGGTCACGCCGGTGCCGGCTCAGGACGGCCGGTACCCGGACGTCAGCCCGTCGCTGGAGCACCGCCCGCCCTACACGACGCCGTAAGGCTCACGCGCGTACCGAAGGCGGCATTTCCCGAGGGAGGTGCCGCTTTCGTCGTGTCAGTGTTCGGGGACCGGCAGGTCCAGCTCGGTGTGCCGGGTGGCCAGGGTTCGGGCCAGGTCGGCCAGCTTGACGTTCAGGTCCTGTGAGGCCTTGCGCAGGACGTCGAAGGCCTCGTCGGCCGTGATGCCGCGGCGCTGCATCAGGATGCCCTTCGCCTGCCCGATGACGTCCCGGCTCTCGACGGCTTGCCTCAGGTGGGTGGCTTCGAGCTCGGCCGCCGCGACGGCCTCGCTGTGGGCCAGCGCGAGCGACGCGTGGGTCGCGAGCAGCAGTGCGGCGTCGATGGCGGCGCCGTCGAACGCGCCGGGCTTGCGGGAGTAGATGTTCAGCGCGCCGGACAGTCGGGGCGGCCGGGCGTCGGGGATCAGGGCGGTCGCCAGCACCGAGTGGAAGCCGTGGGCGGCGGTGCCCGGGCCGAACGACGGCCACCGCGGGTCCCGGCCGACGTCCTGCGACCAGCCGATCGCCGGGCCGTCCGGGCAGGCGGACTCGACGCACGGGCCTTCACCGTGCCGGTACTGCAGCTCGTCGAGCGTCAAGGCGATCGGGTCGGTCTCGACCGGGGTGTGGAACCGGCCGTCCGGATCGCGCAGGGTGATGCTCACCAGGTCGGCGTCGGGGATGCTCTCGACCGCCGCGCCGACGACCAGCTTGAGCACGCCGCCGACCGTCGGGGTCGCGTCGAGCAGCGTCCGCGTCAGCTCGGCGAACTGCCGAGCCAGCGGACCGGCTTCGGCCGGCCGCGTGCCGTCCGCGCCGAACCAGCTGCGCTCTCTGGCCCATTCGTCTTCCTCGACGCTCATTTCCTCGCTGCCTTCGTCCTCACGTGCGGTCCGTCCCATTCAACCCGATGCCAGTGTGCACTCCGGGCCGGCCGGGCGTGATCCGCGCCGCAAGGTGGCCGTCAACCGGCCGAGGCGGCTCCGCCGGACGCCGGATCGAGGGCGCTGCGGACCCGGTCGACGAACCCGGGACCCGGCCGGAGCTGGTCGGCCTGGGGCATCCGGTCCGACAGCCCCGGGTGCGGCAGGGTCGCCGCGGCCTCGCGGGCCCCGACGACGTCCTGGCCGAGCTCGCCGCGACGCTCCGGGGACCAGTCGCGCCGGATCCGCGCGATCGCGGCGGGACCCTCGTCGCGCACGTGCCGCCGGACGACCCGGATCAGCCCGCCCAGCAGCCGCTCGAACCGCGTCTCCTGCGGCCCGGCGCCCTCCAGCTGGCGCATCAGCCCGTCCGCCTCGCTGAGGTCTTCGCCCGGGTCGAGGTAGGGCTCTTCCGCGACGGCGTGGCGGACGAGCGCGCCGATGAGGTGATCGGCGAGGTCCTTGCGGTTCTCCGGGCTGCCCTGGCCGAGCTCCAGCTCGGTGCACAGCCGCTCCAGCTCCCGGTGGTCGCCGGCGAGAACGGTGGTGAGGTCGGTTGCGGGCTGGCTGCGGTTCATGCACGCTCCTGGTCCGGATTCGGTTTCTCCCGTGGTTACCCGTTGCCCGGACGCCGAATCCCGTGTCGGCGCCGGGCGGGCCGGGTAGTCGAAGGAAACAGACCCGCCAACAGGGAGGACGTCCATGGCAGCGCCGTCGACGGTGACCGAGCGCGAACGCAAGTACGAGATCGTCCCGGGCAGCGGGGTGCCGAGGCTGCTCGGCGTCGCCGGTGTCGAGACGCAGGACGATCCCGTGGAGCAGATCCTCGACGCGTCGTACTACGACACCGGGACCTACCGGCTGGCCAAGGCCGGCATCACCCTGCGGCGCCGGGTCGGCGGGCACGACGCGGGGTGGCACGTCAAGCTGCCCGTCTCGGCCGACGAGCGCCAGGAGATCCAGCTGCCGCTCGGCGGGGACGCCCACAAGGTGCCCGGCCGGCTCAAGCGCCTGGTACGGGCCTACACGCTGGGGGAGAAGCTGGTGCCGATCGCGCACCTGCGGACCGACCGCTTCGCCCACCGCCTCGCCGACGCCGAAGGCCGGACGATCGCCGTGCTCACCGACGACCATGTGACCGGTGAGGCCGGCGGCGAGTCCGCGCGGCTCGACGAGTGGCGCGAGCTGGAACTGGAGCTCGATCCCGGCACCGACCCAGGCGTGCTGGACGAGTTCGACCGGGCGCTGGCCGAGGCCGGCGCGTCCGCGTCACCGTGGCCGTCGAAGCTGCGGCGCCTGATCGGCGACCGCGTGCCCGCGCCGCGCCGCGCCCGCAAGAAGCCCGCCGCCGCGGACGTCGTCCTGACGTCCCTGCGCGCGCACTTCGACCAGCTGCGCCGCGCGGACGTCGGCGTCCGGCTGGACGTCGAGGACTCGGTGCACCAGATGCGCGTCGCGAGCCGGAAGCTGCGCAGCGCGCTGCGCACGTTCGGGTCCATTGTGGACGACGAGGCGACGGCGCCGGTCGCGGCCGAGCTGCAGTGGCTCGGCCGGGAGCTGGCCCCGGCTCGCGACACCGAGGTCACGCAGGAGCGGCTCGGCGAGCAGCTGGCCGGCCTGCCGTCGGAGCTGGTGCTCGGGCCGCTGCGCCAGTACCTGACGCGCTACTTCGCGCGGGAGGAGGAGCGGGGGCGGACCCGGGCGCTGGAGGCCCTGACCGGCAAGCGCTACCGGAACCTGCTCCGCGCGCTCGACGCCGTGCTGGCGGACCCGGCGCTGACCCGCACCGGGCGCAAGCCGGCGAAGTCCGGGCTGCGCAAGCCGGTCCGCAAGGCCGCGAAGAAACTGCGCCGCGCCGAGGCGGCGGCCCGCGGGCTCACCGGCGTCGAGCTCGAGACGGCTTTGCACGACGTCCGCAAGAAGGCCAAGCGGGCCCGCTACGCCGCCGACACCGTGAAGCCGGTGTACGGGAAGAAGCTGCGCGCGTGGCGCAAGAACGTCAAGGCCGTCCAGCAGACGCTCGGCACGCACCAGGACACCGTGGTCGGCCGGGAGGTCCTGCACCACCTCGCCGTCGACGCGCACGGCGAAGGGCAGAACACGTTCACGTTCGGGATCCTGCACGGCCAGGACGCCGCGAAGGCGGCGGACCTGCGCAAGGACTTCACGGGGGAGTGGCGGCGGCTCCGGAAGGGCGACCGCCCCGGCTGGCTCGGCTAGCCCGTTCGCCCGGGGAGCGGCGGCGGCTCGGAAGGGCCGCCGCCCGGACGGTGCCAGGAGGGTGGCGAGAACGCCTGAAGCGGGGCCGGCGGCGGCGCGGGAGGCCGCCCGCCGGCGTCAGGCGTCGCCGGAGAGCTTGCCGCGCAGCTGTTCCAGCGTTTGCGACAGCAGCCGGGAGACGTGCATCTGGGAGATGCCGACGCGGTCGGCGATCTGGGTCTGCGTCAGGCCGCCGAAGAACCGCATCACGAGGATCGCGCGCTCGCGGGGCGGCAGCTCCTGCAGCAGCGGCTGGAGGGCCTCGTGGTTCTCCACCATGGCCATCTCGTGGTCCGGCTCGCCCATGGTGTCGGCCAGCGAGAGCGCCTCGGCGTCGTCGTGCACCGGCTTGTCCACCGACAGCGCCTGGTAGGCGTTCCCGGCGAGCAGGCCCTCGCGGACCTCGTCGACGTCGAGGCTCAGGTGCTCGGCCAGCTCGGTCGGTGTCGGCGCGCGCCCGAGGCGCTGCGACAACGTGGCGGAGCCCTGGCTGAGGGAGAGGTGCAGCTCCTTGAGCCGGCGCGGCACGCGGACCGACCAGCCGGTGTCGCGGAAGTGGCGCCGGACCTCACCCATGATCGTCGGCACCGCGAAGGACAGGAAGTCGTGACCGCGCGCCGGGTCGAACCGGTCGACGGCGTTGATCAGGCCGATCCGCGCCACCTGGACCAGGTCCTCCCGCGGCTCGCCGCGCCCGGAGAACCGGGTCGCGATGTGCTCGGCCAGCGGCAGCAGCTCGGTCACGAGCTTGCTCCGGACCACGTCCCGCCGCGGGTCGCCCTCGGGCAGCTCGCCCAGCTCTTCGAACAACGGCTCGCAGTGGGCGTATTCGTCGGGGCGGTGGAGCACGGCTCTGCGCTCGCCGCTCACGCGCTCGTTCCCGGGTTGAGCTCCAATTCGATCGTGATGATGCCGGCGCCCCCGCCCGGGAGGACGTCGCAGTGGGCGGTCACCGCGCGGCTCAGGGTGGTCAGGACGTGCCAGCCGAACGTCCGGTCGCTGGGCGGCCGGGGGTCGGTCGAGCGGGCCGAGACCACGACGTGCAGCGCGTCGGGGGTCTGCCGGAAGCGGCAGTGCAGCTGCGTGCCGAGCTCCGCGAGCTGGACGAGCTGCGCGCACGCTTCGTCGACCGCCATCTTCGCGTCCGCGATGGCGTCCAGCCCGAAGTCCGCGCGGGACACCATGCCGTGCGTGAGCATCCGGACCAGGGGGATCTGCTCGGCCATGGCGGGCAACCGCAGCTCCACCACCTCGTCGAGCAGGCCGTCGGCCGAAGGCTGACCGCCGGACGTGCCACTTCGTGTTTCTTCCATACCGGACTGTCTACCCATCTGGGGGAACCCTGACACTTCGCGATCCGGACTCGAGGGCGCCGTCACCGGCCGAGTGCCCGTTCGAGCTCTTCCTTGGTCATCTTGGAGCGGCCGTCGATGTTCCGCTGTTTGGCTTCGTTGTAGAGCTGAGCCTTCGTCAGGCCGCCCGGGCCCTTGCCCTTCCCGGCGCGCTCGCCGCCACGCTGCTGCGGGGACTTGCCCTCGAGGGACGTCCGGCTCGCTTCGCGCGACTCACCCGACCGGGCACGGTTCTTGTTCACCGTGCGGGCGGCGATCTCTTCGGCCCGCTTCGTGCTCGCGCCGCGATCTTCCTGCGAGTCCTTGATGTGCTCGTACTGACGCTCGCGCTTGTCGCTCCAGGCCCGAGGCATGACCGCTCCCTTCGACGGTCGGCGGATACCCGGTGCCCGGCCGGGCAAAACGTCGCGGTTGATCATCACCGGGGCCGGGTACGCGGCGCGGAACGAGAGGAGTTCCGATGCGGATCGGCTACACCCTGATGACCGAACAGACGGGGCCGAAGGACCTGGTGCGGTACGCCGCCGGCGCGGAGCAGGCGGGGTTCGCCTTCGAGGTGATGAGCGACCACTACTCGCCCTGGCTGGCCGAACAGGGCCACTCGCCGTACGCCTGGAGCGTGCTGGGCGCGGTCACCCAGGTGACCGAACGCGCCGAGCTGATGACGTTCGTGACCTGCCCGACCATGCGGTATCACCCGGCGGTGGTGGCCCAGAAGGCGGCGACCGTGCAGGCGCTGTCCGGCGGGCGGTTCACCCTCGGCCTCGGCGCGGGCGAGAACCTCAACGAGCACGTCGTAGGCCGCGGCTGGCCGCCCGCGAACGTCCGCCACGACATGCTCGCCGAGGCCGTCCAGATCATCGGCGGCCTCTTCGACGGCGGGTCCTTCGACTACGAGGGCAAGCACTTCCGGGTCGACTCCGCGAAGCTGTGGGACCTGCCGGAGATCCGCACGCCGATCGGCGTCGCGGTGTCCGGGCCGCAGTCGGTCCGGCGGTTCGCCCCGGTCGCCGACGCGATGATCGCCGTCGAGCCGAAGGCGGAGCTGGCGCGGGCGTGGGACGCCGCGCGGCCCGGCCCGGCGTCCCGCAAGATCGCCCAGCTGCCGGTGTCCTGGGGCGCCGACCGCGACGCCGCGGTCAAGCGCGCGCACGAGCAGTTCCGCTGGTTCGCCGGCGGCTGGAAGGTCAACGCCGAGCTGCCGGGCCCGGCCGGGTTCGCCGGCGCCACCCAGTTCGTCCGCGAGGACGACGTCGCCGGGTCGATCCCGTGCGGCCCGGACGTCGAGCCGATCGTCGAGGGTGTGCGCGAGTTCGCGGAAGCCGGCTTCACCGACGTCGCGCTGATCCAGATCGGCGGCGACCAGCAGGACGGCTTCCTCGACTTCGCCGAGAAGGAACTGCTGCCGGCGTTGTCCGAGGCCGTGGGCTAGGCCGCGAAGTCCACTTCGGACGGATCGGTCGGCGGCACCGGCCGCTGGGTGAACTGTCCGGGCCCCCGCGACCGTCGCTGCTCCGAACGGACGCGCGGCACGCCGGAGGTGGTGACCGCTTGTGCTCGCCGCTGCGGGGATGCAGTAATCTCGCGCCGGACCCGTTAAAGCGCTAGCGGCCCACTGTGGCGCGCGCCCGGGTCCTCCCTGGTCTTAGAGCGCCCTTAGCACAAAAGAAGGGGCGTCACCAGGATGACGGGCGGGCATGAACAGCTCACCGCGCGGCTCGACGATGTGACGGTCGCGATGGAGTCGCTGACCGCGATGCTCGACACCCAGCTGGACCTCGGCCAGATGCTGCAGGCGGTCTGCGACCACGCCGTGCAGGTGGTGCCGGGGGCCGACATGGCGAGCATCACCCTGGTCCGGGACGGCGAGCCGGAGACGGTCGCCAGCACCGACCAGCGGGCGGTCAACTTCGACCGCGAGCAGTACCGCATCGGGGACGGTCCGTGCCTGCGCGCCGCCGAGACCGGGCAGCCGGTCCGGGTCGGCGTGGGCGCGGTCGGGGACCTGTGGCCGCAGTTCGTGACGAAGGCCGAGCAACTGGGCGTCGCCAGCTTCCTCGCCGCGCCGCTGACGGTGGACGACGACATGTCCGGCGCGGTCAACCTGTTCGGGTTCGACCAGCACGGGTTCAGCGAGCTGGGCACGAAGATCCTCGAGCTGTACACCGCGACGGTGGTCCTCGGCCTGCGCAGCGCGCGCCGCTACTTCGCGGCCCAGGAGCTGATCGAACAGCTCAACCGCGCGCTGGAGACGCGCGCGGTGATCGAGCAGGCCAAGGGAATCCTGATGGCGGCGCACCGGATCACGGCGGAGGACGCGTTCCAGCGCCTGGTCAAGCGCTCCCAGGACGGCAACCGCAAGCTCCACGAGGTGGCGGCGGAGTTCGTCGCGGCGGTGGCGACGACGAGCAACTGAGGCCGGCAGCGGCTTGAGGTCCGTGAAGGCCTCCTTCACGGACACTAAGTCCCTCAAGGAGGCCTTCACGGACCTGGGCGGGGCGGTTCCGGTGCGGGGTGCCGAACGTGGCTGACGACGGCCCGACTTGCCGGGTCGCGGAGGGGGTCGTGAGTGTTGAGGGCGGTTCTAACCGCCCTCAACACTCACGACGGCCTGCGCGCTGTCGTGGGGGTCTCGTCGGTTCGGGCGGGCACAAGGCCGTGGCTTCGGTGGCGGCAGGCGCGGTCGGCACGTCCGTCATCGCCGGGGAGATGAGCGAGTCGGTCGGCGGGACTCGGGTGGGCTAGCTGGTGGGGACCTCGTCCGGGGGCGCGTCGGCCTGCAGGACCGGGTCGGGGCGTTGCCGGCTCCGCGTGCACGTCGTGCAGACCAGGGTGCGGCCGAGCACCCGGCCGTCGTCGCCGACGACCTGGGCGACGTGCATCGTGGGGAACCCGCAGACCTCGCAGGGCAGCGAGCCGTCCTCGCGGCTGATGCGGATCTGGGTGCCCATGCGACCTCCTGGTGTGACGTGGGTCTCACCACCTTGCCGGTTCCGGCGCCCGTGTCGGCTGAATTCACTCGTTCGGCCTAATGATTGCCGTCTCCGGCGTCCGGTCCGGTGACTCCTGTGTTTCGTCCGGCGATCGTGGGTAGCCGGGCGTCAGGAGGCCGGAAAGGCCACGTCACAGGGGAGCTCGGGATGAGGGACAAGCGGAACGATCTGCGGCCGGTGACCGACCTGCTGGTCGACGGCGAGGACACGCCGGACCGGGAGCGGTTGCGCCGGAAGGCGGCGCTGGCCGTCGCGGCGGGCGCGAAGGACGCCGGCGACTGCGCGCTGCTGCTCGAGATGCTGGGCCTGCACCGCCACGGCGCCAGCAGCAGCGAAGTCGCCTGAGCCGTTTCGGGGTGCCTCCGCGCGGGTATCGGAGGGCGGTGAGGAGGTCGACATGGCCAGACCGGTCTGGAGTGGTGCGTTGAGCCTGGGGCTGGTCACCGTCCCGGTGGAGCTGTACCCCGCGGTGGCGGACCACACGATCCACTTCCACCAGTTCGAACGCGGGACGTCCGACCGGATCCGCAACCGCAAGGTGAACGAGCGGACCGGCGACGAGGTCACCCAGGACGAGATCGTCAAGGGGTACGACGTCGGCGGCGGCGACCACGTGCTCGTCGAACCGGACGAGCTGGACGAGATCGCGCCCGAGCGGTCGCGGCGGATCGACATCGAGCGGTTCGTGGAGCTCGACGAGATCGATCCGTGGTTCTACGACCGGACGTACTGGCTGAAGCCGGCGAAGGAGGACTTCGCCAAGGCGTACGGCCTGCTGCTGCGGGCGATGGACCGCAGCGAGAAGGCGGGCGTCGCGAAGTTCGTGCTGCGCGGCAAGGAGTACCTCTGCGCGGTCCGCGCGGGTGAGGGCGTGATGGTCCTCAACACCCTGCACTTCGTCGCGGACCTGCGGAAGCCGAAGGACGTGATGGGCGGGCTGCCCAAGCTGCCGAAGCCGCGGCCGAAGGAGCTCGACATGGCTCTTTCCCTGGTCGACGAGATGACCGCGCCGTGGCGGCCCGACGACTTCCGCGACGAGTACTCCGAGCGCGTCGAGGACCTGATCAAGGCCAAGAAGTCCGGCAAGGAGCTCACCCACGAGGAGGAACCGGAGCCTTCGGCCGACGTCGTCGACCTGTTCGAAGCCCTTTCGCGCAGCGTGAAGAGCCGCAAGGGCGGGGGCAAGAAACCGGCCAAGAAGCCCGCCAAGACGGCGAAGAAGCAGCCTGACCTGGCGGACCTGTCCAAGACCGACCTCGACAAGCTCGCGCGGGAGAAGAACGTCAAGGGCCGCTCGAAGATGACGCGGACCGAGCTGGAGAAGGCGCTCAAGGCGTCCTGACGGAGGGCCGCGAAGGACCAGCTGGCAGGTACCACGCGAAAGCACGACGCGACGCTGACGCCGAACCGCAGGGCTCGGGCAAGCGGCCGGTTTCGTCGTCGCTCGACCCGGGGGACCGCCGGCTGGTGATCCGCGCCGAAGACCCGGCGAGATTGTCGCGTCCGACAAGAACGGCGACACCAGCTTTTCCGCGCTGCGGCAACGGATCCGCGTCGTGACCCGGACGTCTCTCACGCGGACGAGCCGGGAGGATCGCGGCCGGGAGACTCAGTGGGCGGCGGGCTCGGCTTCGCCCGTGGTGGTCTTCCGGGTTGTCTCCGAGCGGGCGATGTGCCACGCCACCAGCGCGCCCGCGCTGACGGTGCCCCAGAGCACCAGCGAGGCGTCCCGGGCGAACAGGCCGACGACGAGCATCACCACCGCCGTGACGTCACACAGGATGAGCAGGAGGCTCCAGCGCCGGGCTTGCCGCATGTCGCGACCGCTGAACACGTCGGCGAGCGTGGGGTCGCTCGCCAGCAGTTCCGCCTCGATCTCGCGCAGGGCATGACGTTCACGGTCCGGCAGCATCGGGGGTCCTCCTCGGCCTCGGCTTACCCCACAGGTACCCCCGTGGCGCGGGTTCCAAGCAGCACTTTTCCGTGAACGTGCCGCATTAGAGCAATACCGTCAGTGGTTGTCCCGGGGGATACCTTGCGTCGACGCTACGCGCTGGTACGCCACGGCCGGGCGCAGGACCATGCCGTCACACAACTGGTCGACCATCGATCGCTGGATTTCCTGCCACGGCGTCTGCGACGCGGGCACCCGGTAGCCGCCCGCTTCCTCGAGTTCCTTGTGACGCAGCGTGAGTTCATCGCCGGAGATCAGCACGTCCGCGGTGCCCGCGCCGAGGTCGATGCGCACCCGGTCACCTGTCCGCAGCACGGCGAGACCGCCGCCGGCCGCGGCTTCGGGGGAGGCGTTGAGGATCGACGGCGAGCCGGAGGTGCCCGACTGCCGGCCGTCGCCGAGGCACGGCAGTTCGTGCACCCCGCGCTTGATCAGCTCGGCGGGCGGGCGCATGTTCACCACCTCGGCCGAGCCGGGGTAGCCGAGCGGGCCGGTGCCGCGCATCACGAGCAGCGAGTCCTCGTCGACGCCGAGGTCCGGGTCGTCGATGCGGGCGTGGTAGTCCTCCGGGCCGTCGAACACGACCGCGGTGCCCTCGTACACCCCGCCCGCCAGGTAGCGGCGCCGGAACTCGGGCGAGATCACGCTGGACTTCATGATCGCGGCGTCGAAGAGGTTGCCGTGCAGCACGAGGAAGCCCGCGTCGGCGACCAGCGCCGTGTCGAAGGTCCGGATGACGTCGCGGTCGCCCGCCTCGGCGTCGCGGCAGTTGTCGCCGAGGCTGCGGCCGTTGACGGTGGGCGCGTCCTCGTGGATCAGGCCGTGGGCCATCAGCTCGTGCACCACGGCCGGGACGCCGCCGGCGCGGTGGAACTCCTCGCCGAGGTACTTGCCGGCCGGCTGCAGGTCGACCAGCAGCGGCACGGCGTACCCGAGCCGCTGCCACTCGGTCAGCGGCAGGTCGACGCCGATGTGCCGGGCGATCGCGCTCAGGTGGATCGGCGCGTTGGTGGACCCGCCGATCGCCGAGCTGACGACGATGGCGTTCTCGAACGCCTCACGCGTCAGGATGTCCGACGGCTTCAGGTCTTCCCGCACCAGCTCGACGATCCGCAACCCGGTGCGGTAGGCCATCCGCGCCCGGTCGCGGTGCGGCGCCGGGATGGCCGCGCAGCCGGGCAGGCTCATCCCGAGCGCCTCGGCGAGCGCGTTCATCGTCGAGGCCGTGCCCATCGTGTTGCAGTGCCCCGGCGACGGCGCGGACGACGCGACCAGCTCCATGAACCCGGCGTCGTCGATCTTCCCGGCGGCCAGCAGCTCCCGGGCCTTCCAGACGATCGTGCCGGACCCGGTGCGCTCGCCGTTGTGCCAGCCGTTGAGCATCGGCCCGCCGGACAGCACGATGGCGGGGATGTCGACGGTCGCGGCGGCCATCAGGCACGCCGGCGTCGTCTTGTCGCAGCCGGTGGTCAGGACGACGCCGTCGATGGGGTAGCCGTAGAGCGTCTCGACGAGCCCGAGGTAGGCGAGGTTGCGATCCAGCGCGGCGGTCGGGCGCTTGCCGGTCTCCTGGATGGGGTGCACCGGGAACTCGATCGCGATCCCGCCGGCCTCACGGATCCCTTCGCGCGTCCGGTCGGCCAGCTGCAGGTGGTGCCGGTTGCACGGGGTGAGGTCCGAGCCGGTCTGCGCGATCCCGATGATCGGCTTCCCGGACTGCAGCTCTTCCCTGGTCAGGCCCCAGTTCATGTACCGCTCGAGGTAGAGCGCGGTCATCCCGGGGTCGGCGGGGTTGTTGAACCAAGCTTCGCTGCGCAGTCCCATACCGGCCAGTCTGTCACTCGCACGCCCCGACGTGGACCCGTGAGGGGCGCGGACTCGCCGTCCCTCCGTCCGTCGGTCGGCCGCCTCGCAAGTCCGTGAAGGCCTCCTTGAGGGACTCTACGTCCCTCAAGGAGGCCTTCACGGACCGTGGCTCAGCCCAGGCCGTTGAGGCCGATCACCCGCGAGTACCAGTGGGCGCTCCGCTTCGGCGTCCGCTCCTGCGTCGCGTAGTCGACGTGGACCAGGCCGAAGCGCTTCGCGTAGCCCTCCGCCCACTCGAAGTTGTCCAGCAGCGACCAGTAGAAGTAACCCCGCAGGTCGACGCCCGCCGCGAGCGCTTCGTGCGCCGCGCGCAGGTGCGAGTCCAGGAACGCGACGCGGTCGGTGTCGACGATCTCGCCGCCGTCGGAGACGACGTCGGGGTAGGCCGCGCCGTTCTCCGTGATGTACAGCGGCACCGGGCGGTAGCCGCGGTGGACCTGCAGCAGCGACTCCGTCAGGCCGGCCGGCTGGACTTCCCAGCCGGAGTCCGTGCGGGGCGCGGCCGGGTCGGGCACGAAGTGGACGTCGCCCGCACCGACCCACTCGGGGCCCGCCGGTTCGCTGCCCGCCACGGGACGGCCCGCGACGCGGTAGTCGCGGTAGTAGTTCACGCCGAGCCAGTCGACGTGCGCGGCGATGACAGCGCTGTCATCGGGCCGGACGACGTCGCCGAGGCCGAACGGCGCCAGGTCCTCGACCAGGTCGTCCGGGTAACCGCCGCGCAGCACGGGATCCAGGAACAGCCGGTTCTGCAGGCCGTCGATCCGGCGGCACGCGGCGACGTCGCTCGCGTTCGCCGGGTCGTGCGGGACGACCGGGTACAGGTTGAGCGTGATCCCGGCCGGGACGTCCGGCGCGTGCGCCCGGATGATGTCCATCGCGAGCCCGTGCCCCAGCAGCAGGTGGTGCGTGGCGGCGACGGCGGCGGTGTGGTCGGTGCGGCCCGGCGCGTGGATGCCGCCCGCGTAGCCGAGCATCGCGGCACACCACGGCTCGTTGAGCGTCGACCAGCTGGCGACGCGGTCGCCGAGGCGGGCCAGCACGGTCTCGGTGTACTCGGCGAAGCGGTACGCCGTGTCCCGGGACGTCCAGCCGCCCTTGTCCTCCAGCGTCTGCGGCAGGTCCCAGTGGTAGAGCGTCGCCCACGGCTCGATCCCGGCCTCCAGCAACCGGTCGACGAGCCGGTCGTAGAACGCGATCCCGGCGGCGTTGGGCGCGCCGCCGTCCGGCCGCACGCGCGGCCACGCCAGCGAGAACCGGTAGGCGCCCAGGCCGAGGCGCCGCATCAGGTCGACGTCCTCGCCGTAGCGGCGGTAGTGGTCGGCCGCCGGGTCCCCGGTGTCGCCGCCCACGACCGCACCCGGACGGCGCGCGAAGACGTCCCAGACCGAGTCGGTGCGCCCGTCGGCCGTGGTGGCCCCTTCGACCTGGAACGCCGCAGTGGCGGCGCCCCAGACGAAGGCGGGCGGGAACATCAGCGCGGCGTTCTCCCGGACGTCTGCCGCCCGAACGCTGTCGGGATGTACGGACATGGTCACCCTTTCACAGCACCTTGCATGATCCCGGCCACGATCTGGCGGCCGAGGAGGAGGAAGACGATGAGGATCGGGATGGTGGCCAGGGTCGTGCCGGCCAGCACCAGCGAATAGTCGACGTAGTAACCGCTCTGCAGCTTTTCCAGGGCCACCTGGACGGTCGGGTTGCCCGCGTCCAGCACCACCAGCGGCCACAGGAAGTCGTTCCACGACATCATGAACGTGAACATCGCCAGGATCGCCGCGGCCGGGCGCACGGCGGGCAGGCAGACGTTCCAGAAGATCCGGATCATGCTGCAGCCGTCGACGCGCGCGGCCTCGATCAGCTCGTACGGGAGCGCGTCGACGGTGTACTGCCGCATCCAGAACACGCCGAACGCGGTGACCAGGTTGGGCACGATCACCGACTGCAGCCCGCCTGCCCAGCCCAGCTTCGACATCGCGATGAACAGCGGGATGATGCCCAGCTGGGTCGGCACGGCGAGCGTGACGACGATGAACACGAACAGCCCGTTCTTGCCGCGGAACCGTAGCTTGGCGAAGGCGAACCCGGCCAGCGACGAGAACAGCACGGTGGTCAGGGTGACCGTGCCGGACACGATGACGCTGTTGGCCAGCGCCTTCCAGAACGGCACGGTGTCGAAGACCCGCGACGCGTTGGCGAAGAAGTTGCCGCCGGGCAGGATCGGCGGGACGGGCTCGGTGAGCATCCCGTTGTCGCGGCTGGCCACCAGGAACGACCAGTAGAACGGGAACAGTGAGCCGAGCACGAAGATGGCGAGCACCCAGTAGGTCGCCTTGCGCGGTTTCCCGAGCGTGGCGACGCTCTTGCGAAGTCCACTGTGGATGGTGGTCATTTCTTCTTCACCGCCGGGGTGCGGGCCAGGCGGCCGGTGAGCAGGAAGTTCACCAGCGCGATGATGACGATGATCACGAACAGCACCCAGGCGATCGCCGAGGCGTAGCCGAGGTTGTAGTTCTCGAACGCGGACTGGTACAGGTACAGCGTCACGGTCTGGAACTGGTTGGAGGAGCCGCCGTTGTTCGACCCGGGCATGGCGTCGAACAGCTTGGGCTCCGTGAAGATCTGCAGTCCGCCGATCGTGGAGGTGATGGTGACGAAGATCAGCGTCGGCTTCAGCAGCGGCAGCGTGACGGCGGTGAACCGCCGCCACATCCCCGCGCCGTCGATCAGCGCGGCCTCGTGCAGTTCCTTCGGGATGGCCTGCATGGCGGCCAGCACGATCAGCGCGTTGTAGCCGGTCCAGCGCCAGTTGACCATGATCGCGATCGCGACGTGGCTGCCGAACCGGCTGGCCTGCCAGTCGACCGGGTCCAGCCCGATCAGCTGCAGCACGTCGTTGATCAGGCCGTACTTCGGGCCGAACAAGTTCGCGAAGATGATCCCGATCGACACCAGGCTGGCCGCGTACGGCAGCAGGATGCCGACGCGCCAGCCGGTCGCGCCGCGCAGCCTGCTCCCGAGCAGGGCCGCGAGCAGCATGGCGATGATCAGCTGCGGAATGCTGGAGAGCAGGAAGATGCTGATCGTGTTGGTCAGCGCGTTCCAGAACTGGCTGTCGGCGAACAGCTCCTTGAAGTTGTCGAAGCCGATGAACACGGGGTTGTCGTCCCCCGCCTCCCACTTGAAGAGCGAGACGTACGCGGTGTACAGCAGCGGGAACAGCCCGACGATCCCGAAGACGATGAAGAACGGCGCGATGTAGAGGTACGGCGATACCTTGACGTCCCACCGGCTCAGCTTGTGCCGGAAGGTGGGCCGGGGAGACGTTCGCTCCCCGGCCTTGCTCCCTTCCGGCGCGATCTTGTCGATGACGGTCATGAGGTCAGCGGCTGATCTTCTTCGCCGAGTCGACCATCTGCTGCCAGCCGTCCGCCGCCGACTTGCCCTGCTCGACCGCCTTCAGTGCCGGGCTGGAGGCGTTCTCCTGGATCTGGCCGTCACCGGGGCCCTTGTACTGCGGCTTCTGGACCTTCTTGGCCTGCTCGGCGAACAGCTCGCCGACCTTCGCGCCGAAGTAGTCGTCGGTCTTGCTCAGCAGCGCGGGGTCCGTGAGGGCCTTGACCTGGCTCGGGAAGGTGCCCTTGGCCTGGAACGCCTTGATCTGCTGTTCCGGCGCGGTCAGCCAGGCCGCGAGCTCGGCGGCCTCCTTCGGGTGCTTCGACTGCGTCGGCACAGTCAGGTAGGACCCGCCCCAGTTGCCGCCGCCGCCGGGGAAGGCCGCGGTGACCGCCCACTTGCCGGCGTTCTCCGGACCGGCTTGTTCCTTGATCACGCCGAGCATCCACGCCGGGCACACCTTCGTGGCGAAGGCGTTCTGCTTGAAGCCGGCTTCCCACTCGGGGCTGAAGGCGGTCAGCTTGGCCGACTCGCCCTTGGCGACGGCGTCGGTGACCTTGGTCCAGGCGTCCTTGATGCCCTGGTTGCCCTCGACGGCGAGCTTGTCGTCGGTGCCGATGTAGCCGGTGGGGAGCTGGTTGACCATGGCGTTGAAGTTCTGTGCGGCCGAGTCGAACCAGGCCTTGCCCTTCGACTTGGACACGTAGTCCGCGCCCGCGGCGAAGTAGCTGTCCCAGGAGGCGAACAGGGGCTTGACCTGCTCGGGATCGGTCGGCAGCCCGGCGTCCTGGAACATGTCCTTGCGGTAGCACATGGCGAGCGGCCCGATGTCGGTGCCGTAGCCGATGAGCTTGCCGTCCTTGGTCTTGGCGGCGTCGTACTTCCAGCTGAGCCAGCGATCGGGCGAGGCGTCGGCCGGGCCGATCTTGGTCAGGTCGTTGAACTTCGAGCCCTTGTCGAGGACGTCGGAGAGGTGGCCCTCTTCGACCGCCGTGACGTCGGCGAGGCCCGAGCCCGCGGCGAGCTTCGTGATCAGGTCCTGGTGGTAGGGCCCGCCCTGGCCGGTCTTGCGGTGGGTGATCTTGATGTTGGGGTGCAGCCGCTCGTACTCCGGGATGAGGGCCTCGTAGCCGAACTCGGTGAACGTCGCCAGCGTCAGGTCCACGTGCTCGTTGGGGCCGGCCGCCGGCGGGGTCGCGTCACCGCCGCCACCGCAGGCCGTGGCGCCGAGCGCCGTCATCGTGATGCCCAGTGCGAGGACCAGGCCGTTCCGGATCGTTCTCACGTGTCCAACCACCTTGTTGACGGGAATGAGCGCTCTCACTACTGGGAGCCCTTCTGGGAGCGCTCCCAGGTGTCGCAGAGTCTGCTGGCGGCCTCGGGCGGTGTCAAGGGGCTGTAACCGGAGTGTTTCCTGCGAGGAGCGCTCCCGGTCGCCGGGACGGGCGGACGATAAGCTGAGGGCGTCAGGGTGGATGTGGGAACGAGGGCGGTGCCGTGGGGCCTCGAGCAGGGGATGAAGAGCGGCCGACACTGGAGGACGTCGCGGCGTTCGCCGGCGTGTCGCGGTCGACGGCGTCGCGGGCGCTGAACGACGACGCGTACGTCAGCGCGGCGGCGCGGGAGAAGGTCCAGGCCGCGGCCCGTGACCTGGGCTATTCCCCGAACCAGGCGGCCCGCTCGCTGGTCACCCGGCGGACCGGGGCGATCGCGGTGGTGCTCTCGGAGCCCGAGTCCCGGCTGCTCGACGACCCGTACCGCACGGCGGTCATGCGCGCCGGCTACCGCGAACTCGCCGACGTCGGCCGGCAGATGGTGCTGATCTTCAGCGACACCCGCGAGGACCTGAGCAAGACCGTCCGGTTCCTCGAAGGCGGGCACGTCGACGGCGCGCTGGTCTTCGCCCCGCACCGGGCCGACCCGCTGCCCAAGGCGTTGCGGCTGCTGCGCATCCCGGTGGTGTTCGGCGGCCAGGCGGCGGGCATCCGCCGCGGCGTCCACGTCGTCGACTTCGACAACGAAGGCGGCGCGCGGCTGGCCGTGGAACACCTGGTCGCGGCCGGCCGCCGGCGGATCGGCACGATCGCCGGCCCGCAGGACCAGAGCGCCGCGATCGACCGGCTCGCCGGCTGGCGCAAGACGCTGCTCGACGCCGGGCTCGACCCCGTCGACCTGGCCGAAGAGGCCGACTTCACGCTCTCGGGCGGCGCGAACGCGATGTCCGCGCTGCTCGCCCGCCACGCGGACCTCGACGCCGTCTTCGTCGCGAGCGACATGATGGCGGTGGGCGCGTTGCGCACGCTGGACGCGGCCGGCCGCCGCATCCCGGCGGACATCGCGGTGGTCAGCTTCGACGACAACGCCACCCTCGCCCCGGCGATGGACCCGCCCCTGACGTCCGTGCACCAGGACCCGCGCGAGCAGGTCCACGCCATGGTCGAGACCATGCTGCAGCTCCTCGACGACCACGCCTTGAAGCCCCGCCAGCACGTCCTCCCGGTCTCCCTGGCGATCCGCGGCTCCGCCTGACCCCAGCCGTGTCGTCCGCCCAAGTACGCGAGTCGTCCACCCAGGTACGCGTGTCGTCCACCCAGGTACGCGAATCGTCCACCCGGGTACGCGAGTCGTCCGCCCAGGTACGCGAACCGGCCTCCTGGGTACGTGCTGCCTCCCGGAGTGCCGTTTCGTCCCTCCGAACACGCGTGTCGACCCCCTGATCACGGGTGATGCCTCGTCCTGCACAGCCGGATGGGGCGAACTCGCGTGCCTGGACGGTCGGTTCGCGTACCCAGAGGGTCGGTTCGCGTGCTTGGAGGGTCGGCTCACGTGTCTGGAGGGTCGACTCGCGTGATCCTGGGGTCGACACGCGCACCGGGATGGCCGACACGCGTACTCCGGGGGACGACACGCGTACCTGGGTGGACGACACGGTGGCGAGTAGTGGGCTCGGGACGCTGGGAGCGCTCCTAGTCCAGGTCTACGCCTTTGGCGCAAGCCGGGCGTGGAAAGGCACGGTGGGTGACCGGCCGGCTGGGCCAGGCGGGTGACGTCGCGACCAACGGGTGGGGCTGTTCAGGAGTGTTCAGCGGGCTGACTACTCGCGGGTCGGCAACGACCGGGTCGCGGTGAACCGTGTGCTTCTGACTCGATTCTTTACAGGGGTGTTTCCGGCTGGCTACCGTCTGCGCCTGGAAGCGCTCCCAGATCGCTGGCTCCCTACGGACAAAGGAGTTCCGCAGCCATGCGTTCCCCTCATCCCATCAAGGCCGGCGTATTGCCGCTGGTCGCGAGTTCGGTGGTCCTGGCCGCCCTGCTCGTCCCCGTGCCACCGGCGCTCGCCGCCGACGTGGCCTGCTCCGTCACCTACACCACCAACGACTGGGACACCGGGTTCACGGCCAACGTTTCACTGCGGAACGACGGTGCGGCCCTCGACAGCTGGCAGGTCGGCTGGACGTTCCCCGACGGCCAGAAGGTCCAGCAGGGCTGGAGCGCCACCTTCGCCCAGACCGGCGCCGCGGTCACGGCGACGAACCTCTCCTACAACGGCCACCTCGGGACGGGGGCCAGCACCAGCTTCGGCTTCAACGGCACCAAGGGTTCCGCCAACCGCCCGCCGACGGACTTCTCCGTCAACGGCTCCGCGTGCACCGGCGCCAACAAGGCCCCGACGGTCAGCCTGACCTCGCCCACCTCGACCGGTACCTACTACGCCCCGGCCACCATCCCACTCGCCGCGACCGCGGCCGACACCGACGGCACCGTCGGCAAGGTCGAGTTCTACGCCGGTGACACGCTGCTCGCCACCGACACGTCCGCGCCCTTCGAAGGCAACTGGGGCAACGTCCCCGCCGGGACCTACTCGATCACGGCGAAGGCCTACGACAACAAGAGCGCCTCCACGTCCTCGAACCCGGTCAGCGTCAAGGTCCTGTCCGGTCCGACGATCGTCGCCACCCCGGCGACCGCGCAGGTCAAGCAGGGCGGTACGACGACCTTCGGGGTCAGCCTGGCCGGCGCGCCGACGAGCCCGGTCACCGTCGCGATCGCGAAGACGACCGGCAGCACCGACCTGACGGCCACCCCGGCGAGCCTCACCTTCACGACGGCGAACTGGAGCACGCCGCAGAACGTCACCGTGAAGAGCGCCGACAACGGGGGAGCGCTCGGCAGCGCGACCTTCACCGCGAGCAGCAACGGCTACACCGCGGCCAGCGTCACGGTCACCGAGATCTCGGCGTCCACATCGGACTACCAGGTCGAGTTCCTCAAGCAGTACAACAAGATCAAGGACCCGAACAACGGCTACTTCCGCAAGTTCGGCAGCATCCTGGTGCCCTACCACTCGATCGAAACGCTGATCGTCGAGGCGCCCGACCACGGGCACGAGACGACGTCGGAGGCGTTCAGCTACTACCTCTGGCTCGAAGCCTCCTACGGTCAGATCACCGGGGACTGGACACCGTTCAACGCGGCCTGGACGTCGATCGAGACGTACGCGATCCCGTCGGCGGCCGACCAGCCGGGCAACTCCGGCTACAACGCGAGCAAGCCGGCCACCTACGCGGCGGAGTACCCGAGCCCGAAGTCGTACCCGTCACAGCTGCAGTCCGGCGTGTCCGTCGGCGCCGACCCGATCGCGGCGGAGCTGAAGGCGGCCTACGGCTCGCCGGACGTCTACGGCATGCACTGGCTGCTCGACGTGGACAACATCTACAAGTTCGGCCACTGCGAGGACGGCACCAACACCGCCCCGGCGTTCATCAACACCTTCCAGCGCGGTTCGCAGGAGTCGGTCTGGGAGACGGTCACCCAGCCCAGCTGTGACGTCCTGAAGTTCGGCGGCAAGAACGGCTACCTCGACCTGTTCACCGGCGACTCGTCGTACGCGAAGCAGTGGAAGTACACCGACGCGCCCGACGCGGACGCCCGCGCCGTGCAGGTGGCGTTCCAGGCCGAGAAGTGGGCGGCCGCCCAGGGCAAGAGCTCCGATGTCGCGGCCGTCGTCAAGAAGGCATCGAAGATGGGCGACTACCTGCGGTATTCGCTGTTCGACAAGTACTTCAAGAAGATCGGCAACTGCGTCAACCCGAGTAGCTGCCCCGCGGGCAGTGGCAAGGACAGCGAGCACTACCTGGTCTCCTGGTACTACGCCTGGGGCGGGTCGATGGACTCGTCCAGCGCGTGGGCGTGGCGGATCGGTGACGGCGCGGCCCACCAGGGCTACCAGAACCCGCTGGCCGCGTACGCGCTCTCGACCGATCCGGGCCTGAAGGTGACGTCGGCGACCGGCGCGAGTGACTGGGCGACCAGCCTCGGCCGTCAGATGGAGTTCCTGCAGTGGCTCCAGTCGTCCGAGGGCGGCCTCGCCGGCGGCGCGACCAACAGCTGGGAAGGCCAGTACGGCACGCCGCCCAGCGGCACGCCGACGTTCTACGGCATGTTCTACGACCAGGCGCCGGTCTGGCACGACCCGCCGAGCAACCAGTGGTTCGGCTTCCAGACCTGGGGCATGGAACGCATCGCCGAGTACTACCAGGCCACCAAGGACGCCCGGGCCAAGAAGATCCTCGACAAGTGGGTCCCGTGGGCCATCGCGGGCACCACGGTCGGTGCCGGCGGGAGCTTCCAGATCCCGGCCGACCTGACCTGGAGCGGCGCGCCGGATACCTGGAGTTCCACCAGTCCGGGGTCGAACAACGGCCTGCACGTCACGGTGAAGAACTACAACAACGACGTCGGCGTGGCGGCTTCGCTGTCGAAGACGTTGCTCTACTACGCCTCCGGCTCGGGCAACGCCCAGGCCAAGAGCGTGGGGGAGCAGCTGCTGACGGCGCTGTCGGCGAACGCGGACACTCAGGGCATCGCGGTGCCGGAGACCCGGACGGACTACAACCGGTTCGACGACGCCTACAACGCCACCACCGACCAGGGCCTGTACGTGCCCTCCGGTTGGACCGGCACGATGCCGAACGGCGACCCGATCAGCTCGAGCTCGACGTTCACCTCGATCCGGTCGTTCTACAAGTCGGATCCGCAGTGGCCGAAGGTCCAGGCCTACCTGGACGGTGGCGCCGCCCCGACGTTCACCTACCACCGGTTCTGGTCGCAGTCGGAGATCGCCACGGCGTTCGCCGCCCACGTCGCCCTGTTCGGCTGAAAGGCACTCGATGAAGCGACTGCTCGCACTGGCGGTCGCCGCACTGGTCGGGGGCGCCGTTCTCACGGCGTCCCCGGCCACCGCGGCCCCCGCCCCGGCACTTTCACGTGAAAGTGCCCACCTGGGGACGGCACTTTCACGTGAAAGTGCCGCCGGCACCGGCACCGGGTACTGGCACGCGTCCGGTTCCCAGCTCGTCGACGCCACCGGCGCACCGGTCCGGATGACCGGGGTCAACTGGTTCGGCGCCGAGACCGGCAACTACTCGCCGCACGGCCTGTGGAGCCGCAACTACCGGGACATGCTCGACCAGATGGCGAGCCTCGGGTACAACACGCTGCGGCTGCCGTACTCGAACCAGCTCTTCGACCCGGGCGTCAAGCCGAACAGCATCGACGCCGTCCAGAACCCGGACCTGCAGGGGCTTTCCGGGCTGCAGGTGCTCGACAAGATCATCGCCTACGCCGGCACCAAGGGCATGCGCGTGATCCTCGACCAGCACCGGCCGGACTCCGGCGCGCAGTCCGCGCTCTGGTACACCAGCGCCTACCCCGAAAGCCGCTGGCTGTCCGACTGGACGATGCTCGCCCAGCACTACAAGGGCAACACCACGGTGATCGGCGCCGACCTGCACAACGAGCCGCACTCGATCCAGGGTGGTGGCGGCGCGTGCTGGGGGTGCGGGGACACCGCGACCGACTGGCGGCTCGCCGCCGAACGCGGCGGAAACGCCGTGCTGGCCGCGAACCCGGACTGGCTGGTCATCGTCGAGGGCGTCGACTGCGTCAGCGGCACCGGCGACCCGCAGTGCGGCTGGTGGGGCGGCAACCTCTCCGGCGCCCGGCAGTCCCCCGTGCGACTGTCCAAACCGGACAAGCTGGTCTACTCGGCGCACGAGTACGCAACGTCGGTGTTCGCCCAGCCGTGGTTCTCCGACCCGGCCTTCCCGGCGAACCTGCCCGCGCTGTGGGACCACTTCTTCGGCTACCTGCAGAAGCAGAACATCGCGCCGGTGCTGCTCGGCGAGTTCGGCACCACGCTCGCCGACCCGCGCGACAAGGTCTGGCTGCAGGAGCTGATGAAGTACGCCGGCACCGGACCGACCGGGATGAGCTTCACCTACTGGTCGTGGAACCCGAACTCCGGGGACACCGGCGGCATCCTCAACGACGACTGGACGACCGTCAACCAGGCCAAGCAGGCGATCCTGCAGCCGTACCTGATCCCGCCGACGGGTTCGGGCGGCGGCACGACGGATCCGCCACCCGCGGTGAGCTGCGCGGTCACCTACCACGTCGACAACACGTGGCAGGGCGGCTTCGTCGCCTCCGTGACGCTGAAGAACACCGGCACCACCCCGCTGAAGGCCTGGTCGCTCGGCTGGACCGCGGCGTCCGGCACGCAGATCACCGGCGGCTGGGGCGCCACCGTCACCCAGTCCGGCACGCAGGCGACCGCGAAAGCGCCGACCTGGGCGCCCGACCTGGCCGGCGGCGCGTCGACGTCGATCGGCTTCCAGGCGACCGGCGCCTCGAGCGGGACGCCGGCCGGGTTCGCCGTCGGCGCCACCCCTTGTACTTCCTGATCCCCCAACCCGATTCCCCAATCTGATCCCCCAACCCGAAGGAGCGCACTCGATGAAGAGTGGATTCTGGTCCGCGAAGAGGAAGTCACGGCTCGCCGTGGCGTCCTCGGTGACGGCCGCGGCCGTCGTGGCCGGCCTGGTGGTGGCCGGCGGCAGCCCGGCGGCCGCCGCCAGCGGCTGCAAAGTGACCTACACCGTCAACCAGTGGGACACCGGCTTCACCGCGAACCTCGCGGTGACCAACCTGGGCGACGCCGTCTCGAGCTGGGACGTCCAGTGGGACTTCGCCGGCAACCAGCAGGTCCAGCAGGGCTGGAGCGCGAGCTTCAGCCAAAGCGGCAAGCACGTGAGCGCGAAGAACCCGTCGTGGGGTGGCGCGCTCGGGTCGAACGCGACCGCGAGCTTCGGCTTCAACGGCTCGTACTCCGGCACGAACGCCGTTCCGGCGTCGTTCTCGCTCAACGGCGTCGTCTGCGACGGCAGCACGGGCGGTCCGTCCACCACGCCGACGACCCCGACCACGCCGACGACGCCCACGACCCCGACGACCACCACGACGCCGCCCCAGCCGGGGACGCACGTGGACAACCCTTACTCCGGGGCCAAGGGGTACGTGAACCCCGACTGGTCGGCGTCGGTGACCGCGGCGGCGGCGGCCAAGGGCGGCACACTCGGCACCCAGATGGCCAAGGTGGCCAACACCTCCACCGCCGTCTGGCTGGACCGGATCGCGGCGATCGAGGGCACGTCGAGCGCCCGCGGGCTGCGCGGGCACCTCGACGCGGCGCTCGCCCAGAGCGGCAGCGGCACGCCGGTGACGATCCAGATCGTCGTCTACGACCTGCCCAACCGCGACTGCGCGGCGCTGGCGTCCAACGGTGAGCTGCAGGCCGGCTCGGGCGGTCTGGCCCGGTACAAGAGCGAGTACATCGACCCGATCGCCTCGATCCTGTCGGACTCGAAGTACGCGCCGCTGCGGGTCGTGGCGGTCGTCGAACCGGACTCGCTGCCCAACCTGATCACCAACACCGCGACGGCCAAGTGCGCCGAAGCGCAGTCGACCGGGGCCTACACCCAGGGCATCCAGTACGCGCTGAACAAGCTGCACGCGATCTCGAACGTCTACAACTACCTCGACATCGCGCACTCGGCGTGGCTGGGCTGGGACAGCAACTTCGGCCCGTTCGTCAACCTGGTCAAGCAGACGCTGCAGGGGACGACCGCCGGGGTGAACAGCATCGACGGGTTCATCAGCGACACGGCGAACTACACCCCGCTCACCGAGCCGAACCTGCCGGACTCGAGCCTCAACGTCGGCGGCCAGCCCCTCCGGTCGGCCACGTTCTACCAGTGGAACCCGTACTTCGCCGAGGTGCCGTTCGCGACGGCGATGTACAACGCGTTCGTCTCCGCGGGCCTGCCGAGCGGCATCGGCATGCTGATCGACACCTCCCGCAACGGCTGGGGCGGCTCGGCCCGGCCCACCGGCGCGTCGGGGTCCACTGTGGACAGCTATGTGAACTCCGGGCGGATCGACCGGCGGCTGCACCGCGGCAACTGGTGCAACCAGAGCGGGGCCGGGCTCGGCGTGCGGCCCACCGCGTCGCCCGCGGCGCACTTCGACGCCTACGTCTGGATCAAGCCGCCGGGTGAGTCCGACGGCGCGAGCCAGCAGATCCCGAACGACGAAGGCAAGGGCTTCGACGGGATGTGCGACCCGACCTTCCACGGCAGCGATCAGGCCAACGGCGGCAACCTGACCGGCGCCCTGCCGAACTCGCCGCTGTCGGGCAAGTGGTTCGAGGCCCAGTTCGAGCAGCTGGTCCAGAACGCCTACCCGGCGGTGCAGTAACCGATCTCCCGGGCCGGGCGGTGCCTGCGCAGCCGCCGTCCGGCCCGGGTTTCCACCCGTTCCGCAACCGGAAGGAGTCTTCATGAGCAACCGGCTACGAGCCACAATGGCGTCGTTCGGAGCCGCGGCCGTGCTGCTGTCCGGCGGTGTCGTGCTCACCGCGCCACCGGCGGCCGCGGACACGCAGCTGTGCGACAAGTACGGCTCGCTGCGCATCCAGGGCGGCCGCTACATCGTGCAGAACAACAACTGGGGTGACGACACGACCCAGTGCCTCTCGGTGTCCGGCACCGGCTTCAGTGTGACGACGGCGTCACACAACCGGCCGACGAACGGCGCGCCGGGCAGCTACCCGTCGGTCTACGCCGGCTGCCACTACGGCAACTGCAGCACCGGCAGCGGCCTGCCCCGCCAGGTCCGGTCCCTCGGCTCCCTGACGTCCCGGGTGGACTACACCACCGTCCAAGCCGGACAGTGGGACGCCTCCTACGACGTCTGGTACGACCCGAATCCCCGCCCGGCCGGGCAGAACACCGGCGCCGAGGTGATGATCTGGGGCAACCACCGCGGCGCCCCACAGCCGGTCGGCGGTGTCATCGGTACCGCGCAGCTCGCGGGCGCGACCTGGAACGTCTGGTTCGGCAACATCGGCTGGAACGTCATCTCCTACGTCCGGACCAGCGGCACCGACAGCCTCGGCGTCAACCTCACGGACTTCACCCGGGACGCGGTGAGCCGGGGCAAGATCAGCGACGCCTGGTACCTGACGAGTGTCCAGTTCGGTTTCGAGCCGTGGCAGGGCCAGACCGGGCTGGGTGTGAAGACGTTCAGCCTGTCGGGCTGAGGTCCTTCCGGAACGAGAGCCGGTCCAGCCCGGGCCCGTCGTAGTCGGGCTGGACCGGCCGTCCTTCGAACTCCTTCGGCCCGGGTTCGGTGACGAACCCCATCCTGGTGTGGAACGCGTGCGAACCACTGTTCTGCGGCGACGTGATCGCCCGGACGACCGAGCGCCCGTGTGCCCGGCTGTGGGCGAAGAACCGTTCGTAGAGCGCGGCGCCGAGGCCGTGCCCGCGCTCGGCGGGATCGACGCCGACGAAGTGGATGTAGCTCTCGTCCGGCCGCGACTGCGACAGGAACCCGATCAGGAACGCGACGATCCGTTCGTCCGACGTAACCAGGAAACTGCTGTCGCCGAAGTGCTGGAACATCAGCTTCGGCAGGAGGAGCGCCCGTTGCCGCACGCCTTCCTCGCCGCCGAGGCCACCCCACCAGTCGTCGAGGAGGGCCAGCACGGGAAGGTGATCGGCGGGACCGGGGCGCCGGACCCCGAAGCGCTGCCAGGGCGCGGGCAGGGGAGTGGTCATGCTCGCCACCCTGCCCGCTCCGGCGCCCCCGTTCCAGCGGATTTCCGGTCAGGGCACGACCTGGCTCACCCCCAGCTTCACCTGCTGCCAGACCGCGGCGGGGTCGGCGCCCTGCTCGACGGCCTTGAGCGCGGGCGCGACGACCGTCTCCTGGATCTTCCCGTCGCCGGGGCCCTTGTACTGCGGCTTCCCGACCTTGCGGGCCTGCGCGACGAAGACCTGCCCGCTCAGCGCGCCGCCGAAGTAGCCGTTCATCTCGCTGAGCAGGTCGGGGGAGGCGAAGGCGTCGACCTGGCTGGGGAAGTTGCCGCTGGCCCGGAACGCGTGCAGCTGCTGCTCCGGCGCGGTGAGCCAGGCGGCCAGCGCGGCGGCCTCCCGCTGGTGCGGGCTCGCCGCCGGCACCGTGAGGTAGGAGCCACCCCAGTTGCCGCCGCCGTCCGGGAACGCGTCGGTGATCGCCCACTTGCCCGCGTTGGCGGTTCCGGCCTCCTGCTCGATGGCGCCGAGCATCCACGATGGACAGACCTTCGTCGCGAACGTCCCGTTGCGCAGGCCGGCGTTGCCGTCGTCGGCGAAGGCCGTCAGCCCGGCCGACTGGCCCTGCTCGACGGCCGTGGTGACCTGGTTCCAGGCGGCCTCGAGCGCGGTGTTCGTCGCCAGTGTCGGGCGGTCCTGCCGGTCGAGGTAGCCGACCGGCAGCTGGTTGACCATCGCGTTGAAGTTCTGCGCGGCGGAGTCGAACCAGGCCTTGCCCTTCGAGCGCTTGACGTACCGCTCGCCGGCCTTGAAGTAGCTGTCCCAGGTGGCGAACATCGTCTTCACCGAGCCGGGGTCGGTCGGCAGCCCGGCGGCGTCGAGGAGGTCCTTGCGGTAGCACAGGGCGAGCGGGCCGATGTCGGTCCCGTACCCGACGAGCTTGCCGTCCTTGCTGCGCCCGGCCTCGTACTTCCACTCCAGCCAGCGCCCGGGCTTGACGTCGGGCGGGCCGACCTCGGCCAGGTCGGCGAACTTCGCCGACTGCGCGAGCACGTCGGCGAGATGGCCCTCCTCGACGGCCTGGACGTCGGCCAGGCCCTGCCCGCTCTGCAGCTTGGCCAGCAGGTCCTGGTGGTACGGGCCGCCCTGCTCGGTCCGGACCTGGCGGATGGTGAGCCCGGGGTGGGTGAACTCGTACCCCGGGATCAGGTCGTCGTAGCCGAACTGCCCGAACGTCGCCAGCGTGAGCGTGAAGCTCTCGGGCGTGGCGGGGCCGCAGCCCCCGGTCAGGACCAGCAGGACGGCGGCCGTGACGGCCGCCAGTGTTCTTCGGAACTTCCTCACGCGTGCGCACTCCCGGTTCGCGACTCGCGCTCGCACACGAGGGTGGGAGCGCTCCCGATTGGAGTCTTGTTTCCGCAGGCCACGGGTGTCAAGGTGGGCGACTGCGGGTGTCCGGACGGACACGGGCACGCGATGAATCGGTTAAGCACTGGGGTCGAGTTCTTGTGGTGCAACGGGTCCCGTGGAGGAGCGCGATGAAGCGTCCGACGATCACCGACATCGCCCGCGAGGCCGGAGTGTCCAAAGGGGCCGTTTCCTACGCCCTCAACGGCCGCCCCGGCGTTTCGGAGGCGACCCGGCACCGGATCACCGCGATCGCCCGGGAACTGGGCTGGGCGCCGAGCAGCACCGCGCGGGCCCTGTCGGGCGGCCGCGCCGGGGCGGTCGGGATGGTGCTGGCCCGGCCCGCGGACGTCCTCGGCGTCGAACCGGTCTTCCCGGCCCTGCTCACCGGGATCCAGCGCGAGCTCGGGGCGGCGTCGCTGATCCTGCAGGTCGCCCCGGACCACGCCGCCGAACTGGCGGTCTACCGGCGCTGGCACGGCGAGCGGCGGGCCGACGGCGTGCTGCTCACCGGCCCGCGGCGCGACGACGTCCGGATCGCCGAACTGCCCCGGATCGGTCTGCCGGCGGTGGCACTGGGCGGGCCGCTCGGCCACCCGGGCGTCCCGTCCGTGCGGATGGACGACGCCGCCGCGGTCGGCGAGGTGCTCGGTTACCTGGCCGGGCTCGGGCACCGCCGGGTCGCGTGGATCGCCGGGCCGGCCGTGCTGGTGCGGTCGCGGGTGCGGGCCGAGGCGTTCGCCGCCGTGGCGGACCGGCTGGGCCTGCCCGGTGCCCGGACCGTCCACACGGACCTGTCGGGCGACGCCGGCACGGGCGCTACCCGCCGTGTGCTGGCGGGGCCGCACCCGCCGACCGCGCTGCTGTTCGACACCGACGTCCTCGCCGTCGCCGGGCTCACCGCGCTGCGGGAGCTGGGCTTGGCGGTGCCGGGCGACGTCTCGGTGGTGGCCTGGGACGACTCGGCCCTCTGCCGCCTGGTCCGCCCGGCGCTGTCCGCGGTCCGGCGCCCGGTAGCGGAGTTCGGCGCGCTCGCGGTGTCGGTGCTGCGGGACCTGCTGACGGGCGGCGACCCCGGCGACGTCTGCACGTCACCGCCGACCCTGATCACCCGCGGCAGCACCGGCCCCCCGCGTCCGGGTCCGTGAATGGCCCGTCGAGGGACTTCGAGTCCCTCGACGGGCCATTCACGGACTTCGGCCTCAGGTGCCCTGGCAGGTCGGGGACGGCTGGGCCGGGTTGGTCCCGGACGCGTTCACGACCAGGCCGAACGTCGTCTCGCCGTCCGGCGGGACCCGGCCGTTCCAGTCCGCGCTGCGGACTGTGACCACCGAGCCGGACTGGCTCAGCGTGCCGTTCCAGACACTGCCGACCGTCTGGCCCGCGGGCAGCGTCCAGCCCGCCTGCCAGCCGGAATACGCCGTCGTGCTGTGGTTCATGATCGTCACCGTGGCCTGGTAGCCGCCGCTCCAGGTGTTGGTGATCTGGTACATCGCCATGCACGAGCCGCCGGTGGGCGGGGGAGACGTCGGCGTCGTCGGCGTGGTCGGCGGGGTGCCCGGATCGTGCACGCCGGTGACCTCGCCGTGGCCGCCGTCGAAGGTGACGTCCGAACAGCCGTAGAACGTCTCGGCGCTGTCGGAGCGCTTCCAGACCGAGTAGATGACGTGCCGTCCCGACTTGCCCGCCGGCAGCGCGCCGGTCCACTTGTACTGGCCGTCGACGGTCCCCACCTGGCCGGTCACCGGCGGGTGGTCGATGGTCAGGAACGGCTGGTCCTCCAGCGAGTTCCAGGTCAGCGGCTGCGACGGGTCCCAGCCGTCCTTCGTCACGTAGGTGTAGAACCAGCCCGGGTGGGCCGCCCACGCGTTGTAGGAGAAGTCGAACGACGCCCCGGCGGTGAGGTGGGTCAGCGGCCAGTCGCCGACCTGGTCGAACCCGGCGTAGTTCGGGTTCCCGCCGGAACACAGCTTCCCGTCCGGGATGAAGCCGCGGGTGCGCCCGGCGCCGTCGGAGCGCAGCACGGCGAACCAGTTGTACAGCGAGTTGGCGCCGCTGGTGGCCACCGCGGCCGAGCAGGCGGGGTTCTGCGGGATGATCTGGCCGGTCGAGCTCAGCCCGTCCTGCCAGCACAGGAAGGTCCGGCTGCCCGGTTTCATCAGGGCGCCGTGCGCTTCGGCGGTGCCCGTGTTCAGCAGCACGGCGGTCAGGCTCGCCACCAAGACGGTGACGGCGGCGAGGATCGTACTTCGTCTCCTGGTCACGTCGGTCCCTTCGTCGGGTTACGTGCGTCGAAGACTGGGAGCGCTCCCAAAGTCAGGGTACGCGGTGACGGCGGCTTGCGGAACATCTCCCGCAGGGGGCGGGTGACCCGCGCGCGAGCTTTGGCATACCTTGGGAAAGGCAGCCGATCACGGGCTGGTCAGTCGAGAAAGGCAAGGTTGTCGGAAAGTGGACATTCCGTCTTCGGTTCCCGCCTGGGTGCGGGCCGAACCCGCCCGGCTGCTCGGTTTCGCCGCCCCGGCGGCGCACCCCGCGGGTGGCTTCGCCTGGCTCGACGACACCGGGCACCCGGTGCTCGACCGGCCCGTCGAAACGTGGATCACCTGCCGGATGACGCACGTCTTCGCGCTCGCTTCGCTGCAAGGCGTGCCGGGCGCGGCGGAGCAGGTCGCGCACGGCGTCGCGGCGCTGACCGGGCTGCTGCGGGACGCCGAGCACGGCGGCTGGTTCGCCTCGGCGACCGCGGCCGGCCCGGTGGACGACGGGAAACGCGCCTACGAGCACGCGTTCGTCGTGCTGGCGGCCACGAGCGCCGTCGCGGCCGGGGCCGACGGCGCGGACGCGCTGCTGGCGGAAGCCCTCGAGGTCGTCGACCGCCGGTTCTGGGAGGCCGGGCCGGGCCTGGTCGCCGACGTCTGGGACCGCGGCTGGACGCGGCTGGAGGCCTACCGCGGCGCCAACGCCAACATGCACACGGTCGAAGCGCTGCTCTCTGTCAACGATGTCACCGGCGACCCGGTCTGGGCCGCCCGCGCGTTGTCCATTGTGGAGCACCTGGTGCACGGCGAAGCCCGCGCGCACGGCTGGCGCCTGCCGGAGCACTACGACGCGGATTGGCGCGTGCTGCTGGAGTTCAACCGGGACGAGCCGGCGCACCCGTTCCGGCCGTTCGGCGTCACCATCGGGCACCTGCTCGAGTGGTCCCGCCTGGCGGTACACCTGAAGCGCGCGCTCGGCGCCGAAGCGCCGGAGTGGCTGCTACCGGACGCGGAGGCGTTGTTCGCCACGGCGGTGCGGGACGGCTGGGCCGTCGACGGCCACCCCGGCTTCGTGTACACGACCGGCTTCGACGGCGTCCCGGTGGTGCGCAACCGCCTCCACTGGGTGGTGGCCGAGGCCATCGCCGCCGCGTGGACCCTGCACCAGGAGACCGGCGACCCGGCCTACCTCGCCCGGTTCGAACAGTGGTGCGCGCACGCCGAAGCCTGCTTCGTCGACCGTGAACGCGGTTCGTGGCACCACGAACTGGACCCGCGCAACCGGCCCGCCGCGACGGTCTGGGCGGGCAAGCCGGACGTCTACCACGCCTACCAGGCGACGCTGCTGCCCGTGCTGGCGCCGGGCGTGTCGTTCGCCGGGGCGCTGTCGCTCGACCGGGGCGCGATCGTCGAAGGAAGCTGATCACGCCCGTAGACTGCGGGAGCCTTTTCCCTCCCGACAAGGAGAACCATGTCGCCTTTCGTCGCCGCCGAGGACCGGTACGCGGGCATGCCGTACCGGCGCGCCGGGCGCAGCGGGCTCAAGCTGCCCGCCGTGTCGCTCGGCCTGTGGCACAACTTCGGGGACGACAAGCCCCTCGACGTCCAGCGCGCGGTGCTGCGGCGGGCGTTCGACCTCGGGGTGACGCACTTCGACCTGGCCAACAACTACGGCCCGCCGCCGGGTGCGGCGGAGGCGAACTTCGGCCGGCACTACGCGGCCGACTTCCGGCCGTACCGTGACGAGATCCTGGTGTCGTCCAAGGCGGGCTACCTGATGTGGGACGGCCCGTACGGCGAATGGGGCTCCCGCAAGAGCGTCCTCGCGAGCCTCGATCAGAGCCTCGCCCGCACCGGTCTGGACCACTTCGACATCTTCTACTCGCACCGGCCGGACCCGGACACCCCGATCGAGGAGACCATGGGTGCCCTCGACACGGCGGTCCGGTCGGGGAAAGCGCTTTACGCCGGTATCTCCAACTATTCGCCGGAGCAGACGGAGGCCGCGCTGCGGGCGCTGCGCGAACTCGGCACGCCGCTGCTGATCCACCAGCCGTCGTACTCGATCCTCAACCGCTGGGTCGAGGACGGCCTGCTGGACACCCTGGCCGAGCACGGCGTCGGCTCGATCGCGTACTCGCCCCTGAGCCAGGGCCTGCTGACCGACCGCTACCTCGACGGCATCCCGGCCGACTCCCGCGCGGCGGGGGCCAGCCCGTTCCTGACCCAGGACCGGATCACCGAGGAGACCCTGGGCCGGATCCGCGCGCTGAACGACGTCGCCGAGCGGCGTGACCAGTCGCTGGCGCAGCTGGCGATCGCGTGGATCCTGCGCCGCGGCCGGGTGACCTCGGCGCTGATCGGGGCGAGCAGCGTGGCCCAGCTGGAGAACACGGTCGCGGCGGTCGCGAACCTGGACTTCACGGACGAGGAGCTGGCCGAGATCGACCGCATCGTCGCTTAGAGGGCGGTGCCTAGCAGCCGATCCGCGCGGGGCCGGTCGCGACGTCGTCGAACCAGAGGGTGTCCGCGTCGGTGGCGTAGCTCTCCCAGCCCAGCCGAAGGTCGGCCGGCGACGGGTGCCACGCCCGGGCCAGCCACTGCTGGTCGACGTCGGGAGTGGGGACGCCGTCGGCGACCAGGCCGGGTACCTCGGTGCCGTTCAGCCAGGTCCGCAGCTGCCCGCCGGGGCCGTCGATCCCGAACTCGAAGCACGACCAGGTCCCGGTGGGCAGCGGCACGCTCTGCGCGACGCCGGCCGGGCTCTGCGCGGGCAGGGTCGCGTCGTCGGACTCGCGGTTCCACTGCAGGGCCCGGTTCTGGCCGCCCGCCCGCAGGTCGCGGCCGCCGTCCGCGGTGTCCCGCAGGGCCATCAGCGTGACGTGCCCGGTGGGCAGCGGGGTCGTGTGGCGGACCCAGAACCGGCCGTACCGCACGCTCCCGGCGGCGAGAGCCGTGCCGAGGAAGGCGTGGTTGCAGTAGCCGCCCTGGCCGGTGACCTTGACCGAGCGGGTGCCCGAGTGCGCGACCGTGCTGTCGACGGTGACCGTGCCGGTGCCCTGGCAGTTCGCCGCGCCGACCGTCCATCGCCCGCCCGGGGTGGTGCCGGTCTGCTGCTCGAAGTCGTCGCAGACGTCGGCGCACCCCGCGGGCGGTGGCGCGGAAGTGGTCGTGGTGGTCGGCGTGGGCGGGGCGTCGCCACCGCACGAGACGCCGTTGAGCGCGAAGTCCACCGGCACCGGGTTGCTGCCGGAGTACGTGCCCTGCAGGCCGAACGTCACGGTGCCGCCGGCGGGCAGGGACGCGTTGTAGGACAGGCTCTCCGCGGTCACCGCCGTGCCGGACTGGCGGACCGTGGCGTTCCAGCCGGACGTCACCGCCTGGGTCCCCGCGTAGTGCCACGACAATGTCCACGACGAGAGCGCGGTGGCGCCGTTCGTGACGGTCACCTGGGCGGTGAACCCGGTCGACCATTGGTCGACGCGGTAGTCGACGCCGCAGGCGGGGGCGGCGGCGGCCGGGCTCGCGGCGAGGACCGCGGTGGTACTCGCCGCGGCGAGGCAGAGCCCGGCCAGGGCTCCGGCGAACCTCTTCATCGGGGCTCCTCTCCCAGGACACGGGACTCGGGGCGCGCCCACGGGACACGAACAGGGACGCCGCGGCGGAAACCGCGGCGCCCCTGGTGTTTCGTGGTCACGTTCTGGCGATCGTGACCTGGCATGGGAGCGCTTCCAGCCGACGAGAAGGTAACCCCGTCGTGTCGTTGTTGTAAAGCGCGACCCGGACGCGGCCCGATCCGGTGGGCGGCTTTCCGGGGCCGTTCCGCCTGGATCGGGTACTGAACACTCCTGAACGGCCGAACCTGTTGTCAGGAAAGAAATGTCCCGATCGCGCTGAGCCACCGCCCGAGTCGGCCGGATGCCGCCGTTGGAGTGGATTCCGGAGTGTTCGCGGGAGTTCGCCACGAGGTTTACAGCCGCCGGGCCGCGCGCTAGGGTCCACCGTTGCTGGGAGCGCTCTCATTTTCTCGTCGTGTACAAAGGAGTGATCGATGCGTTCCGGTCCAGCACTGCTCGGCGCCCTCAGCGCGCTCGCCGTCGTCGGCGCGACGACGGCCTTCACCCTCGGCACGCCGACGCCGGCCGCGGCGGCGACGGCCTGCGAAGTCGGCTACACCGTGAACGACTGGGGGAGTGGCTTCACCGCGAACCTGACCTTGAAGAACGTCGGGACGGCCCCGCTGTCCGGCTGGCAGATCAGCTACACCTACGCCGGCAACCAGCAGCTCCAGCAGGGCTGGAACGCCACCTGGGCCCAGACGGGCAAGACGGTCACCGTCACCCCGGCGGGCTGGAACGGCACCGTCGCCCCGAACGCCTCGGTCACGGCCGGGGCCAACTTCGGCTACAGCGGCACCAACACCGCGCCGGCGTCGATCAGCGTGAACGGCGCGCCGTGCGGCGGCACGCCACCCCCGACCACCACGACCCCGCCCCCGACGACGACCACCACGACCCCGCCGGCCGGGGGCGCGCCCGCGCTGCACGTGGCGGGCAACCGGCTGGCCGACAGCGCGGGCACGCCCGTCACGCTGCGCGGCGTCAACCGCTCCGGCGGTGAATTCGCCTGCGTGCAGGGCAACGGGATCTTCGACGGCCCGATGGACGCCGCCTCGGTGGCCGCGATCAAGAGCTGGCACGCGAACGTCGTGCGCGTGCCGTTCAACGAGGACTGCTGGCTCGGCCTGCCGAACGTCGAGCCCGCCTACGCCGGCGCGACCTACCGCGCCGCGCTCAAGTCCTATGTGGACCTGCTGCACCGGAACGGCCTGATCGCGATCCTCGACCTCCACTGGACCCAGGGCGCCTACACCGGGAACTCCTCGGCGTGCGCCGACGTGAACTCGACGTGCCAGAAGCCGATGACCGACGCCGCGCACGCGGTGGACCTGTGGACGTCGGTCGCGAACACGTTCAAGGGTGACGACGCGACGATCCTGGACCTGTTCAACGAGCCCTACCTCGACCGCGCGGTCTCCGGCTCGGCGGCGGCCTGGACGTGCTGGCGCGACGGCGGCTCCGCCTGCACCGGCATCGGCTACGCGGTGGCGGGCATGCAGACGCTCGTGAACGCCGTCCGCGCGACCGGCGCCACCAACGTGCTCATGCTCGGCGGCCTGGCCTACTCCAACGACCTCACGCAGTGGCTGCAGTACAAGCCGAACGACCCGGCGGGCAACCTGGTCGCGTCGTGGCACTCGTACAACTTCAACACCTGCGCCTCGGCGTCCTGCTGGGACAGCCAGCTCGCCCCGGTCGCGGCGGCCGTGCCGCTGGTGGCCGGTGAAATCGGCGAGAACGACTGCGCGAGCGGCTACGTCACCGGCCTGATGGACTGGCTCGACCGCCACCAGGCGTCCTACCTCGGCTGGACCTGGAACACCTGGAACTGCTCCAGCGGCCCCGCGCTGATCTCGGCCTACGACGGCACGCCGACGGCGTTCGGCGCCGGGATCCGGCAGCACTTCCTCGCCGCGGGCTGACCCGTCCCACGAAAGGTGTGAGAAGTTCGTCCGGCGCTGCGCGCGGCCGGCTGCACATGCATAATGGCCGAGGCGGGTTCGCCCGCCCCGTGGTGCCGGCCGATGACCCCCAGGTCGGCCGGCACCACCCTTTTCCTGCCTCGTCGCGGTCCTCCGGTTCGTCCGGGACTTGTGCCGCACCTTTGTCACATCGTGGGCCGCCACTGTCACGCTGCGGTACTGTCGACCGGTGCACCAGTACTCCGGAAATCGTTGGATGAACGATGAGTCGACAGGTCAAGCCAGGGAGTAAGCCCTACCGTGCACAGCTGCGCGATCGCTTGGCCGCCCTGGGGTTTCCCGACGAGGCGATCCCGGCCCGCGTGGCGGAGAACCTGATCGTCGAATGCCGGGTCCCGCCCCGCACGGCGTGGCGGCTGGCGTCCGAGTTGTCGCTCGACGTGGCGGCGCACCAGTACAACACCCTTACGGGTGACCCCCGTGCGGGTATGCGCGGTACGCGGATCTGGGAGTACGAGCAGTGGCCCGAGCGCGGCGTCCGGCCCACCGTCGCGGCGCTGCGGGTGCTGGCCCGGGTGTACGGCACGAGCTGGAAGTCCCTGCTCGGGCTGCGTGACCTCGAACAGCTGCCGGCCAAGGAGCTCGCCGAGTACCACGCCGACGTCGAGACGGTCGCGCCGGCCGCCGCCCGGGACGCGGCGCCGGTGCTGACCTACCCGATCCGCTCGATCGTCCGCGTCGAGCCCGGCCGCGCCGCCGACACCGAGGTCGGGGCGAGCTCCCTCGACGACGCCATCCTGCTCACCAAGACCAACGTGGACGACGTCCAGCTCGACGACCTGTGGTCGGACCTCAACTTCCTCGGCGGCGCGTACACGCGGACCGCGCCCGACTCGGCGCTCGGCCAGCTGGCCGTCGTCGGGGAACGCACGGCTGCGCTGCTGAAGGGGCGGCAGCGGCCGAAGCAGACCCAGGACCTGCTGCTCGTCGGGGCGAAGTGCGCCGCGATGATGGCGTGGATCGCGGGGGACCTCGGGCGGTACCGCCTCTCGCGCGAGCTCAACTCCGCCGCGTGGCTCTACACCCAGTACGCCGACGACCTGCTGGCCCGGCGCTGGGTCCGCACGTCGCAGGCGCGGGTGGCGTTCTGGGCCGGCAACGGCGTGGAGTCCGCGAAACTGGCCGCCGACGGGCTCAACTACAAGGCCGGCGGGCGGCTCACCGACGCGCCGTTGATCCTCGCCGAGGCGCGCGGGTGGTCGTCCGTGCGGGCCGAGCCGCAGGTGCTGGACGCGATCGCGCGCTGGACCAGCATCGAGGACCCGGAGCTCGGGGCCGGCGGCGAAGACCGGTTCTTCAACATCACCAAGGACCGCCGCCACTACATGGCCGGCACCTCGCTGCTCTCGGTCGGGCAGGCTGCCGCGGCGTTGCGCGAGTTCGGGACCGCGCGCGAGGCCTACGAGAAGCTGTCGCTCGAGAACCGCTGGGAAGCGATGGACCCGATGATCCGGATCGACACGGGCCGCACGCACCTGCTGCTCGACGATCTCGAGGGGGCCGCGGCCCAAGTGGAACCACTCCTGATCGCGGATGTGGGCAGACAGCCGGACATGGTGCGTGCCATGCTCAAGGTCCTCGCCGCCGAGCTGTCCGGTCCGCGCTGGCGCTCGGTCACGACGGCCCGGAACCTCGCGGAGGCTCTTGTGGACGCGCAGGCGTCGGCGCGGCCTTGACTTCGACCAGATCCGGATGGAGGTGCCGATGGCAGGACCTGATGGTTCTGCGTGCCGGGCACCCCACGACAGTCCCGCCGGACCGGCCGACGCCGCCCCGGACTGGGCCTTGCCCGGCCTCACCCGCCGGCACGTCGTGGTGGTCGCCGACCGCTTCGCCCGCTTCGCTCGCGGCGACCAGGTGTTCACGGTTTCGGGGCTGCTGGCCCTGATGACGTCCGACGGCCCGGACCTGGCCGGCTGCACCTGGGTCGTCCACCCCGGCCAGGGCATCGACGGGACGGACTGCGACCTGCTGGAAGCCGCCGCCGAGAAGAGCGAGGCTTCGGTGTGCCTGGCGGACCCGGCCGCGTTCCGGCCGCTGCAGGCCGCCCCGGCGATCGTCCACAAGCACCGCGCGGAGAACGTCCTGCTCGCGGGCGTGCACAGCCCGGAGGCCACGCTCTGCGTCGCCGACCTGCACGTGCACCGCGACAACGAGCTCGTCCTCGACCACCACACCGGCGAACACGTGCAGGGCATCGTGATCATCGAGGCGATGCGCCAGATCTGCATCGCGCAGTTCGAGACCGCGGTCCGCCCCGCCCTGACCTCGGCCGGCTACGCGGGGGTGTGGAAGCGGATCGACATGTCCTTCGAGGACTTCCTGTTCCCGCTCCCGGCCACCGTCGAGTCGCGCATCGAGGAGTCCGACGTCAAGCGGGAGCACCACCTGAAGTTCCGCGCCTCAGCGGTGGTGCGCCAGCACGGGCGCACCGTCGCCACGGCCGGCATCGACTACGCGATGATCCGGCTGGAACGCATCGACACCCTCGAACGCCGCAAGGCCGACCAGGCCACCCGGGCCTACCTCGGCTGAACCGGGACCCACCACCACCGCGGAAGGAACCTCACGACGATGTCCGACGTGCCGGAGCAGGACCACGCTGCCGCGTCCTTCGCCCAGGGATTGGCCCTGATCCAGCAGCTCGGCGGGGTCGAGCGCCCGGCGGTGCTGGACCTGTTCGAGAGCATCGGCGAAGGCGCGTTCGGGGAACAGTGCGTCGGGTTCATCTACGGCGACGTCTACCACCGGCCCGGCCTCCCGCTCCCGGATCGCCAGCTGGCGACGGTGGCCGCGCTCATCGCGCTGGGCTACGCGGGTTCGCAGCTGCAGTTCCACGCCAAGGCCGCGCTGAACGTCGGCTGCACCCGCCGTCAGCTGGTCGAGACGGCCATCCAGATCAGCTCGTTCGCCGGGTTCCCGGCGACCCTGAACGCGCTGGGGGAGCTGAAGACCGTGTTCGCCACCCTCCCGGCCGAACAACCGCCGACGGGTGCCGCGGCGGACGTGCCGTGGGCCGGCATCGAGGACCGCTACGAGCGCGGCCTGGCCGCGATGAAGGCCGTCGACGGCGACGCGGGGGAGAAGGTCGCCCGGGCGCTCGAAGACATCGCGCCCGACCTGGCCCGGTACATCGTCGAGTTCACCTTCGGCGAGATCTACACCCGGCCGCACCTGACCCTGCGGCTGCGCGAGATCGTCACGATCGCCGCGTGCGTCGCGCTCGGTACCGCGACCCCGCAGCTGAAGGTCCACCTGCACGCCACGCTCAACGTCGGCGGGACCGAGAAGGAGATCGTCGAGACGATCCTGCACCTGGCCTTCTACTGCGGCTTCCCCGCCGCGCTCAACGCGATCGCGGCCGCGCGGGAAGTGTTCGCGCAGCGGTGAGCGCCCTGCGGAAGCTGCGCGTGGTCGCCCTCGACTGCGACGGCGTGCTCATCGACGACACCTACCTGGGCATGATCGCGCGGTTCGTCGCCGACCACGGCGGGGTGTACGACGCCGAAGCCGAACGGGACGTGATCGGGCTGCGCGACCTCGTCGTCGCCGAGAAGATCACCCGGCTCTGCGAGCTGGACCAGCCGGCCGAGGAGACGCTGAAGCAGCTGTGGGCCGCGCGGCAGGATTACCTGCGGGCGCACCCGATCCGCGTCGCGGAAGGCGTCCAGGACTGCCTGACGGCGCTGGGCGGGCTGCCCGTGCGGCTGGTCTGCTACGGCGGGCGCACCCGGGAGCACACGTTCGACCGGTACCTCGGCGACTTCACCGCGCTGCTCGACGCCGAAGTGCCGTACGTGAGCATCAACGAGCATCGGCCGGGTGTCGAGCACATCGCCCGCACGGTCTTCGACGTCGCGTTCGACGAGATCGTGTTCGTCGACGACGTGAGCCGGGTGGCCGCCGACGCCCGTGGGCACGGCGCCGGCTTCGTCGGGTTCCCGTCGAGCCCGGCGCACGCGCGGCAGCGGGAGTTCATGGCCGGGCTCGGGGTCCGGCACTTCCCGGCGTCGCTCGCCGAACTGACCCCGGATCTTCTCGTGATGGTCGACGAAGAGCTGGCGACTTCGACACACTGGCCCTGTTGATGGGTTTCCCACCTCCTTGGAGCCGCTGTGAAGTACTTTTCCCTGCCGCGTCCCGGCGCCGGACTCGTCCTCGGCGAGCGTGACGCCCCCGAACCCGGCCCCGGCCAGGTCCTGGTCCGGCTGCACGGCTGGGCGGTCAACGCCCGCGACCTGATGATCCTCAAGGGGTTCTACCCGAAGCCGGTCAAGCCGGACGTCGTCGCGCTGTCGGACGGCGCGGGCGAGGTCGTCGGGGTCGGCGACGGCGTGCGCGCGTGGTCCACGGGCGACCGCGTGGCGGCGACGTACTTCCCGAACTGGCTCGCGGGTCCCGGCACGCCGGAGAAGACCGCGGACGACCTGTTCGGCTCGCTCGACGGGACGCTGGCCGAGTACGCCGTCTTCCCCGAGGACGCGCTGGTGGCCGTGCCCGCGCACCTGGACTACGCCGAGGCCGCGACGCTGCCCAGCGCCGGCGTGACGGCGTGGCGCGCGGTCGTCGAGGAAGGCGGGGTGTTCCCCGGCCAGACCGTGCTCACCCTGGGCAGCGGTGGCCTGTCGACGTTCGCGTTGCAGTTCGCCGCAGTCGCCGGCGCCCGCGTCATCGCGACCTCCAGCTCGGACGAGAAGCTGGCGCGGCTGCGCGAGCTCGGCGCGGCCGAGACGATCAACTACACGACCACCCCGGAGTGGGGGCTCGCCGCGGCGGAGCTGGCCGGTGGCGGCGTCGACCACGTCGTCGACGTGGGCGGGGGTGGCACGATCGGCCAGTCGATGCTCGCCGCGCGGGTCGGCGGGCACGTCAGCGTCGCCGGCGTCCTCACCCACGAGGGCGCGGCCGACCCGGTGCTCGTGCTGGTCAAGCAGCTGACCCTGCGCGGTCTCACCAACGCCTCCCGCGAGACGTTCCAGACCATGAACCGCGCCATCGAACAAACCGGCCTGCGGCCCGTGATCGACCGCCGGTTCGCCTTCGACGACGTCGCGGCCGCGTTCAAGCACCTGGAGTCCGGCGCCCACGTCGGCAAGGTCGTGCTGGAAAGCGCGTGACCGGGTAATTTTTGCCGGCCCGGCTGGGTATTTCTGTACCTCGATCTACGATTTCCGCAGCTCAGGCGGGGTGCGTGCGCCCGAAAAACTGCCCGCCGGGCAGGAATGGCGGCGGATGCCGGTACCGAGGAAAGTGGTACTCGACAGACATCGGACATCGGCCCCGAGCAGGCTGCGGCTGCTCGGAGCGGCGGTCCGGTCTGGGGGCGCGGAGGGGGTTCAACCACCTGGGGGTGGGTTGAACCCCCTCCGCTGCGTCCGCCCACCACCCTTTCTCCGTCGGTGTATAACGCCGACGACGTCCGGTCGCCGAGCGCCGGATCCGGGAGCGCTTTCACCCGCAGCGCCGTCCCGCGTGTCCACAATGGATTCCTGAACCGCTTTCCGGGGCGATCCGTGTCCACAGTGCACGGATTCGAGGTTGTGAATGGAGATTCGGCGTACGGAGTAATGTTGTGCGCCAGCCGCTATCACATATGTGAACAGCGATCACGTTTCTGAATCGTTATCAAGGACTGTCTTGCCCGGTTTTTTCCGGCGTGTGAGTGTGGTGGCCGCTGGCTGGACTGGACCTATGAAAGAGGCGACCCGGCAATGACGCAGACGGCCCCGCCACGGCAAATCAGCCGAACAACTCTGTACTTCTTCGGCGCACTCGGCGGAATCCTGTTCGGATACGACCTCGGGGTGATCTCCGGGGTGCTCCCGTTCATCGGGAAAGCGTGGTCGCTGACCGCCTGGGACAAGGGCGTGATCACCGCCAGTCTCTCGGTCGGTGCCATCGTGGGCGCGCTGTTCTCCAGCCGCATCAACGAAGCCCTCGGCCGGCGGCGCACCATCATGGTCGCCGCGGCGATCGTCATCGTGGGCACGCTGGCGGCGACCTTCTCGCCGACGTTCGCGCTGCTGGTGATTTCGCGCCTGATCATCGGGCTCGGGATCGGGTTGTCGTCTTCGACGGTCCCGACCTATCTCTCCGAGCTGGCGCCGGCGCGGCTGCGCGGCGCGATGGGCGCGCTGAACCAGATCTTCATCGTGCTCGGCATCCTGATCGCGTTCCTGGTCAGCTACTGGCTCGGCCCGATTTCGGCGTGGCGTTGGATGTTCGCCGGCGCGATCGTGCCCGCGGCGATCCTGCTCGTCGGGCTCGCGTTCCTGCCGGAGACGCCACGCTGGCTGGTCAAGAACGGCCAGGAAGACGAGGCGCGGCGGGTCCTGGCGAGCGCGCACGGCAACACCGTGGACCTCGACGAGGAGATCGCGACCATCCGCGGCGTGATCCAGATGGACACCGAGGACAAGCCGCGGTTCCGCGACCTGTTCTCCGGTTTCGTGCGGCCGATGATGATCGTCGCCGCCCTGCTCGCGGTCGGCCAGCAGTTCAGCGGCGTGAACGCGATCAACGCGTACTTCCCGACGATGCTGATCGGCCTCGGGTTCGCCACGCAGGCCGCGCTGCTGTCCGGCGTGCTGCTGGGCGTCACGAAGTTCCTGTTCACCGCGTGGGTCGTGTTCGTGGTGGACCGCTGGGGCCGCAAGCCGTTGCTGCTCATCGGCAACGTGATCATGGTGATCACGCTGGTGGCCGCCGGGCTCGTGGTGCTGAACGTCCACGACACCGGCACCCGCGGCATCCTGATGCTCGTGATGATGGTGCTGTACCTGGTCGGTTACGAACTCGGCTGGGGCGCGGTCGTCTGGGTGATGATGGCCGAAGTGTTCCCGCTGAAGTACCGCGCGGCGGGCATGGGCGTCAGCAGCGTCATCCTCTGGGCGGCGACCGGCATCGTGAGCGCGGTGTTCCCGCTCATCTCCGCGGTGGGCTCGCTCGGCATCGGCGGTTCGATGTTCCTGTTCGCCGGGATCAACGTGGTGCTGTTCGCGCTCACCAAGTGGCTCGTCCCGGAGACGAAGGGCCGCTCGCTGGAGCAGATCGAGCTCGACCTGCGAGCCCGTCAGGGCGTGGCGGCGAAGAGCTGAGGCCGGAAGGTTGCGCGGCGGGGGTGCGGGAGAACCGCGCCCCCGCCGTCGTGTCGGCCGACACGGTGACCGGAGTGGCCGGGGTACGTGGTCAGGCGACGGGGGCCGTGGCGAGGCCGAGCTTTCCCGCCAGCCGGCCGATCCAGGCCGACACCTCGTCGGGGGAGCGGTCCGGGAGCCCGAAGATCACCTCGGTGACGCCGAGCGAGTCCAGGTGCGCCAGCCGCGCCGGGTCCGGGCGCTCGCCCAGCGCGCAGATCGCCGGTGCTCCGGACCGGCCCTCGTCGCGCCAGATCTCCTTCAGCAGCGCCACATGGCCGTCCAGATCCGTGTCCGCCGGTGTGGTGATCCAGCCGTCCGCGTGGCGGGCGATCCAGCGGAACGTCTTCTCCGTCGGGCCCGCGCCGAGCAGGACCGGGATATGCGCCTGGACCGGTTTCGGCCACGCCCAGCTGGGGCCGAACGACACGAACTCCCCGTCGTAGGAGGCTTCTTCCTCCGTCCACAGTGCACTCATCGCCTCGAGGTACTCGCGCAGGGCGGTGCGGCGGCGGTTGCCGGGCACGCCGTGGTCGGTCAGCTCGTCGACGTTCCAGCCGAACCCGGTGCCGAGCGTGACGCGCCCGCCGGAGAGGTGGTCGAGGCTGGCGATCGTCTTGGCGAGCGTGATCGGGTCGCTCTCGACCGGCAGGGCGACCGCCGTCGAGAGCCGGATCCGCTCGGTGACCGCCGCGGCCGTCGCCAGCGCCACCCACGGGTCGAGGGTGCGGCTGTACCGGTCGTCGGGCAGGGACGCGTCCCCGGTGCGCGGGTGCGGCGACTCGCGTTTCACCGGGATGTGCGTGTGCTCGGGTACGTAGAAGGTGGCGAACCCCGCGGCTTCCGCGGCCTGCGCCGCGGCCGCCGGAGTGATGCCTCGGTCGCTGGTGAACAGCACGATTCCGTAGTCCACGCGAGGGACTGTATTAGAACGTGTTTCAGTTTTCAAGCGGCCGCCGTTCCGCATCGCGGGACCGTCCGCGAGCACGGATCTCGCTTTCGGTATACCGGCGCGTACAGTGTGTGATCGGATCGAGCGTCGATCGAGTGCCGATGGACGCCGCTCCGGTAAGCAGACAGGAAGCAGAGAGCCGAGGTCTGCCGGGCCATAGTGGGTGAGCCCGGAAACGGCCGGTCGGAACGGGGTGGTGGCAAGTGGAGCCGACGATCCATTGTGGACGCTCGCGCGTGGCGTCCCAGCCAGTGGACGGCCCCGCGGGGCGGGATGGTGTCCCGGGCGGGGGTTCCAGTACCCTGGTTCACAGGCCGAGAGGCGCTGCAACGGGCCCGGGGGTCCGCCACGCTCGGCCGGCAGTGACCACCCAAGGGCGCCTCCCGACTGAGGGAGGCTGCCGGTGAACCCGATCACCCCGCACGAATCCGAGGCCACCGCGCGGCTGCGCGAGCTGCTCAGCCAGCGGGTCGCGGTCCTCGACGGCGCTTGGGGCACGATGCTGCAGGGCGCCGGGCTGACCCCGGCCGACTACGTCGGCGACCGCTTCGGCGAGCACACGCACGACGTCACCGGCGACCCGGACCTGCTCAACATCACCCGTCCGGACGTCATCCTCGACGTGCACCGCCAGTACCTCGCGGCCGGCGCGGACATCACCACGACCAACACCTTCACCGCCACCAGCATCGGCCAGGCGGACTACGGGCTGCAGGCCCACGTCCACGAGATGAACGTCCGCGGCGCGCAGCTGGCCCGCCAGGCGGCCGACGAGTTCGGCGGCCGGTTCGTCGCCGGGTCGATCGGCCCGCTCAACGTCACGCTCAGCCTGTCGCCGAAGGTCGACGACCCGGCGTACCGCGCCGTCACGTTCGAGCAGGTGAAGGCCGCTTACGCGGAACAGATCGCCGGCCTCGTCGAAGGCGGCGTCGACCTGCTGATGATCGAGACCATCTTCGACACGCTCAACTGCAAGGCCGCCATCGCCGCCGCGCGCGACGTCGCGCCGCAGCTGCCGCTGTGGATCTCGGTCACCATCGTCGACCTGAGCGGGCGGACCCTCTCGGGCCAGACCGTCGAGGCGTTCTGGAGCTCGATCGAGCACGCGAAGCCGCTGGTCGTGGGGGTCAACTGCTCGCTGGGCGCCGAGGAGATGCGCCCGCACGTCGAGGAACTTTCGCGGATCGCCGACTCCTACGTCGCCTGTCACCCGAACGCCGGCCTCCCGAACGCGTTCGGCGGGTACGACCAGACGCCCGAGGAGACCGCCGGGCTGATCGGCGGCTTCGCCCGCGACGGCCTGGTCAACCTGGTCGGCGGCTGCTGCGGCACCAGCCCGGCCCACATCAAGCAGATCGCCGCCGCGGCGAAGGGCGTCGCCCCGCGCGAGGTCCCCGCGCCGCGCACCCACACCCGGTTCAGCGGGCTCGAGCCGTTCGGCATCAGCGCCGACACCGGGTTCGTGATGATCGGCGAGCGCACCAACGTCACCGGCTCCAAGCGGTTCCGCCGGCTCATCGAGTCCGACGACCACCAGGCCGCCGTCGACGTCGCGCTGGAGCAGGTCCGCGGCGGGGCGAACCTGCTGGACGTCAACATGGACGCCGACCTGCTCGACAGCGAGGAGGCGATGACGACGTTCCTCAACCTCATCGCCACCGAGCCCGAGGTCGCCCGCATCCCGGTGATGGTCGACAGCTCGAAGTGGACCGTGCTCGAAGCCGGTCTGCGCTGCATCCAGGGCAAGGGCGTCGTCAACTCGATCAGCCTGAAGGAGGGCGAGGAGCCGTTCCTCGCCCAGGCCCGGATCATCCGCAACTACGGCGCCGGCGTCGTCGTGATGGCCTTCGACGAGCAGGGCCAGGCCGACACCGCCGACCGCAAGGTCGCCATCTGCGGCCGCGCGTACGACCTGCTCACGCAGAAGGCCGGGTTCGCCGGCGAGGACATCATCTTCGACCCGAACGTGCTGGCCGTCGCCACCGGCATCAGCGAGCACAACGGCTACGCGAAGGCGTTCATCGACGCGCTGCCCCGGATCAAGGAGCGCTGCCCGGGCGTCCACATCAGCGGCGGCATCTCGAACCTGTCGTTCTCCTTCCGCGGCAACGACATCGTCCGCGAGGCGATGCACTCGGCGTTCCTGTTCCACGCCGTCCAGGTCGGCCTGGACATGGGCATCGTCAACGCCGGCCAGCTCGCGGTCTACCAGGACATCCCGCCGGAGCTGCTCGAACTGGTCGAGGACGTGCTCTTCGACCGCCGCGAGGACGCCACCGACCGGCTGGTTACCTTCGCCGAGAACGTCAAGGGCAGCGGCACCAAGCGCGTCGTGGACCTGTCGTGGCGCGAAGGCACGGTCGAGGAGCGGCTGTCGCACGCGCTCGTGCACGGCATCGTCGACTACATCGAGGAAGACACCGAAGAGGCGCGCCAGGTCAAGGCCCGGCCGCTCGAGGTGATCGAAGGCCCGCTGATGGACGGCATGAAGATCGTCGGCGACCTGTTCGGCGCCGGCAAGATGTTCCTGCCGCAGGTGGTCAAGAGCGCGCGCGTGATGAAGCGTTCGGTGGCCTACCTCGAGCCGTTCATGGAGGCCGAGAAGGAAGAGGCCCGGCTGGCCGGCCGCGCCGAGGTGTCCAACGGTCAGGGCAAGGTCGTGCTCGCCACGGTCAAGGGCGACGTCCACGACATCGGCAAGAACATCGTCGGCGTGGTCCTCGGCTGCAACAACTACGAGGTGATCGACCTCGGCGTGATGGTGCCGGCGGCGAAGATCCTCGACATCGCGGTCACCGAGGGCGCCGACGCGGTCGGCCTGTCCGGGCTGATCACGCCGTCGCTCGACGAGATGGTCAACGTCGCCAACGAGATGCAGCGCCGCGGCCTGAAGATGCCGCTGCTGATCGGCGGCGCGACGACGTCGCGCCAGCACACCGCGGTCCGCATCGCGCCCGCCTACGACAACGCGACGGTGCACGTGCTCGACGCGTCGCGCGTGGTCGGCGTCGTGTCCGACCTGCTCGACCCCGACCGCTCGATCGTGCTGGCCGAGAAGAACCGGGCCGACCAGGAGGTGCTGCGCGAGCAGCACGCCAACAAGCAGCGCCGGCCGATGCTCGGCCTCGAGCAGGCCCGCGCGAACCCGGAGAAGGTGTCGTTCGCCGATCTGCCGACGCCGCAGTTCACCGGCGTCCGCGTCGTGGAGCCGAGCATCACCGAGCTGCGCGAGATGATCGACTGGCAGTTCCTGTTCCTGGCCTGGGAGCTCAAGGGCAAGTACCCGGCGATCCTGGACCAGCCGGTCGCCCGCGAGCTGTTCGACGACGCGACCACGCTGCTCGACCAGATCATCGCCGAGGGCAGTTTCCGGGCGAAGGGCGCCTACGCGTACTGGCCGGCGCACACCGAGGGCGACGACATCCTGCTCGACGGCGAGTTCTCGCACATCGGGTTCCCGATGCTGCGGCAGCAGACGTCGAAGCCGATGGACCGCGCGAACCGCTGCCTCGCCGACTACATCGCACCCGAGGGCGACCACCTCGGCGGCTTCGCCGTCGCCATCCACGGGGCCGAAAAGCTCGCGGCCAAGTACGAGGCCGAGCAGGACGACTACCGCGCGATCATGGTCAAGGCGCTGGCCGACCGGCTCGCCGAGGCGTTCGCCGAGTACATCCACCTCAAGGCCCGCCGTGACTGGTTCGAGCCGGACGCCGACCCGAAGCTGGAGGACCTGCACGCGGAGCGCTTCCGCGGCATCCGCCCGGCGCTCGGCTACCCGGCGAGCCCCGACCACAGCCAGAAGCGCGAGCTGTTCGAGCTCCTGGAAGCCGACGAGCTGGGCATGGCCCTGACCGAGTCGTTCGCCATGACGCCGGCGGCGAGCGTGTCCGGGCTGATCTTCGCCCACCCGGACGCGAAGTACTTCACCGTCGGGCGGCTCAACCGCGACCAGATCGAGGACTACGCGCGCCGCAAGGGTGTCGAGGTCGCCGAGGTCGAGCAGTGGCTGCGGCCCAACCTGGCCTACGAGCCCGAGGCGTAGTCCTTCAGCTCGATGCCGGTGGCGAACTTGTCGGTCGCCTTGAGCAGCATGCGGAGCAGGAAGCGGGACTTGAACGTCCAGTCCCGCATTCTGATCCGCAGCCGGGACGGCGGCGCGAGGAACGGGCCCGCGCTGCCGCGCTGCGAGATCCTGGCGTAGCGGCGGAACTGCTCTTCGTAGCGGGCGAAGGCGGCGCGGTGGTCGCCTCCGGCCGCGAGCAGCTCGCCAGCGAGCACGTACGCGCCGACGATCGCGAGGCCGGTCCCGAAGCCGCCGAGGGTGTTGCCGTAGGCGGCGTCGCCGAGCAGCACGACGCGGCCGCGCGAATAGCGGTCGATCGTGACGCGGGCGAGCGAGTCGAGGTAGAACTCGCGAGCCCGCGGCACCTTCGTCAGCAGCTCGGGCACCCGCCAGCCGACGCCGCGGTAGGCGTCGATCAGCAGTTCGCGCTGCCGCTCGGTGTCGATGCGGTCGTAGTCGAGCTCCGGTGAGGCGAAGACGAAGAACGCCGACGCCTTGGGTCCGCCGACCGCGGCCATCCGGCCGGGCTCGTTGTACATCACCGGTTCGCCGTCGCCGATGCCCTCGCCGAGCTCGGCCAGTGCGTAGTAGTGGCCGAGGAACTCGACGTAGTCGCGTTCCGGGCCGAAGGCCAGCCGCCGGACGTTCGAGTGGATGCCGTCCGCGCCGACGACGAGGTCGAAGGTGCGCGGTCCGGCCTTCGCGAAGGTGACGTCGACGCCGTCGGCCGTCTCGGTCAGCGCCGTGATGGTGTCGCCGAACAGGTACTCGCAGCCGGCGGCGGTGTGCTCGTACAGCAGGTCGGCCAGGTCGCCGCGGCGGATCTCGATCTCGCCGCCGGTGAACTCGCCCGGGATCACGGCCCGGGGCTTCCCGGCGGCGTCGACGATGGTCTGGTCCTGCCCGCCGGTCGCGCGCTCGCGGACCTCGTCGAGGATGCCCATCCGCTCCAGCACGGTCCGGTGCGTGGGGCCCTTGAAGTCGACGGCCTGGCCGCCGGGCCGCACCGACGGGGCGCGTTCGACGACGGTGACGGTGCAGCCGTAGCGGGCCAGCCAGTACGCGAGGGCCGGGCCGGCGATGCTCGCGCCGGAGATCAGGACCTCGAGGTTTTTCAGGGTGTTGTCGTTCGGGGCGTTGTCGGTCATGGCGCAGAGCGTCGCGGCGGGGGCTTACCGGTCGCCGGCGAAGTGCTGACAACCACCGTCAGCGCCCGGCGCGTGACTGTCGCGAGTGGACAGCGGGCGGTCGCGCAGGTGGAAAATCCCCGGCCGCACGCGGGGCTTTCCCGATGGTTTTCGCTTGTTGACCGGGCCAGGCTCCGGGAGGACCATTCTCGCGGGGGAGAGGGGCCGGCAATGCTGGGGATGGAAACGCCGTCGGTGACGACGGAGGTCGGCGAGCTGCTGCGCAGGGGCGAACGCGCGCTCGAAGCGGACGGGGACCTGCGCGCGGGCCGGGAGTGGTTCGACCGCGCCTATCGCGCCGCGGAACAGGAGTGCGACGGCGACGGGATGGCCCGCGCCGCGCTGGGCCTGGCCGGGTTGTGGGTGCACGAACACCGCAGCGCGCCCGCGGCGGCGTTGCTGCAGGCGCGGTTGCGCAGCGCGCGGACCGCCGTCGACCCGGGTTCTTCGCTGGCGTTGCGGCTGAAGGCGCGGCTGGCGGGCGAAGCGGACTACGTGGCGGGGGAGAGCAACGAGATCCTGGCCGTGCTGGAGGAGGTCAAGCGCGCGGGTGACCCGGTCGCCTGGGCCGAGGCCGCGAGCCTGGCCCACCACTGCCTGCTCGGGCCGGACCACGGCGGCCAGCGCCGGGCGCTGGCCCAGGAACTGATCACCGAAGGCTTCCGGACGTCGCGGCGCAGCGATCTGCTGATGGGCCTGCTGTGGCGGACCGTCGACCTGTTCCTGGACGGCGACTCGCACGCCCAGCGCGGGCTCGCCGACCTGCGGAGCCTGCTGGCCGAGCGGGACCACCTCGCGGTCGGCTTCGTCCTCGACGCGATCGACGTCATGCTCCGCATCCGCGCCGGCCGGTTCGACGAGGCCGAAGAACGGGCCGCCGCCTGTGCCCAGCGCGGTGAGCTGGCCGGCGACGCCGACGCGACCGGCTGGTACACCGCGCAACTCGGCGCCATCCGCTGGTACCAGGGCCGCGTCGCCGAGCTGTTGCCGGTGCTGCGGGAGACGGTGCATTCGCCGACGCTCAGCGCGGTCGACAACGCGCTCGTCGCCGGGCTGGCCGTCGCCGCCGCGTCGGCCGGGGACCAGCGTGAGGCGGCCGGGGCGCTGGCGCGGCTGCGCGGGCGCGATCTGGCGCTGCTGCAGCGGTCGAGCAGCTGGCTGGTGTCGATGTACGGCATCGTCGAGTCGGCGTGCCTGGTCTCGGACGTCGAATCCGCGCTCGCCGCGTACGCGCTGCTGACGCCCTTCGCGCGGCTGCCGATGACGGCCAGCCTCGCGGTCGCCTGCTTCGGTTCGGTGCAGCACGCGCTGGGCGTGGCGATGCTGACCGCGGGCGAGCCCGAGCGGGCCGTCACGCACTTCCGGGCGGCGGTGCGCGACAACCTGGCGCTGGCGCACTGGCCGGCTGTCGCGCTCTCGCGGGCCCGGCTCGCGCAGGCGCTGGCGGTGCTGGGCCACGCGGCCGAGGCGTCGGAAGAGCGGGCGGCGGCGACCCGGGAAGCGGCGGACCTCGGCATGGCGTTGCCCGCCGCGCCGGAGCGGCCGGCCGGCCGCGTCACCTGCCGGCGGCAGGGCAAACACTGGCTGTTCGCCCTGGGCGGCCGGTCGGTGCTGGTCGAGCACAGCGTCGGCATGGGCTACCTCGCCACGCTGCTGGACAACCCGGGTTACGAGCTGTCGGCGATCGACCTGGCCGCCGGCCCCGGCGTGACGGCCGCGACGACGTCTTCGCAGCCGGTGCTCGACCCGGCGGCGACCAGCCACTACCGCAAGTGGCTGGCCACCCTGGAAGCCGAGCTCGACGAGCACGAGGCCAACCACGACGACGGCCGCGCCGAGCGGGTGCGGTCCGAGCGCGACTGGCTGGTCGGCGAGCTCTCGGCGGCGGCCGGGCTGGCCGGGCGCGTCCGCGAGTTCACCGGCGTCGAGGAGAAGGCGCGGATCGCCGTCGGCAAGGCGATCCGCCGCGCCCTGACCCGCATCGCGGCGGCGGACGCGGTGATCGGCGACGTCCTGCGCGACGGCGTCCAGACCGGCAACCGCTGCTGCTACCGCCCCTGAAGCGGGCTTTCGCTACTGGACCGCGCCGTTCTGGGTGAGCAGGTTCTCGTACCAGGCGTCGTACGGGTGGTTGGACGCCGGATAGCTCGCCGGCGGTGTCGTCGCTTCGCTCGCCGAGTCGAAGTCCCAGCCGCGCACCAGCTTGCCGGCCTGGCGGGCCGCGGTGATGAACGCCGACTCCGTCGCGGGCGCGCCGTAGAACAGCGCGCCGTCCTGCAGCTCGGCGCTGTCGCCCTTCTGGAACTCGTCGAAGGCGACCTGGCGGTAGCGGATCCGGTCACCGGTCACGCCGCTCGTGTCCGCCCGCAGCGTCTGGGCCGGGGTCGGGCCGTCCGCGGCGGTCCGGACCGTCACCGTCCGGCTGCCGCTGGTCGCGGTCGCGATCGGGAACCGGGCGTCGGATGTCTTGGCGTTGCCGGTCCACGCGACCGTCGTGCCCGAGAGCGTGCCGTTCCACGTCCAGTTCTGGCTGTTTCCCTGGCTGCGGTGGATCTCCCGCAGCTGCGTCCCGCCGGGGCTGGTAAACACGACGCCCGGCAGCACGCCGTTGTCGTACTGGTGACTGGCCTGCCAGGTGATCTCGCCGTCCGCGCCCAGCCTGCCGACGCGGTACCAGAGGGTGGTCGCGGTCTGCGACTGGTGGACCTCGACGAGGTCGCCGTTGTCGTTGAGCGCGACGGCCGGGGTCTGGCCGTTGTCGTACTTCCCGTGGCGCAGCCAGGTGATCCGCCCGTCGGCGCCGTACGTGCCGGTCCAGTACCAGAGCCCGCCGCCCCCGGAGTCGTGCACCTCGACGACCTGGCCGCGGCCGTTGAGCGCGACCGCCGGGTGGTAGCCGACGTCGCGTTTGTACTCGGCGCGCGTCCCGGCGTCACCGGAGAGCAGCGGCAGCACGCGGCCGCGCAGCGCGTCCACGGTCGGCTGGCCCGCGGGGTAGTCCTTCGCCTGCAGCAGGCGGCTGCCGAAGACCGACTCCAGCTCCTGGTTCAGCGCGGTGAGGTTGCCCGCGGCGAAGTTCGCGTTGTCGGTCAGGTCGTCCTTCAGGTCGAGCATGACGACGATCGGTGCGGCGGCCGGGTGCGCCGCCGACCACGTGTTCACCGTGGCCAGCCAGTCGCGCAGGTTGTTCGAGGCCGGGTTGCCGCCGCTGTGGTCGACGAGGTTGCCGGGCGAGTCGTGGCCGACGCCGTAGTCGTGCGAAGTGGCGTAGCCGTTGTCGTGGACGTCGAGCTCGATGAACCGGACGCCGTGGTCGAGCTGGTAGGCCACCGAGTTCTTGGCGCCGTCGACGTTGCCCGAGTAGCTGTTGTGCGTGGCCCGGAAGACCGAGCCGGTGAACGGCGGGCTCGCGGCCTCGGCGGTCCCGCCGGTCAGGAGCGCGGCGGCCGTCACTGCGGTGGCGGCCAGGGCGGGCAGACGGGTCATCCTCGGGTCCTCACGTCGGGAACGGGAAGCCGTCCCATCCTGGCGGGCCGGGGTGGGTGTTGTCTCGAACTCCGGGTGGAACTTCGGGCGGAACGTCGTGGAACGGAATGGAACGCCCAGGAGGTGACAGCAGGTTCGGAGAGGGAGGAAACGTCATGACCCAGGCAAACGGACCCCAGTACCCGGAGCCGACCGGGCCGGTGCCGCCGCAGGCCGGGGTGCCCGGCCTGCCGCCCGGCGGTGCGCCCCAGCCCAAGGCGAAGAACCCGAAGCGCCGCCAGAAGATCGTGCTCACCGTCTTCTTGGTCGTGGTCGCCGCGATCCTCGCGCTGGTCTGGGTGGCCACCCGGTCCAACGGCGAGAACGCGCAGGTCGGCAACTGCGTCACCGAGAGCGGCGAGAACTACGTGAAGATCGTCGACTGCGGGGACAGCACCGCGACGCTGAAGGTCGTCGCGCGGGTCGAGGACAAGACCCAGAGCGAGGCGCTGGTCAGCGCGTGCAGCGCCTACCCCGACGCCGACCAGGTGTTCTGGGAGGGCAAGGAGGGCGAGACCGGGGTCGTGCTGTGCCTGGCGAAGACCGGTAAGTAGCGCGATGGCGGCCGGGAGGTTCTCGTTCACCGGTTCCGGCGAACTGCGGGTCTGCAGCGGCGGGCGCACGCTCGCCGCCGGGGGCGACGTGATCGCGATCGGTGACCGGGTCTTCCGGCTGGGCGAGGTCGACCGGGTCGCCTATCACGCGGCGGCTCGGCCGCACCGGGCCAGTTACTCGCTCGGCCTGGCCCGCGGCCCGGTGCGGTGCCGCTTCGGGTTCGACGCGGCGGCCACGGAACTGGACGGCGCGCGCGAGGCCTGGCGGCGGCTGGTCGAACTGGTGGAGTCGGTGGCCTGCACGCGGATCGCGCGGACCCTGGCCGAGGCCATCGCGGCCGGTGGGACGGCCCGCTTCGGGGGCGGCGGGCACCCGCGGATCGACGCCGACGCGGAGGGGCTGCGCGATCACCGGTGGTTCGCCGGGAAGGTGCCGTGGGGGCGGGTGCTCGGCAGTGACCTGCGGGCGGGGCAGGTGCGCGTGTGGACGGGCGGGCCGCAGCCCCGGCTCGTCGCCGGGATGGCGGGCTGGAACGCCGTCGTCCTGCCACGGGTCGTCGGGATCATGGTGTGCCGGGAAAAAGAATCACCGGGAAACCATTGATCACGACGTCGGATGAATGATCGGGAAATGCTCACGGAATAGCGGATACGTTGTCCGTTCTGTCGCATTTGCCGGTGCGCTCGGCGATTTATGCGAAATTGCCGCGCGAATCCGGTACTTGGCGGGCCCCGGCGTCGTCATTATCCGGAGAAGAGGTGTGCGCGGACACCGGAAAGCCGTGCCAGGGGTTGGGGAGGCAACACGCGTGGGCATGGACTGGCCGCTGGTCGGCCGAGAACGGGAGCTGGCGTTCGCACGCCGGGCGCTGGGGGACGCCGAGGTGTGCGGGCTGCTGCTGACCGGGCGGGCCGGCGCCGGGAAGACCCGGCTGGCCAAGGCATTGCTGGCCGAGCTCGAGGCCGGGGGTGCCCGCACGCACTGGGTGCGGGCGATGTCGTCGGCCTCGACGATCCCCTTCGGCGCGTTCGCCCACCTGCTGCCGGGCAGCGCGGACGGCACGGCCGACCGGGCGCACCGGCTCAACCAGGTCGCCGGGCACCTGACTCGCGGCGCGGAAGGCCGCCGGCTGGTGCTCTGCGTCGACGACGCGCACCTGCTCGACGATTTGTCCGCGACCCTGGTGCACCAATTGGCGGCGACGGCGTCGGCATTCGTGATCGTGATCGCGCCGCACGGGGTGAGCGTGCCCGATCCGGTCTTCGCGATGTGGAAGGACCGGGTCGCCGAACGGCTCGACATCGGCGAACTCACCCGCCAGGAAACCCGGGAACTGTTCACCGCGGCGCTGGGCGGGCGGCTCGACGACGGCGCGGAACACCGGCTGTGGCACCTCGCCCTCGGCAACCCGCTGTTCCTGCGCGAACTCGTGCAGGGCGGCCTGGACAGCGGCTCGCTGTCGGCCGAAGACGGCGTCTGGCGCTGGAGCGGAGCCCTGACGGCCACCCCGCGGCTGGTCGAGCTGATCGAGATCCGCACCGACCGCGTCGATGCCGACGAGCGCCGGCTGCTGGAACTGCTGGCCTTCGGCGAATCCCTGGGCAGTGACCCGCTGGTGCGGCTCGGCGCCGGGCGGGTGCTCGCGTCGACCGAGCGGGCCGGCCTGGTCGTGTCCGAACGGACCGGGCGGCGCCTCGACGTCCGCCTGGCGCACCCGCTCTACGCCGAGGTGATCCGGCGGCGGACGTCACCCCTGCGCCAGCGCGACACCTACCGGATCCTCGCGCAGACCCTGGACATGACGGGCGCGCGCCGCGCCGAGGACAAGCCGAGGCTGGTGCGGTGGCGGCTCGCGGCCGGGCTGCCGACCGACCCGCAGCTGGTCCGGGCGGCGGCGGAGACGTTGCTGCGCAAGGACTTCCCGCAGGCGGAACAGCTCGCGAAGGAGGCCGTCCGGCTGGGCGGCGGGTTCGCCGCGAAGTTCCTGCTCGCCCAGGTCCGGATCGCCGGTGGCCGGCACGCCGACGCCGACGTCCTGCTGGCCGAGCTGGCCGGCGAGACGGTGTCGGACGTGCAGCACGCCCGCGTCGCCGCGACCCGGGCGCGCAATCTCGCCTTGGGGCTGGGCCGGGCAGAGCAGGCCGAAGCCGTGCTGGACACGGCAGAGACGGCGGTGTCGTCCGGGCTGGACGAGCTGGCGACGGCCCGCGCGGCCCTGCGGGCGGCCGCGGGTGCGGCGGGGGCCGCGCTCGACCTGCTCGGACCGGTGCTGGACCGCAACCGCCGCGGCGACCCGCTCCGGCTCGCGGCACTCGTCGTCGCGGCCGGCGCCCTGGCGGAGAGCGGGCGCGTCGAGGCGTGCCTCGGTGTAGTCGAAGAAGGGCTGGCGATCGCGGCGCGGATCTCCGACGCCGACGCGCCCGGCGCGCGGGCCCGGCTGGAGCACGCGCGGATCGTCGCGCTCTGCGGGGCGGGCCGCGTCGAAGAGGCCGAGGACCTGGCCGGCGACGGCTACCGCGACGCGATCCGCGACCGCTGGGGCCCGGCGCTGGCCGGCGCGTCCGCGTCGCTGGGCACGGTCGCGCTCGCCTACGGCAACCTCCGCGGCGCGATCCGCTGGCTGCGGGAGGCCCTCGCGACGGAGGCGCACGACCAGCCGCACGCGTTCCGACCCGCCGTCGTCGCGGCCCTGGCCCGGGCGACGGCGATGACCGGCCAGGCCGCGGACGCCCCGCAGGTTCCGGGGCCGCTCGGCGCGTGGAGCCGTGCCTGGGGCGCGGCCGCGCGGGGAGAGCTGACGCGGGCCGCCGAGCTCGCTACCTCGGCCGCGGCCTCGGCCCTTTCCGAGGGACGGCTCGCGCTCGCGGCGGAGATGGGACACGACGTCGTCCGCTTCGGCGGCGAGGCACCCTCGCCGGTGGATCCCGGAGGCCGGCTCGCGTCGTTGTACGCCGACCACGCGCGTGCTCGGGACGCCGAGGCACTGGACGAGGTGGCGACCGGCTTCGCCGACGTCGGAGCCCGGCTGCTCGCCGCGGAAGCCGCGGCCGAAGCGGCGCGCGCCCACCGGGCGGAAGGGCGGCTCGGCAGCGCGGGGACGTCGGCGCAGCGGGCCCGGTCGTGGCTGTCGTCCTGTGAGGACGCCGCGACACCGGCGCTGGCGTTGCTGGAGACACCGTTGGACCTGACGGTCCGCGAGCTGGAGATCGCGCGCCTGGTGGCGACGGGCTTGACGAGCCGCGCGGTCGCCGACCGGCTCGTGGTGTCGGTGCGGACGGTCGACAACGTGCTGCACGGCGTCTACGCGAAGCTGGGTATCTCCGGGCGCCGTGAACTGGCTTCGGTGGTGGGCCGCCCCGAGGTGGGGAGTAGTCCCGCCGACGCCCCATAGGTAGTCCGCCCCGTTCCCGGCCGGGAAGCCGAGTAGGCCGCTACTCATGACCGGCGGCCGGTTCGCCCCAAGACTGGATGACAACGGAGGGGCACGGGCTTCACCGATCCGAATGTCAGGAGTGCACGAGATGACGACTTCGTCGGGCGACGTTTTCCAGAACGAGCAGGGTTCCGGTGGCGGCAACCAGTTCAACGAGCAGGCCTCGGCCGGCGGCTCGGGGAACATCTTCCAGAACGAGCAGGATTCGGGCGGTTCCGGTGGCGACCAGTTCAACGAGCAGGCGTCGAGTGGCGGTCGTGGGGACATCTTCCAGAACGAGCAGGGTTCGGGCGGTCACGGCGGCGACCAGTTCAACGAGCAGGCGTCGAGTGGCGGTCGTGGGGACATCTTCCAGAACGAGCAGGGCTCGGGTGGCCACGGTGGGGACCAGTTCAACGAGCAGGCGTCGAATGGTGGTCGCGGCGACGTTTTCCAGAACGAGCAGGGCTCGGGCGGGCACGGTGGGAACCAGTTCAACGAGCAGGCCTCCACCGATGGTCGCGGCGGCGACATCTTCCAGAACCAGCAGGGTTCGGGCGGTCACGGTGGCGACCAGTTCAACGAGCAGGCGTCGAACGGTGGTCGCGGCGACATCTTCCAGAACGAGCAGGGCTCGGGTGGCCACGGTGGCGACCAGTTCAACGAGCAGGCCTCGAACGGTGGCCGTGGGGACATCTTCCAGAACGAGCAAGGCTCCGGGCGCGGCAACCAGTTCAACGAGCAGGCTTCGGCCGGCCACCACAGTGACGTGTTCCAGAACGAGCAGGGCTCGGGCGGGCACGGCGGCGACCAGTTCAACGAGCAGGCCTCCACCGGCGGCGTCGGCGGCGCGATCTTCCAGAACGAGCAGGGTTCCGGTGGCCACGGTGGGAACCAGTTCAACGAGCAGGCGTCGAACGGTGGTCGCGGCGACGTTTTCCAGAACGAGCAGGGCTCGGGCGGGCACGGTGGCAATCAGTTCAACGAGCAGGCCTCGAACGGTGGCCGCGGCGACATCTTCCAGAACGAGCAGGGCTCGGGTGGCCACGGTGGTAACCAGTTCAACGAGCAGGCCTCGACCGGCGGTCACGGGAGCATCTTCCAGAACGAGCAGGGTTCCGGCGGGCACGGTGGGAACCAGTTCAACGAGCAGGCGTCGAACGGTGGTCGCGGCGACGTTTTCCAGAACGAGCAGGGCTCGGGCGGGCACGGTGGCAATCAGTTCAACGAGCAGGCTTCCACGGGCGGCCGCGGCGACATCTTCCAGAACCAGCAGGGTTCCGGTGGCCACGGTGGGAACCAGTTCAACGAGCAGGCCTCCACGGGCGGTCACGGGAGCATCTTCCAGAACGAGCAGGGCTCGGGCGGGCACGGCGGCGACCAGTTCAACGAGCAAGCGGCCACCGAGCACCACAGCCACGAGCAGGAGCACCACCACGCGGCGGAGCACGACCACCACGCCGACCACCACCACGACGTCGACCACCACCACATCTGAGCCCGTCGACAGAACACAGCCAAGACACCGAAGACGCTGAGGAGCGGTCATGCAGGAGCCGAGCGGCGGGGGGCGGATCGCCCTCGACACCCTCGACCTCGCGGTCAAGGGCGCCAAGGCCTACGGGCGGGAAGACCTCGTCCAGCGCCTCACCGACGCCCGGCGCCTGCTGTCCGAGCCCGACATCACCGTCTACGTCGTCGGGGAGTTCAAGCAGGGCAAGAGTTCTCTCATCAACGCCCTGCTCACCGCCAAGATCTGCCCGGTCGACGACGACATCGCGACCGCGGTGCCGACGGTCGTCCGGTTCGCGCCGGAGTCCGGGGCTCTGGCGACCTACGAACCGGCCGATCCGTCGTCGCCGCCGTGGACCGAACAGATCTCGCTCGAAGACCTGCCGTCCCACGTGAGTGAAGCCGGCAACCCCGGCAACCTCCGGAAGCTGCGGTCGGTCACCGCGTCGATCAGCCGCCAGCTGCTCTCCGGCGGGCTGGTGCTGGTCGACACCCCCGGCGTCGGCGGGCTCGGCTCGCTGCACAACGCCGTCACGGTCAGCTCGATCCCGCGGGCGCACGCCGTCCTGTTCCTCTCCGACGCCTCGCAGGAGCTGACCGCCGCCGAGCTGCGGTTCCTCCGGACGGTGAAAGAACTCTGCCCGTCGGTGTTCTTCGTGCTCACCAAAACCGATCTGTACCCGCACTGGCGCCGGATCCTCGAGCTCAACGCCGGCCACCTCGACGCCTGCGGCATCACCATCGACACCATCGCGGTGTCCTCGGAGCTGCGCACCGTCGCGGCCCGCTCGGCCGACCAGGAGATGAACGTCGAGTCCGGCTTCCCGCAGCTCGTCAAGCACCTCCAGGGCGTTGTCGGTGACGCCGAACGCTCGGCGCTCAACGCCGTCGGCCTGCACGTCGGGTCCGCCGTCGGCCAGCTGCACGCCGCGCTGCGGTCGCGCCGCACCTCGCTGGCCCACCCCGAGCAGTCCGCCGCGCTCATCGCGGAGCTGACCCGGGTGAACGACCGCGTCGACGCGCTCCGCAGCCAGTCGTCCAGGTGGCAGCAGCTGCTCTTCGACGGTTTCGCCGACATTTCGTCCGATGTGGACTACGACCTGCGCGCCCGCTCGCGCGGTGTGCTGCACGAAGCCGAAGAGGCCATCGAAGAGGGCGATCCGGCCAAGAACTGGCCCGAGTTCGAGAAGTGGCTGCGGCAGCGGCTGGCGAACGAGACGCTGGAGAACTACGCGACGTTCGTCAAAGAGGCCCGGATCCTGGCCGGCCGGGTGGCCGAGCACTTCGAGCTCGCCGAGTCGCAGGCCGTGCTGCCGCGCGAGGTGCAGGCGCCGGTCAAGGTGGTCGAGGAGATCGCCATCGACTCGTCGTTCACCGGCGTCAAGACCCGCGGCACCACCGGGATGGCCGCGTTCCAGAAGGCCTACAGCGGGTTCCTGATGTTCTCCATGCTCACGAAGATGGCCGCGCTGGCCATCCCGACGCCGTTCGGCATCGCGGCCGGCCTGCTGATGGGCCGCTCCGGGTTCCTCGACGAGCGCAAGCGGCAGCTGGAGAAACGCCGCACCCTGGCCAAGACCGCCGTCCGCCGGTTCGTCGACGAGTTCAACCTCCAGCTGGGCAAGGACTCCCGCGACGCGATGCGGACCGTCCAGCGGGAACTCCGCGACGCCTACAGCGCGCGCGTCGAAGAACTGCAGCGTTCCCTGACCGAAGCGCTGGCCGCGGCCAAGAAGGCCGTGGTCGAGGACGAGTCGGAGACGGGCGAGCTCAAGCGGCTGGAGGCCGACATCGAAGCCCTCGAGGTTCTCGGCCGGCGCGCCGACGAACTCACCCTGCGCAGTGCCCCCAAGGCAAACGCCGCGCCCCTCCCGGCGGTGACCCGATGACTCCCTTGTACATCCAGGTCCGCGGGCTCGTCGCCCGCGCGTGCGCCGGGTACGCCGGCACCCCCGCCGAGCCGGTACTGCGGCAGATCGCCGGCCGGCTGGCCGAGCCGCTGCGGGTCGCCATCGCGGGCCGGGTCAAGGCCGGGAAGTCCACGTTGCTCAACGCGCTGGTCGGCCAGGAGCTGGCCGCGACCGACGCGGGGGAGTGCACCCGCGTCGTCACCTGGTACCGCAACGGCCCGACCTACCGGATCATGCTGCACCCGGTCCGCGGGATGCCGCGGCAGCTGCCGTTCGGCCGGCTCAGCGGCACCCTCGGCCTCGAGCTCGGCGTGGCGCCGGACGACGTCGACCGCCTGGTCGTCGACTGGCCGTCCCCGGCGCTGCGGGCGATGACGCTGATCGACACACCCGGGCTGGGTTCGGCGCGGGCGTCGGTCTCCGAGCGCACCGAGGTCGCCCTGGTGCCGGACCGCGACGGGGTCGGCACCGCGGACGCCGTCGTCTACCTGATGCGGCACGTGCACGGCGACGACGTCCGGTTCCTCGAGGCCTTCCACGACGACCCCGCCGAACGCCGCCCGGTCAACACGATCGGCGTGCTGTCCCGGGCCGACGAGGTCGGGCACGCCCGCGGCGACGCGCTGGATTCCGCCGCGAAAGTCGCCGAGCGCTACGCCCGTGACCCGCGCGTCCGCGGGCTCTGCCAGACCGTGGTCCCGGTGGCCGGCCTGCTGGCCAGCTCCGCCGCCTCCCTGAAGGAAGCCGAGTACCGCGCGTTCGGCGTGCTGGCCGCTGCGCCTCAGGACGAGCTGGCGCGGCTGCTGACGTCGGCGGACCGCTTCGCCCGCGCGGAGTCCGCAGTGGACGTCCCGGCGGCGCAGCGCGCGGACCTGCTGAACCGCTACGGCCTGTTCGGTGTCCGGCTGGCCGTCGAGCTGACCGGCGGCGGCCTGGTGACCGGCGCGCGGGCGCTGTCGGGGGAGCTGCTGGCCCGCAGCGGCCTGCACCGCCTCCGATCGCTGCTGACCACCCAGTTCGCCGCACGGGCCGACGTCCTCAAGGCGCGCTCGGCGCTGCAGGCGATGGAGCTCGTGCTGCGGGCCTACCCGGATCGCACCGGCGGGCTGCTGCACGAATGGGAACGCGTCGTCGCCGGCGCGCACGAGTTCGCCGAGATCCAGCTGATCGACTCGATCCGGCTCGGCGTCGTGCTGTTCACCACGGACGAGGCCCGCGACGCGGAACGGCTGCTCGGCGCGACCGGGGTGGACGTGCCGAGCCGGCTGGGCCTGCCGGCCGACGCCGGCCGCGCGGCGATCCGGCAGGCGCTCGGCGCGCAGCTGCTGAGGTGGCAGCGGCGCGCCGAGCACCCGGCCTCGCCCCGGGACGTCCGCGACGCGGCCCGCGTCCTCGTGCGTACGTGCGAAGGAATGCTGCTCAGCGAAGCCCGGGCGGAGGTCTTGTCGTGAGCGACCACGTGCAGGGGAAGGTCAAGAAAGCGGTCACCGCCGTCGCCGGCGCCACGGTCTCCGAGGTGCTGGGCAACGCGCTCACGCCGGGGTCGCCCGGCGCACCACCGCCGCCGCCGCAGCCGGAACCGGAACCGGAACCGGCCGAGACTCCCCACGACACCTCGGGTCACGAGTACGTGCCGCACGTGGAGACGACCAGTGTCACCCGCGGCGAGGACGGGTCCGTCGAAGCGCGGACCGGGACGACCTGGCACCCGGAGACCGCCGACGGCACGCCGCTGGCGGACCTGCCGACCGTCGAGGAGTTCGAGCAGATCGACGTCCACGAGGACGCCTTCGGCAACTTCGTCATCGACGCGACGGAACGCTTCGTCGTCCACAACCACGGCCACGACGAGGTCTACGTCGACCACCAGCACCTGGTCGTGCCCGGCGACGGCACCCCCGGCGACACGGACATCGACATCTTCCAGGACGCCGACGTCGTGGTGCACGAGAACCCGGACGGCACGATCAGCGTCGAGCACCGGGGTTCGCTGAGCTTCGAGCTGACGCCGGACGCGCCGGGGCACGGCGACATCGAGGTCTTCCAGGAGGAGACGGTCGTGCTCGACGAGGCCGAGACCGGCCCGCCGGGGATCGAGGTCGGGATCACCGCCGACGAGAAGGCGACCGCCGAAGACCCCTTCGGCGAGCCGGCCGGGCCGACCATCCACCAGACCGAGACGGTCGGCGACCGGGCCCGCGGGACGTCGGTGACCACGTCGGTCACCGCGCCCGCGCCGTCGGTGCCCGGCCCGCCGAGCGCACCGGTCGTCACCTTCAGCCGTCAGCCGTCCACAGTGGACGCACCGGCCGCGGCGCCGGTCGCCGTCGAGACGACGACGCTGGCGACGTCGTCCGCGCTCGCCGACCACCCGGCGGCGAAGCACCTGAGCTTCGCGCCGGAAAAGCCGAGCTTCGCGAACGAGCCCGAGCCGGCGCACCACGACGCGGGGGAAGTGACCGGTTCGCGGCCCGAACCGAAGGAAGCGCACCCGTTCGACCACCCCAAGCCGGAACCGCCCGACGAGCCGCCGCCGGAGCCGCACGACCAGCACGATGAGCACGACCAGCACGACCCGCGTCCGCCGGAGCCAGCCGGCCCGCCGGAGCACGAAGAACCGCCGGAAGAGCCGCGGCCGGTCCCGGACGCGGCCGAACACGACCACCACTTCGATGATCACCACGCGCACGCGGACGGCGGAGGCTGAAATGGGCTACGGACTGGGTATCGACCTCGGCACGACCTTCACGGCCGCCGCCGTCGACAGTGCCGGCCACGTCGAGATGGTGTCGCTCGGCGACCGCACGGCGGCCATCCCGTCGGTGGTGCTGCTGCGGGCGGACGGCAGCGTGCTGGTCGGGGACGCGGCGAACCGGCGGGCGGCCGTCGAGCCGGACCGGGTGGCGCGGGAGTTCAAGCGGCGCCTCGGCGACCCGACGCCGGTGCTGCTCGGCGGCGCGCCGCACTCGGTGGCGTCGCTGATGGCGCACCTGCTCGGCCACGTCGTGCGGACGGTCGCCGGGCAGCAGGGCGGCCGGCCGGACCGGATCACGCTGACCCACCCGGCGAACTGGGGCCCGTACAAGCGGGAGCTGTTCGAGCAGGTGCCGAAGCTGACCGGGATCGACCGCGTCGGCCTGATCACCGAACCGGAGGCCGCGGCCGCGCACTACGCCGCGCAGGAGCGGCTGGAGGAGGGCGCCGTCGTCGCGGTGTACGACCTCGGCGGCGGCACGTTCGACGCGACTGTGCTGCGCAAGCGCGGCGGCGGGTTCGAGATCCTCGGCTCTCCCGAGGGCATCGAAGGACTCGGTGGCGTCGACTTCGACGAGGCCGTGTTCGGGCACGTCGACCGCGCGCTCGACGGGAAGCTGTCGCAGATCGACCCGGACGACTCCGGCGCGGTCGCCGCGGTGGTGCGGCTGCGCCAGGAGTGCGTGCTGGCCAAGGAAGCCCTGTCCGCGGACACCGAGACGGCCATCCCGGTGCTGCTGCCGTCGGTGCAGACCGAGGTGCGGCTCACGCGCGGCGAGCTCGAGGAGATGATCCGCCCGTCGATCACCGCGACGATCGGTTCGCTGCACCGCGCGCTGCGCTCGGCGAACCTCCGGCCCGCCGACCTCGGCGCGGTGCTGCTGGTCGGCGGCTCGTCGCGGATCCCGCTGGTGTCGCAGCTGGTGTCGGCCGAGCTCGGCCGCCCGACCGCGGTCGACATCCACCCGAAGTACGGCGTCGCGCTCGGCGCCGCGGCGCTGGCTTCCGGCCGGTCCGGGCTGGTGCAGGCGACCCAGGCCCAGCTGCCGGTGCCTCAGGTACCGCAGACGCCGCCGACGGGTGTCGCGGTGCCGCGCACACCGCCGGCGGGAGTGCCGGCGCGTCCCGACGCCCGGCGCGCACCGGCCCCGCGTGAGGAGACGCGCGCGCTGGCCACGCCGGGATTCGGCGCGGGCGCGCCGCCGCCGTCGCTCGGCCGGGGCAAGGCAGACGGGGCGAGCCCGGGACGCCGCGCGTCGCGGCGCGGGGTCGTGATCGGGTTGTGCGCGGTCGCGGTGGTGGCGATCGGCGGCGTCGCGGTGGCGGTCAGCAGCAGTTCCGGCGGTGGCGGCACTTCGGGTGACCCGACGCCGGAGGTGTCGACGAGCGAGGCGCCGACGCTGGTCAGCATCCCGTCGCCGTCCGAGGTGCCGGAAACCACGCACGCGACGGTGGCGGCGCCGCACACGAACCCGCCGGCGACGACGCGCCGCAAGACCCCGCCGCGCACCACGACGCCGACCCGCACCACGACCCCGACGACGACCACCACCCCGACGACCTCGACGAGCGCGAAACCCACACCCTGAGCCGGGGAGTCCGGGAGGAAGGCGCGGGCCGCGCTCCGTCGGGGGAGCGCGGCCCGCGCCTCGCGGTCACGGCCGGCCGCGCGCGGTCCCGTCGCCGGTAGCCTCACGACATGGCTGCTGAGCACGTGATCGTGACGACCACGACCGACTCCGAGGCGGCGGCTCGCGAGCTGGCCGCGCGGGCGATCGAGGCCCGGCTGGGCGCCTGCGCGCAGGTCGTCGGCCCGGTGACCAGCGTCTACCGCTGGGAGGGCAAGGTGCAGACCGATCAGGAGTGGCGCGTCGAGATCAAGACGACCGCCGACCGGGTCGCCGCGCTGACCGAGCGGATCGGGCAGCTGCACAGCTACGACCTGCCCGAGGTGATCGCCACGCCGATCGAGGGCGGCAGCGCGGCGTACCTCGCCTGGCTGACCGCGGAAACGCGTGGCTGAAGCGCCGATCCGCTGATTAGGGTCGGGGAATGGAGCACGAAGATCTCGAGCGGCGTTTCGCGACGCTGACCACCGCCCACCTCGCGGACGCCTGCATCCGCGCCGGGCTGCCCGTGCGCTGCGCCCCGGCGCCGACCCGCGCGGTGGTGCCCGGCAGCAGGCTGCTCGGCCCGGCGGTCCCGGCCCGGCACGTCGGCAGCGTCGACGTCTTCCTGGAGGCGTTCGAGCACGCCGTTCCCGGCGGGGTGCTGGTGGTCGACAACGGCGGCCGCCTCGACGAAAGCTGCGTCGGCGACCTCGTGGTCCTCGAAGCGCGCGCCGCCGGGCTGTCCGGGGTGGTCATCTGGGGCCTGCACCGCGACACCGCCGACATCCGCGAGATCGGCCTGCCCGTGTTCAGCCTCGGCTCGCTCCCGACCGGGCCGCTGAGCCTCGGGCCCCGCGTGGACGGCGGGCTGGCCGAGGCGATCGTCGGCTCGTGGCGGATCGGGTCCTCGGACCTGGTGCTGGGCGACGACGACGGTGTCCTGTTCCTTCCGCGAGACCGTGCGCCGGAGCTGGTCACCCTCGCCGAAGGGATCCGCGACACCGAACGGCGTCAGGCCGACCGGATCCGGGCCGGTGAATCGCTGCGGGACCAGGTCCGGTTCACGGACTTCCTGGCCGCGCGGGAAACGGACTCGGCACTCACCTTCCGCGCGCACCTGCGCGCTGTCGGCGGCGCGATCGAGGAGTGACTCACCGGGCGGAGGCGAGGCTTTCCGCCGGCAGCAAGGCGAACAGCCGGCGGACCGCGCGCGAGTGCTCCGCGTCGATCGTGAGGCGGGCGCCGGCGGCGTCGGCGAGCAGCTGGGCCCGCATGAGCGAGTTCAGCCCGGCGACGGAGAAGAACGTGACGCCGCCGAGGTCGACGACCACCTCGTCGACCGCGCCGTCCACTTGGGACTGCAGGACCTCGTCGAGCCGGCGCGCGGTGCTGAGGTCGATCTCGCCTCTCGCCCGCACGAACACGGTGCGCGGCCGGGGGTGACCGACGTCGATCGACAGCCGGCCGTGGGCGTCCACCCAGGCCGTGGTGAGTTCGTGGCCGGCCGGTCGTGGTTCGGGAACCATCGCGGCACACCTTTCCTCGGGCTGCGGGATCGAGCTGCGGATCACCCGGACGAGGAGCGGGGGACCGGTGCGCAGCCTGCCGACCCCGGCGCATACGTCCGGCAGCGGCTGACGGCTCAACCGTGAATCCTCATCATACTGCACTCGATCTTCGTGAACCACCGCCGCCAAATTCGGTGGACAGCGCCCGTGCGCACCCGCTGTGATCGGCCGTGCCCGGCGTACTCCGGCCGGGCGTGCCGAAGGGGGGACGTCCTTGGTGGTCACCGGTGATCTCTCCTCGGCCGAAGCGACGATCACGGTCCCCGTGGTCCGCAGCCTCGTCGAGACGCAGTTCCCGCGGTGGGCGGGGCTCGCGATCGAGCCGGCGCCGGCGCAGGGCGTCGACAACGCGACCTACCGCCTGGGGCCGGACATGTCGGTGCGGCTGCCCCGGTTCGCGCGGTGGATCGGGCAGGTGACGCGCGAGCAGGAGTGGTTGCCGCGGCTGGCGCCGCAGCTGCCCCTGCCGGTCCCGGTCCCGCTGGCCGAGGGCGAACCGGGCGCGGGCTACCCGTTCCCGTGGTCGGTCTACCGCTGGCTGCCGGGCGGCCCGGTCGACCCCGGCCGGGTCGAGGGCGTGGCGGCCGCCCTCGCCGGGTTCTTCGCGGCGTTGCACGGCCTCGACGCGACCGGCGGCCCGCCGCCGCAGTGGAGCAACGGCTTCCGCGGCGTCTCGATGACCGACGAGCGCGACTCGGCGATCGCCCCGGCCCGGCTGGCGCCGCGCATCGAGGCCGTGGCCGGCCCGGTCGACCTCGACGCGGTGGCCGCGGTCTGGGAGACCGCCCGTGCGGCACCGCCGTGGGAGGGCCCGCCGGTCTGGATCCACGGGGACCCGGCCCCGGCGAACCTGTTGTCGCACAACGGCCGCCTCAGCGCGGTCATCGACTTCGGCACGCTGGCGGTCGGGGACCCGGCCTGCGACCTGATCGCCGCGTGGTCGGTGCTGTCGGCCGAGGGCCGCGCCGAGTACCGCACGACCCTCGACGTCGACGACGCGACGTGGGCCCGCGGGCGTGGCTGGGGACTGACCGCGGTGCTGCCGTCGCGAGCGGAACTGACCGACCCGGATCCGGCGCGGGTGGCCGCGGCGCGCCGGCGGCTGGACGAGCTGGTGGCCGACCACACGTCGTCCCGCTGAGACACGGCCCCGGGTAGCCGCGGTGCACAGAGGACGGCCGGCAACCGGTCGTCCGATCGCGAACATCGCAGATCACGGGCGGTAACGAAACACACCCCCTGGGCGAGTAACCTCACACGAGGGGGTGGTCGACGAGTGGCCGGGCAACGACACGGCGGGTTCGATCAAGCGGAACTTCCGGAGGCACACCGGATCAGGTGGTGGCTCGCGGCCGTGACGGCGGGTCTCGTCGCGGCCGGTTTCGCGATCGTGCCCTACCTCCCCTTCTTCCAGGAACTGACCTTCATCCGCGACCCGAAGGTCGCGAGCGTCATCACCTGGACCGTCCTGCAGACGTCGGTGGTCGTCATCTCGGCCGTCCTGACGCTGTACTTCATCGGCAAGGCCCGGCTCGAAGCCGCGGCCTACCGGGCCAACCAGATCGACATCCGCCTCTTCGCCGACGAGCGCCCGGACGCCAGCCACGACCGCGAGATCGACTCCGCCGTCGAACTGACCGCCGCCTTCAAGAGGATCCTGAACGACTCCCGGCTCTACACGCCGACTTCCGTGCCCGGGGTCGGCGGGTCCTACGACTTCATCCAGATCGTCGAGCACGCCGGCGAGTCCGCCGACGGCTGGTGGAAGGCCGCGACCAAACTGATCCGGCTCGCGCAGCCGCCCGCCGCGTTCACCGTCACCGGCACCGTCCGGCCCGGCAACACCACCGGCCGCTACCAGCTGATCCTGGAGCTCGTCCGCTGCCCGCGCTTCGCCGCGAGCCCGCTGGTGATCGAAGACGAGAACTGGCCGCGCGTGCTGCACCGCGCGGCCAACGCCGTCGCCGCGCTCGTCATCCCGCGCAGCGCCTACGTCCGCACGAACATCCACTGGGCCGCCTGGCGCGACGCGAAGATCCCGTACGAACTGTTCGACGCCTACCAGCGCGCCAACCACTTCATCACCTACCGCCGCTACGACGAGGCCCTCGCCGAGTACTACCGCGCGCTCAGCCTCGACCCGTCGAACGTCTACATCAGACTCGAGATCGCCGCGCTGCAGGAGCAGCTCGACCTGCACCTCGACGCGCTCGCCACCTACGACGACGTGATCACCTTGTGCAGCAGGGGGAAACCGGCGCTGGCCCGGTGGTGGATCGGCGAGGACTTCGCCCGCCAGCCGCGCCGCGCCGCCCGCGCCCGCGACGTCGCGCTGCTCATCGCCCGCTACCGGCACGCGCTGGTCCTCGGCCACGGCGACTCGGTGGCCGGCTCGTGGTGGGTCCGCCGGACCACCGCGGGTGTTCCCGGTGACGCCCGGGCGCTGCGCCGCGCGGAACTGCGGGCGGCCCTGGAGCTGCGGTTCCGCCGCTACGTCGAGCTCGACGTCCGGACCCGGCCGTACGCGATCCCGCGGGAGAAGCGCCTGGAGCTGCACCGGCGCGTGATGCGCGTGTCGGTGCCGGAGCTGGTCGTCCAGGACGCGACGCTCGAGCAGCTCGCCGAGTACAACCAGCGCGCTTCCGAGATGCGGTCGTACTTCTGCGCGCTGTCGCAGTACGAGATCGAACGGCTCGTCGAGGACTACCGGAACTTCGGCCGCCGCTGGCGCCGCAGCTGGGAGCAGCTCACCAACCGCGCCCTCGACCTCTCCCTGGTCTGGGCGGTGCTGCGGCGGGCGATGGCGGACGTCGAGCCGATGTCCGGCGCCGTCCCCGAGCCGCGACCGGCCTACCCCGGCAGCCGGGTGAAGCTGGCCGACGTCTGCCCGGACCGCCGCTGGCCACCGGACCCGCAGGCCCTGGACGACACCGTCGAAGCCGCCGGGCCGCGCAAGTCGTGGGAAGAGTGCTACAACGCGGCGAGCGTGTACGCGGTCGCCATGCTCGAAGTCGGCCCGCAGGGCGAGCGCGACCTGCGGGACCGCGCCCGGAACCCCCGCCTGACCGGGGACACCCGGGACGAGGTGGCCCGCCGCGCTGTCCGCGAGCTGTACCACGCCGCGACGATCAGCCACAGTGGACGGCTGCCCGAGCGCCGGTCGTGGGTGATGGGGGAGGACCCCGACCTCGCGTCGTTGCGCGGGCACGAGCTGTTCCGCGTCTTCGAGATGGTCACCTTCTCACCGGACCGCGCGGCGCCGCTGCGCCCGCAGCGCGCGCACGTCTGGGAACAGGTCAGCTACGTCCGCCAGCTCGTCTGCGAGATCGCCAGCTGCCGCGCGCACTTCTGGCGGCTGCGGGCCCTGGACCCCGACCCGGTCCGGGACGGCCGGGTGCTCGACCGCTGGCGGTCCACCGACCGCGACGCCTGGCGCCGGCTGGCGGACCTGGCCACCGGGAAGCAGGACTGGTACACGCGTTACCAGGCGATCAGCGCGTTCCGCGAGTGGTCGGCCGACTGCGGCTACCCCGGGGCCATCGCCGGTTTCCCGCTCTACAACGAGGAACGCCTGCACGCCCAGCTGCGCGGCGCGGCGGGCGCGAAGGGACGGACGGGGATGGACCCGAACATCGTCGTCCGCGAGTACGTCCGGTTCTGCGACCTGCGGCTCGACCAGCTCGTGGCCGACATCGCGGAGGTCGAGCACACCCAGGACGACTTCGCGGCCCGCGCGGACCTGTGGGGCGCGCTGTGTTCGTGGTTCGACGACGACATCGCCGACGGCTCGTCGGCCGACGAGCGCCGTGAACGGTTCCGCAAGCTCGTCAAGCCCTAGCCGCGAAACGCCGGTCCGCAGCACAGGAAAGCCACCACCGCGGCCACACCGCACCCGGCGGCAACCGACCCTCCCCGGCCTCACGGGTCGGTACACCTGGCCGTCGCACGGGCCGGCGTCCTGGCAGGATGGCGGCATGGAACGTGTACTGGGTATCGGCGGGTACTTCCTGCGAGCCGCGGATCCGGCGGCCCTGAGCGCCTGGTACCGCGACTGCCTGGGCCTGGACGCCGACGAACACGGCCGGTGGGACCAAGGTGACGGGCCCACGGTGTTCGCGGCCTTCGAGTCCGGCACCGATTACTTCGGGTCCCGCACCCAGCAGACGATGCTCAACTTCCGGGTGCGCGACCTGGACGCGATGCTCGCGCAGCTGCGCGCCCAGGGCGCGGCCGTGGCCGACGAGACGCAGGACATGGCGGGGGTCGGCCGCTTCGGCTGGGTCACCGATCCCGAGGGCAACCGGGTCGAGCTGTGGCAGCCCGCCTGACGACGGGCTTCGCTCAGGACGGCCGCGTGTAGCGGTGCTTCACCCCGACCGGGAAGTACTCGGGGTCGCCCGCCGCGCGTAGTTCCACGTCGGGCAGCTGCCGCTCGGCCGGGACGTAGTGCGCGAACTCGCTGTTGAGCCGCAGCAGCTGCGCGCGCACGGACTCCGCGATCGCGCCCGCGTCCGCCGTCGCGCCCGGCGCCGTCTCGACGGTGATCCGCAACCGCCGGTCGCGGTCCTCGTCCTCGACCGACTCGACGACGAACTTGCCGGTCACCGTGTCGCTGATGCCCGGCTGCTCCAGCCCGACCGTGACGTTCTCCGGGTAGACGTTGGCGCCGAAGAACGACACGGTGAACAGGGACCGGCCGAAGACGTACACGAACGGCAGCTCCGGGCCGGCCGGCGGGGTGAAGCCGTGGCGGGCGCAGTAGGCGAGCAGATCGGCGTGCGGCAGGACCCCGCCGTCGTCGGCGATGTGGTAGCGGATCAGCGGGATCCCGCCGTCCGCGGTGAACACCAGCGTGCCGTCGTGCTCCTCGAAGAACCGGCTCGCCGGGTCGTACTGCACCAGGGTCGGGAGCCGCGCGTCGCCGAAGACCTCGCGCGCCAGCTCGGGCCGGTCCGCGAAGAACCGGCGGATGCCCACCGAGACCGGGGTTTCCGTGCCGAGTACGCCGGCGTCGGCGGTCCCGTACAGCGACGCGATGTCGCGGACCGGGTCGGCCACCCCGGCCCGCTGCGCGACGAGGTCGCGCCACTGCTCGCTGAAGACCTCGCCGGCCAGTACGAGCTTGATCGCGTACGCGCGCCAGTCGATGCCTTCGGCGACGCCGGTGTCGACGACGTCCTTGACGAACGGCGGATAACCGAGCAGCACCACCTGCTCGAAGTGCGGCGCCAGCTCGGGCAGCACCCGCAGGATCTCGGCCTTGTTGTTGCCCGGCGCCACGACCGTGATCGGGCAGCCCTTGGCCGCGAGGTGGCGCACGCACGCCGTCGTGAACAGGCCGCCGACCCAGGTGCCGAGCGGGAAGCAGACCACGGCGAGCGTGCCGCGCTCGTCGGCGTGGAAGCCGTCGACCATGACCTGCTCGAACCGGCGGGCCACGTGCAGCTCGTCTTCCAGCGCGCGGGGCCAGATGGTCGGGTGCCCGCTGGATCCGGAGGAGACGGCGATCATGTCGAGGCCGGCGAACGTGCCGTCACGGCACAGCTCGGGCAGCGGGTACTTCCGGTGGTAGCCCGCCTTGTCCACCAGGGGCAGCCGCCGGAAGTCCGCCGGCGTCGTCACCGACTCCGGCGTGATCCCGTGGTCCCGCAGGAACTTCCGGTACGCCGGCACGGTTTCCGCGGTCCGCCGGAACAGGTCGAGGACCTGGTTCGCGGGCGCCGGCCCGGGTGTCCCGAAGAAGGTGTCGAACGCCTGGCGCACGCGGGCCTGCCGACCGTGATCCATGATCGGAGCATAGCCGCCGCGCCGCCTGCCGTGATCGCACCGAAGTGCCATGATGGGCGCGTGAGCACCTCCGCGGAGCAGCACGCCACCGGCGGGCCGTTGACCCTGTACCTGGTCAAGCGGCTGGAACTGGCCATCCGCGCGCTGCTCGACGACGCGCTGAGAGAGCTGGGGCTCACCACGCTGCAGTACACCGCGCTCACCGTGCTGGAGGTGAGTGGCCCGCTGTCCTCGGCGCAGCTCGCGCGCCGGTCGTTCCTGCGGCCGCAGACGATGCACGAAATGGTGCTGGCGCTGGAGAAGCGCGAACTGATCGAGCGGACGCCCAAGGCGGACAACAAGCGAGTCCTGCTGGCAAGCCTCACCGGCACCGGGCGGGCCCTGCTCGCCGACTGCGCGCCCGCGGTGGGGGAGGTGGAGCGGGAGCTGCTCGCCGACCTGAGCCCGGGCCAGCGCACGACGTTCCGTGAGGGGTTGCAGCACGGCGTCCTCGCTCTGGGGTCGCTGGCGGAATCCCGGCGACAGGAACCCTGACGGGCCTGCGCCTGACGGAGCGGGCTCGGCCGGTTGGCGGGTTTACCGAGGTTCGCCGACACGAAAGAACTGGGCCGGACGAGTGGAAGCGCCCGGTGGCGCGCAGCTGCCGTGTGGCGGCTCGCCTGGGTGGGTACGTCCAGATCTGCTCCCGCATCTGGAGGTTCGCCGACCGTGACCTGGGCACGCACCGTGGCGCCACCGGGCAACGCCGCACGCCGCGTAGTGGTCGTGGCGCGATGACGGCGTGGTGGCTGTTGTCCTGGCGGGCATCGGGCCACGCCCCGGCGGCTCCGGTGCGGCGCGTGGAGCCGGTTCGCCGGGGTGTGGCCAACTCCGTCTTGCCGCTGTTTCGCGCCCGGAACGGGTTGTTCCCGGTGGCGCGGGCTCGAATGCGGCGCGTCCGATCGCTTCGGAAACCGTGGACAACCGGGTCAACCACATCTGTGGAAGAGGGACGGACAATGCAACCGAAGGTGTTCGACCTGGGGAAGGTTCGAAGAGACGCGGTGGTCACCGTGCGGCTGGCCGCCATGGCGAACGTCCGGCTCCTGACGGCGGTCAACTTCGAGGCCTACCGGCGCCGGCAGTTCTACCGGATGCACGGCGGGGTGGCGACCGCGCCGATGTTCAAGATCCACATCCCGGCCAACGCGCACTGGTTCCTGGTGCTCGACGTCGAAGGGCTGGAAAGCCTGCCCCTGCACCCGCGGGTGAGCGTCGCGCCCTGAGCGGCCCGCCTCGGGACGCACCGGCACGAGGGCGGCTCGGCACGGCCCCCGGAGCGGACAGGAACCCGGCCAGACCGGACCGCCCGGGGAGAGCCGTCCGACGGTGACGTCCGGGTGCCCGGCGGCGCGGGCGATCCACGGATCGGCCCACGTCGGCGTACCCGCAGACCGCCTGCCGGCGGCACCGGACCGGTGCGCAGCGTGGTCCGGTCGGCACCCGGCGCAACGGACCCCGCCGACCATCGGCGGATTTACAACGTTGTACCAACGATGTAAAAGTGTCCCTGCGCTGTTCGTCGCTCCGGTTCGCAAGCCGTAGAAGGGGCCACCGATGTCCTCCCGTGAACGCGATCACCTGACCCGCCGTGACCTCCTGCGGCTCGCCGGCGGGACGGCCGCCGCGGTCGCCGCCGCCCTGTGGCTGCCCGGCACGGCGTCGGCCGCGGGCACCTTCAGCCCGATCCGGCCGCCCGCCACGCCGCTGATCGTCCGCTCGCCGTACCTGTCCACCTGGCAGCCGTCCGACAACCTGCCCGGTACCTGGGCGGGCTTCTGGAACGGGCACACCACCGCGCTGTGCGGCCTCGCCCGCATCGACGGCGTGGCCTACGTCTTCGCCGGCTCGCCCGCCCTGCCGTCCGGGCCCGCGCTGACCCCGATGACGCAGGTGAGCCTGCAGGTCACCGGCACCCGCTCGACCTACGTCCTCGGCGGCGGCGGGGTGAACCTGACCGTCACGTTCTTCTCGCCCGTCGACCCGGCGAACCTGCAACGCCAGTCCGTGCCGTTCGGCTACGTGACCATCCGGGCCACCAGCACCGACGGCCGCGCCCACGCCGTCGACCTGCACTTCGACACCTCGGCCGAGTGGGTGCACGGCAACACCGCGACCCCGGTGACCTGGACGCAGCAGCAGGCCGGCGGCCAGACCCTGCTGAGCTGCACCCCGGCCGGTCCCGGTGTGCTCCAGGAGAACGGCGAACAGGCCAGCTGGGGCTCCCTGGTGCTGGCGGCGCCGACCGCCGGGACGACGTGGCAGATCGGCCAGGACACCGTCGTGCGCGCCGCCTCGGCCGGGCAAGGCGCCCTGCCCGGTACCAGCGACACCGCGCAGCCGCGCGCGATCAACGACCGCTGGCCGGTGCTGGCGTTCAACAAGAACCTCGGGACGATCGCGGCCGGCGGCACGTCGGCGCCGTTCACGCTCTCGATCGGCCACGTCCGCACGCCGGCGGTGCGGTACCTCGGCGCGGAGCTGAAGCCCTGGTGGACGCACTACTGGGGCAGCTGGCAGGACATGGCCGTGTGGTTCGCGGGCGACTACGCCGCCGCGCTGTCGGCCGCGACCACCATCGACCAGCGCCTGCACGACGACGCCGTCGCCGCGGCCGGCGGCGGCACCACCGGCGAGCACTACGCCGCGATCTGCGCGCTGGCCCTGCGCCAGGCGTTCGGCGGCACCGAGCTGGTCGACCGCGGCGGCTCGCCGTGGGCGTTCCTCAAGGAGATCTCCTCCAGCGGCAACATGTCCACAGTGGACGTCACCTACCCGGCGTTCCCCGCCTACCTCTACCTTTCCCCGGCCTACCTGCGGCTGATCCTGGAGCCGCTGCTCGACTACCCCGAGCACGGCGGCTGGCCGATGCAGTTCGCCGAGCACGACGTCGGCACCCACTACCCGGACGCGACCGGGCACAACGACGGCAACGAGGAGAGCATGCCGGTCGAGGAGTCGGCCAACATGCTGATCATGGCCGCCGCGCTGATCCAGCGGCTGCCGGCGGCGGAGGCGAACGCGTTCGCCACCACCCACTACCGGATCCTGCGGCAGTGGGCCGAGTACCTCGTCGGCACCACCCTCGACCCGGGCTTCCAGAACCAGACCGACGACTTCACCGGGTTCATCGCCCACAGCGCCAACCTCGCGCTCAAGGGCATCATCGGCGTCGGCGCGATGGGCGTCATCGCGAGCGTCACCGGCAACACGGCCGACGCCCAGCGGTACCGGTCGGTCTCGCGCAGCTACGTCAGCCAGTGGGTGACGCTCGCGCAGGACACGTCGAACCAGCACCTGAAGCTCGCCTACGACCAGCCCGGCACGTGGAGCCTGAAGTACAACGGCTTCGCCGACCGGGTGCTCGGCCTCGACCTGGTCCCGCTGGGGGTCGCCGCCCAGGAGGCGGCCTGGTACCAGGCCCGCGCGAGTGCCCACGGCGTGCTGCTCGACCCGCGCAACAACTACACCAAGGCCGACTGGGAGCTGTGGACCGCGGCCTGGCTCACCGACCAGCCGAACATCCGGAACACCCTGGTCGAGGGCGTCTACAGCTTCGCGAACACGACGCCGCAACGCGTGCCCTTCACCGACTGGTACGTCGTTGCCGACGCGACCCAGCGCGGCTTCCAGGCCCGCCCGGTCGCCGGCGGTTACCTGGCGCTGCTGACCCGGCCCGCCGGGTCCACGACCCTCTGGCGCAAGCTCCAGAACCAGCGGTCGGGCAAGGTCCTCGCGGTGTCGAACATGTCCCTGGCCGACACCGCCGAGGTCACGCAGTGGTCGGACAACGGCAGCGCCGACCACCTGTGGGCGGTGGTCGACAACGGCGACGGCACGGTCCGGATCGTCAACCGCAACAGCGGCAAGATCCTGGCCGTGCACGACCAGAGTCTCGACAACGGCGCGCACGTGCAGCAGTACCAGGACAACGGCACCCCGGACCACAACTGGCGGATCGCCGACGCCGGCGGCGGCTGGTCGAAGATCGTCAACGTCCGCAGCGGCAAGGTCATGGCGGTCGACCAGCAGTCCACGGCCGACGGCGCGCAGGTGACGCAGTGGGACGACAACGGCTCCCCGGACCACCTGTGGCGGTTCGTCTGACGCCGTTTGCAAGACTGGCGGTGTGTGCGCCGACTTCACCCGGATCCGCCGGTTCCTCGACGAGCGGGACCCGCCGACCCCGTGCCTCGTCGTCGACACCGACGTCGTCGGGGCCCGGGCGGCGGAGTTCCGCGCGGCGTTCCCCGGCGCGCTGATCCGGTACGCGGTCAAGGCCAACCCGGCCCCGCCGGTGCTCGACGCGCTGGTGGCGGCCGGGATCGGCTTCGACGTCGCCGGGCCCGCCGAGGTCGCGCGGTGCCTCGAGCGCGGCGCCGAGCCGGCCGGCCTCGCCTACGGGAACCCGATCAAGAAACCCCGGGACATCGCCTTCGCCCACGACCGCGGGGTCCGCGAGTTCACCTCGGACGCCGCGACCGACGTCGACCACCTCGGCCGGTACGCGCCGGGCTGCGCGGTGTCGATCCGCGTGGTGCTCGACGCGCCGGACTCGGTGACGCCGTTCGGCCGCAAGTTCGGCTGCGACCCGGCCGAGGCCCTCGACCTGGTGCTGCGCGCCGCCGCGCTGGGGCTGCGGCCCGGGATCGCGTTCCACGTCGGCTCGCAGCAGCCCGCCCTCGGTGCCTGGGAGATCGGGATCGCCACGGCGGCGAAGCTGTTCGCCGAGGCCGGGGCCCAGGGCGTGGGGATGACGCGGCTCAACCTGGGCGGCGGTTTCGCGACGGCCCACCGCACCGGCGTCCCGTCGCTGGCCGCCTACGCCGCGACGATCGAGTCGGCCCTCGGCACACACTTCCCCGACGGCCGGCCGGAGCTGCTGCTCGAACCCGGCCGGGTGCTCGTCGCCGACGCCGGCCTGCTGCGCACCGAGGTCGTCCTGGTCGCGGACCGCGGCGAGCGGCGCTGGGTGTACCTCGACATCGGCCGCTACAACGGCCTCGCCGAGGCCGAGAACGAGGCGATCGCCTACCGGTTCGAGCCGGTCGAGACGCCCGCCGGGCCCGCCGGGCCGGTGGTGCTCGCCGGGCCGACCTGCGACGGCGACGACGTCCTCTACCGGCGGACGCCGTACGAGCTGCCGCTGTCGCTGCGCGCCGGTGACCGCCTCGACCTGCCCGGGACCGGCGCCTACACCGCGTCGTACGCCTCCGTGGAGTTCAACGGGATCGAGCCGCTGCGGACCTACTGCCTGGGGAAGTGGGGAGATGCCTGAAATCGGCCGGTTCTCCGGGTGGCACGTCCTGGCCGAGCTGCACGGCGTCGACCCGGGCCTGCTCGACGACGCCCCGAAGCTGGGGGAGCTGCTCCGCGCCGCGGTGACGGAGGCGGGCGCGACGGTCGTCGACGTCGTCGCCAAGAGCTTCGCGCCGCAGGGCGCCACCGTCATCGCGCTGCTCGCCGAGTCCCACGCGTCCGTGCACACCTACCCCGAACACGGGTCGCTGTTCGCCGATGTGTTCACCTGCGGCGAGCGCGCCGACCCCGAACAAGCGGTGCGCCTGCTGGCCAAGTCGCTGGACGCCGCCTCGATCCACCTGACCGTCCTCCGCCGGGGAGAAGCCTGATGACCGCGATCCACGAACCGCTCGGCTCCGGCCTGACCCGCGTCTGGGAGGTCGAAGACGTCGTGTTCCGCGCGCGCACGGCCTACCAGGAGGTGCTGATCGGGCGCACCGCGCAGGGCGTTTCGCTGTTCTGCGACAACGAGCGCCAGAGCACCGAAGCGAGCCAGCTCCTCTACCACGAGGCGCTGATGGTGCCCGCGCTCCTGCTCGCCGACGAGGTGCGCCGGGTGCTCGTGATCGGCTCCAGCGAAGGTGTCGCCTGCGAGCTGGCGCTGGCCGCCGGCGCCGAGGTCGTCGACCACGTCGACATCGACGAGCAGGCCGTCCGCGCCTGCGCCGAGCACCTGCCCTACGGCTACACGACGGCCGCCCTCGCCGACGCCGAACGCGGAGCCGGGCCGGTCCGGCTGTCCTATGAGGACGGCTGGGCGTTCCTGGCCGCCGCGGAAGAGCGTGGTGACACCTACGACGTCGTCGTGATCGACCTGCCGGACGAGAACACCGACCCGGACGCGCAGCACAACCGCTTGTACGGCACGGACTTCCTCAGCCGCTGCGCGCGGCTGCTGGCGCCCGGCGGGGTGGTGACCTGCCAGGCGGGCTGCCCGACGCTGTGGCGCAACGAGACGCTGGTCGCGTCGTGGCGGCGGTTCCGCGAGGTGTTCGGGACCGTGCTGTACTTCGGCTCCGACGAGCACGAGTGGGCCTTCCTGTCCGGGCGGGCGGACCGCGTCGGCGAGCCGGGGGCGCTGGTGGCCCGGCGGTTCGGCGAGCGGGCGAGCACGGCCGTGACACTCGACGCCGAAACGTTGCTCGCGGGCGCGACGCCCCCGTATTCGCTCCGGCGGAATACTGGTCCAGTCCAGTAGCGCCATCGATTCTTCGAATAATCAACTATTGCCGGCGAAAGTACGGGAAATCCATTTCCCGTACTTTTCTCGTGGTGTTACTCCGTTCAGTGGCCCTCGGGCGGTTTGCGATCGCGCTACGATCCGTTCCGCGAGCGATCATCGTGATCACAAGGCATCGTGGCCCATTTGGAGGAGCGTCATGCTCGGTATGTCGGTCGTCGCCGTAACGATTCTGTCCCTGCTCGCCGCACCCGCCGATTCGTCGGTGAACCCGGTGCCGACCGAAAAGATCACGCTCGACATCAAGACCATCAACGGTTCGGGCTGCCCGGCCGGCACGGCCACCGCGTCGGCGGACGTCGCCTCCGACAACACGTCCTTCTCGGTGCGCTACTCGAACTTCACGGCCAAGGCCGGCGGTGGCGCTCCTGCTCTCGACGCCCGGAAGAACTGCCAGATCAACGTGCTCGTCCATGTGCCGCAAGGATTCACGTACGCGATCGCGGAGGCGGAGTACCGCGGGTTCGCGCACATCGAGAGCGGGGCGAGCGCGCTGGAGCAGGCGAACTACTACTTCGCCGGGACGTCGCCGACCGCGCGGGTGCGCCACACCTTCCCCGGCCCGTTCCACGGCCAGTGGCGCGCGACGGACACCACCGACGTCGCCGCGCTGGTGTTCGCGCCGTGCGGTGAGGACCGCAACCTCAACATCAACGCGGAACTGCGGGCGGACGCCGGAACGTCCTCGGGGGCCAGTTTCATCGAAATGGATTCCGAGCACGCGAGCGTCGACACGGTTTACCACTTCGCGTGGAAGAACTGCTGAGCCGGGCGTATTCGGAGTGGCCCGCCCACCGGAACCCGGGTGCCGGTGAGCGGGCCGTTCGCCCGCTCAGACGTGCGTGACCAGCAAGGTCACCCCCGCCTCGCCGCCGCAGTCGACAAAAACGGGCCCGACACCGTTCCCGATCTGTGCGGCGAGCGTGGCTTTGGCCTCGAATTCGTCCGGCCCGGACTTCAGGATCCGGATGTTCTCCAGGACGGGGTGCTCCGGAGAGCCCCCGAGTACGGACTTCAGGCCGGTGCCGCCCCCGCAGTTCCCGGTGATGGTCACCTCTTCGCCGCGCCGGGTGGTCGGGTTCGGGCTCACCTGGACGGTGGCGCGCGCGCCCTTCGGCGGCTGCTGGGCTGTGCTGCTCATGGTTTTCCCCTCCGTGGTGCCGGAATCGGCCGACGCGCCGCCGGCGATCCCGATGCTCGTGGCCGTGATCAGCCCGGCCGCGAGGGCCAGGCCGAGCAGGGTGCGGGTCGGCTTCGTGGTGCCGCGCATGGTGATCTCCTCCCGGATCCGGTATCGCCGGATCCACCCCGTAAGTCGTGCGGGGAGGGGGCGGAGGTTCTCGACACGATGTGGATCACTCGAACGGGTGAATGGCGCGCACACGAAAGGCCTGGCACTTCCACCGGGAAAGTGCCAGGCCGCAAGGGAAACCGAGGTCAGCTGCCGACCGGTGGTCGTTCGGCTTTCGCGGCGGGCACGAGGGTGCATCGTCGCTCGAACCGCTCCATCAGCACGGTTGCGATCAACAGGGCCACTGGGGTGCTCACCGCGATCCACATGCCTGCTCAGTTACCCAGCCCCGGGTGATCTGAACCCCCCGCCGACAGACCGCCGATCAAAGAGAGCAGCCGCGCGCGGAACGCGTCGTCGTCCCCGAGGCCGCCGAGCAGGGCGGGGTCTTCGCGTTCGGCGCGCACGGCCTGTTCGTGGACGGCGCGCCCGGGCGAGGTCAGCCGCGCGAGGTGGCGGCGGGCGTCGGCCGGGTCCGGTGTGCGCGTGACGAAGCCGGCCTTGGCGAGCCGGTCGAGGGTGCGGCTCATCGTCTGGTCGGTCACCTGGCAGCGCCGGGCCAGGGCTCGCTGGGGGAGCGGCCCCTCGCGCAGGGTGTGCAGCGCGATCAGCCCCGCGTGGGTGAGGCCCAGGCCGTCGAGCACGGCGACCCAGCGCTGCTCGACCAGCCGCGCGGCGACAGCCAGCAGGCGGCCGGTCGGCCACGTGCTCAGGTCCGGTTCGGGGGCTGTGCTCACCGTCACTCCGTGCCGTCGTGCAGAATGTTCAGCCTGCTGAACAATTGGGCGTGTTCGCGCTCGAAAGGACCTTAGCGACCATGAACGAGACCGCTCCACGCCGTCTTCGCTGGCTGATCCCGGCCCTCCTGGTGATCGCCTGGCTCGCGATCGGCGGGTTCGGCGGGCCGTTCGCCGGGAAGCTCAGCGAAGTCGCGAAGAACGACAACGCCGCCTTCCTGCCCGCCTCGGCCGAGGCCACCGAAGTGTCCGACGAGCAGAAGGCGTTCACCTCGCGCCAGGTGCTGCCCGCCACCGTCGTCGCCGAACGCACGAGCGGCCTGACCGGCGAAGACCGCCGGTTCCTCGAGGCCAAGGCCCAGCAGCTGGGCACCGTCCCCGGTGTCGTCGGGCCGCTGGGGAAGCCCCAGAACGCGCCGCGCGACGACCAGGCCGTGCAGCTGGCCGTGCCGATCCTCGCCGACGGCAACCCCGCCGACGACGTCAAGGAGGTCCGCGCTCAGCTCACGGGCGCGCCGGACGGCCTGACCGTGCTGGTCACCGGCCCGGCCGGGCAGGTCGCGGACCTGGTCACGGCGTTCGGCGGGATCGACGGCATCCTGCTGCTCGTCGCCGGCGGTGTGGTCGCCTTGATCCTCATCGTCGTCTACCGCAGCCCGCTGCTGCCGTTCCTGGTGCTGCTCTCGGCGGTGTTCGCGCTCGGGCTCGCGAGCCTCGTGGTCTACCTGCTGGCGAAGAACGACGTCCTCGCGCTCAACGGCCAGAGCCAGGGCATCCTCTCGATCCTCGTGTTCGGCGCGGCGACCGACTACGCCCTGCTGACCGTCGCGCGCTTCCGCGAGCAGCTGCGCGACACGCCGAGCCGGTTCGACGCGCTGCGGATCGCCTGGCGCGCCACGCTCGAACCGATCGCCGCGTCGGCGGGCACCGTCGTGCTCGGCGTGCTGTGCCTGCTGTTCAGCGACCTGAACTCCAACAAGGGGCTCGGTCCGGTCGCGGCGATCGGCATCGGCGCCGCGCTGCTGGCGTCGACCACGTTCCTGCCCGCCGTGCTCGCGCTCTGCGGCCGCGGCGCGTTCTGGCCGTTCAAGCCCGCGCTCGGCTCGCCGCACCCGGAGACCGCCGGGATCTGGGGCCGGGTGGCCGGCCTGGTCGGCAAGCGGCCGCGCGCGGTGTGGGTGGTGACGGCGCTCGTGCTCGGCATCGGCGTCGCGTTCCTGCCGCAGCTCAAGGCGTCCGGCACCGCCCAGTCGGACGTCTTCCTCACCCAGGTCGAGTCCGGCACCGGGCAGGACGTCCTCGGCCGGCACTTCCCCGGCGGCCTCGGCGCGCCCGCGATCACCATCGCCGACGCCGGCGCGCTGCCCGCCGTGCTCGCGGCGTCCGAAGTGGACGGTGTGGCGCAGTCGCTGCCGTTGCCCGGCCCCGACGGGAAACCCAAGGTCGTCGGCGGCCGGGTGCAGATCCTGTCCGTGCTGAACGACCCGGCGGACTCCGAAGCCGCGGTCGCGACCGTCGGCCGGCTGCGCGACGCCGTGCACGCGGTACCCGGCGCCGCCGCGAAGGTCGGCGGCCCGACGGCGATCCAGCTCGACACGCAGCAGACGTCGGTGCACGACCGCGAGCTGATCATCCCGATCGTGCTGCTGGTGATCTTCCTCGTGCTGGCCCTGCTGCTGCGCTCCCTGCTCGCGCCGTTGCTGCTGATCGCGACGGTGGTCCTGTCGTTCGCCGCGACGATGGGCGTGTCGGCGCTGGTGTTCAACCACCTCTTCGGCTTCCCGGGGGCGGACCCGGTGGTGCCGTTGTTCGGGTTCGTGTTCCTGGTGGCGCTGGGGATCGACTACAACATCTTCCTGATGACACGCGTCCGCGAAGAGGCACTGACCCGGGGCACCCGCGCCGGCACCTTACGCGGGTTGTCGCTGACCGGCGGCGTGATCACGTCGGCGGGCGTCGTCCTGGCGGCGACGTTCTCGGCGCTGGCGGTGATCCCGATCCTGTTCCTCGCCCAGATCGCGTTCATCGTCGCGTTCGGCGTCCTGCTGGACACGTTCCTGGTGCGCTCGCTGCTGGTCCCGGCCCTCACCGTGGACGTCGGCCGCCGGATCTGGTGGCCGTCGAAGCTGGCGCGGAAAGCCGATCAGCCGTAGGTAAATGGCTGGCGCGCGTCCCGGTCGGGCGAGGAACATCCCTGCGATGACCGCAGTCGCGCCCCGCCCCGAAGTCCGCACCCCGGCCGGAACCCTGCGCGGCAGCGGGGAAGCGGGTCTCGCGGTCTTCCGGGGCATCCCGTTCGCCGAGCCGCCGGTCGGCGCCCTGCGGTTCGCCGCACCACAACCGGTGCGGGCCTGGGACGGGGTGCGGGAGGCCGTCTCGTACGGCCCGCCGCCCCCGCAGGCCGGGGCGTTCGGCATGGACGAGCTCGCGAAGGACGCGCCGGGCGAAGACTGGCTGACGGTCAACGTCTGGTCGCCCGAACCCGGTCCCGCCGCCGGGTTGCCGGTCATGGTGTGGATCCAGGGCGGTGCCTACGGGATCGGCACGTCCGGCCTCCCCGAGTACGACGGCGCCCGCCTCGCGCGCGACGGCGGGGTCGTCGTGGTGACCTTCAACTACCGCGTGGGTGTCGAGGGTTTCGCGCAGCTCGACGGGGCGCCGGCCAACCGTGGCCTGCTCGACCAGGTCGCCGCGCTGCGGTGGGTGCACGACACCATTCGCGCCTTCGGCGGCGATCCCGGCCGGGTCACGGTCTTCGGCGAGTCGGCGGGCGGTGGCTCGGTCGCCGCCCTGCTGGCGATGCCGCGGGCGGCCGGGCTCTTCCGGCGGGCCATCGCGCAGAGCGTGCCGGGCACGTTCTTCTCCCCGGAGCTCGCCGCCGACATCGGCGCCGCCTTCGCCGCCGAGCTGGGGCTGCGTCCCACGGTGGCCGACCTGTCCGACGTGGACCCGGCCCTGCTCGCCGCCGCCGGTGACGCGGTCACCGAGGGGATCGGCGGGCGCGCGCACGACTGGGGCCAGGCCGCGCACCGGTCGATCCCGTTCGCGCCCGTCGTCGACGGCGATGTCCTGCCGGGCACGCCGTGGCAGGCTCTCGCCGGCCGGGACGTAGAACTCGTCGTCGGCCACACCCGCGACGAACAGCGGCTGTTCACCGTGATCGAGGGCATCCTCGGCCAGGTGACGCCGGAGCAGGCGGCGACCGCCCTGGAGGTGTTCGCCCCCGGCCCGGACGGAGCGCGCCGGTACCGCGACGGCTTCCCGGACGCGGGGCCGGACGAGCTGTACGAGCTGGTCCACTCGGACTGGCTGTTCCGGATGCCCAGCCTGCACCTCGCCGAGGCGCACGTCGCGGCCGGCGGTCGCGCCCACCTCTACGAGCTGACCTGGCCCGCGCCGGGGATGGGCGGCGCGTTCGGCGCCTGCCACGGCCTCGACGTGCCCCTGGTCTTCGGCAACCTGGACCGGGGCGGGCCCGCCGCGTTGATCGGCCAGGACACCGCCGAAGCGGCGGAGCTCTCGGCCCGGATGCGCGCGGCGTGGACGGCGTTCGCCACCTGCGGCGACCCCGGCTGGCCCGCGTACGACACCGCCCGGCGCCTCACGCAGCTGTTCGACACCACACCGGCGGTCGCCGCCTACCCGGAGGAGGTTTCCCGCCGGATCTGGCAGGACCACAGCTTTCCCGCACTGCCCCTGCTGAACCGGTGAACCGGGTCAGCCGATCGTCACCTTGAAGTCGGGGCAGTCGACCAGCGGCACGTGGTCGCAGTGCGCGGCGTGGCGGAGGCTGTCGCGCATCCGGGTCAGGCGGTCGATCGCGCCGTCGAGTTCGTCCGCCTTCGAGGCCATGCGCTCGCGCAGGGCCTCGTCGCCGGGGGTAGCGACCAGGAAGCGGGCGATCTCGGCGATCGTGAACCCGGCTCCGCGGGCGCAGGCGACGAGGTCGAGGCGCCGCAGGACGTCGGGGTGGTAGGTGCGCCGCAGGCCGTTGCGGCCGGCCGGCTCGACCAGGCCGCGCTTCTCGTAGAACCGCAGGGCCGACGGCGCCAGCCCGGCGCGTTCGGCGACCTCGGCGATGTCGAGCAGGGCTTCGGTCATCGGGACCTCCCAGGTACTTGACTTGAATCGTAGTTCAAGTCGGAGGCTGTCCCCATGAAGATCCACCACCTCAACTGCGGGTCCGTGCGGCAGATCGAAGCCCCCGGACTCCCGGCCGCCCCGGCCGTCAACCACTGCCTGCTCGTCGAGACCGAGCGCGACGGCCTCGTCCTGGTCGAAACCGGCCTCGGCCTCGACGACGTCCGCGAGCCCGAGACCACCCTGGGCGCCGACTGGGTCGCCATGGCCCAGCCCGCCCTCGCCGAAGACGAGACGGCGATCCGGCAGGTCGCGCGGCTCGGGTTCGACCCGGCCGACGTGCGGCACGTCGTCGTCACCCACCTCGACGTCGACCACTGCGGCGGCCTGCCCGACTTCCCCGGCGCCCGGGTGCACGTGCTCCGCGCGGAGCTCGACGCCGCGGTCGCCGAAGCCCCGAGTTTCCGGTACCGGCCCGCGCACTGGGCGCACGGCCCGCAATGGGCGGCCTACGACGTCCCGGCGGGCGACGACTGGTTCGGGTTCGCGTCGGTGCCGCTCACCGGCCTGCCGCCGGAGATCCGGCTGGTGCCGCTCGGCGGGCACACCGCGGGTCACGCCGGGGTCGCCGTGCACGACGGCGCCCGCTGGCTGCTGCACTGCGGCGACGCCTACTACTACCACCGCGAACTCGACGTCACGCCGGAGCCGCACCCCATCCTCGACGTCGTCCAGACCCGCTCCGAAGTCCACCACGACCTGCGGCTCGGCACGCAGGCGCGGCTACGGGAACTGGTACGAGGACACGGCGACGACGTCACGATCTTCAGTGCCCACGACCCGTGGGAGCTGGCCGGGCTGCGGGGCTAGGAGTCGGCGCGAGCGCGGGAGATCGGGGCTTCGCCGGTCAGGTGCGCGAAGGTCCCGGTGAGCGCGAGCAGCCGGTCGAGGGCGGGCCGGCGGTTGTCCAGGTGGAACCGGCGGCCCGCGCCGGTGACGGCGGTGTGCGCCCGCAGCAGCGCCGAGAGGCCGGAAGAGTCGCAGAACGCGATTCCCCCGCAGTCGAGCCGCACGTCCCGGACGTCGGGCGCGCCCGCCAGCCGGTCGGCGATCAGCCGGGACAGCAGCGTGGCCGTCGCGAACTCCAGCTCGCCGACGATCACGACGTGGGCTGTGCCCGGCTCCGGTGACGTCCAAGTGCAGGTCAGCGAGGTACTCATGCGGACAGCTCCGATCCGGCGGCCCGGTCCGCCAAGTGCGTGCGGGCGGTGCCGAGCAGCCCGGTGGCCCGGGGGAAGTCGCGCAGCTCCGCCTCGAGCAGGTCGAGCGCGGGCACCAGCGAGACGGCCGGGACACCACGTGCGGTGAGGATGTCGGCCGTCCAGGTCAGGAACCCGGTCAGCAGGTCGCTGTCGCCGACGTAGAGGGCGGTCGCGAGGAAGTCGACGATGTGCGCGATGTCCTCGGCCGTGTGCCGGCGCTGCAGGTCGGTGTAGGACCGCATCGCCGGGATCCGCCCCTCCAGCCCGGCGAGCACCGCCTTCACGAGGTTGCCCGAGCTGCGCGTGACCAGGGTGTACTCCTGGTCGGCCAGGTGCGGCAGATCGTCGAACGGCTGGTGCCCGATCTGCGGCCGGGGGAGTGGTTCGGTCAGCCGGTCGGCGGCCGTGCGCGCGTCCGGGGCCCATGCCTCGGCGCCGAGCAGCCGCGCGTACCGGCCGTCCGGCCCGAACGCGGCACCACCGGCGATCACCGGGGTCGCCGCCGCCTGGCACGCCGTGATCGTCGCGTGCGCGGTCGGCAGCCGGGTGGCGATGGAGCTGGACAGGGCGACCGCGTCGGGCCCGGTGCGGTGCAGGTGGGCGACCAGGTGCGGCGCCGGGACCTGCGCGCCCAGGTAGTCGACGTGGAACCCACGCAGCCGCAGGACCTCGGCGAGCAGCCGGGCGGGCATCGCGTGCCATTCGCCGTCGACGCAGGCGACCGTGACGCGGCCGAGGCGCGGTTCCGGCCGGGGCAGGACGTGACCGAAGGTGGCGATGACGCGATCGTTGATCGCCGTCGCCACGTGCTCCTGCGCGACACTCAGCCGGTTGGCCGCCCACTCCCGGCCGACCTTCCGCTGCACCGCGCCGATCACGTCGAGCAGCACGCTCTCGGGGTCCAGGCCTTGGTCCAGCGCCCGGACCACGACGTCGCCCGCGGCGTACTCGTCGCCCGTGGTGACGGCTTCCCACAACAGGTCGGCGTGCTCGGCGACCCCGGCCGGACCGGTGCGGGTCGGGACACTCACGCGGTGTACCTCCCGCGGCTGTGCCCGCCGACCGCGGCGAGGTGCTGCCCGCGCGGGGCGGTGATCGCGAGGACCGCCATGTCGTCGTGGTCGCCGCGCCCGATCCACTGCGCGGCCAGCATGTGGATCCGTTCGACGACCGCGTCGGCCGGCATGTTCGCGCACTCGGTGAGCTCCTGCCGGAGCCGGTCTTCCCCGAACCGGGCGTCCCCGAGCGGGCCGCCCTTGGCCTCGACGATGCCGTCGGTGAACAACAGGCAGGTTTCGCCGGGGTTGAGCGTGACGTCGGCGCTCTGCGACTCGATCTCGGGCAGGAAGCCGATCAGGCTGCCGTGGGTTTCGGCTTCCTCGACCCGGCCGTCCGCCCGGACGATCAGGGGCGGCGGGTGCCCGGCGCAGGTGACACGCAGCCGGACGGCGTTGCCTTCGCGCTTCGCGGAGGCCAGCACCAGGGTGACGTAGCGGGCGTCGTGGCGGTCGGCGAGCGTGCGGTTCAGCAGGCCGAGCAGCCGGTGGTGATCGTCCGCCATCGGCAGCAGCGCCCGCAGCGTCGTGCGGATCTTGCCGGTGAGAACGGCGGCGTCGAGGCCCTTGCCGCAGACGTCGCCGAGCACGGCCAGCGCCTCTTCGCCCTCGGCCGTACCCGTCGCGTGGACGTCGTAGAAGTCGCCGCCGATCCGCTCGCCGTCGAGCGCCGGGCGGTACCGTCCGGCGAACTCGACCCCGCCGAGCTGCTCGAGATCCGGTGGGAGCAGCTCACGCATCAGCGTGTCGGTGATGGCGGCCTGCAGCGCGAACACCCGCGCCGCGGACATCGCCGCGCCCGCCCGGGCCGCGAAGAGCCGGGCGAAGAGCTCTTCCTGTTCGGTGAACGACTTCAGGTCGCCGCGGCGCAGCAGCACCAGCGCGCCGGCGGGGACACCGTGGCCGGGCAGCGGCGTCACGACGATCGAGCCGACCGGCCCGAACCCGTCCGGCAGCACCCAGTCCGGCGCGTTGTCCGGGGCGAGCCAGCGCGAAGGGACCGGCGGGAAGCCCTGCAGGGCTTCCCCCAGCCCGGGCAGCTCGTCCGGGTCGATCTCCAGCCGTCGGCGGGCCGGCTCGCCGCCGCGAACGCAGCTGACCGCGGGAAAGGTCCCGCTGGTCCTGGGCGCCAGCACCAGCACGGCGTCGGCCAAGTGCTCCGCGGCGAGCCGGGCGGCGACCTCCATGCAGCGTTCCAGGTTGAGCGAGCCGAGCAGCGCGGCGGAGGCTTCGCTGAGGAACGCCGTCCGCTCCTGTTCGCGGGCCAGTGCGTCCCGGGCGGCGCGGAGGTCGGTCTCGTCGATCAGCCACCAGAGCACGGTGCCGTCGTGCGGGACGGGGTGCGCGGCGAAGAACCGCTCGCCGACCGCGCCGCGGGCCACCTCGCCGGGGCGCAGCTCGTGCGCCTCGACCAGCCACTGCGCGGTCGTGCCGGTCAGCGGGTGACCGGGGCCGGCGTCCGGGAAGAGCCGGCGGGCGGCTGCGTTCACGGCCCGGAGGATTCCCGAGCCGTCGGCGACGAGCGCGGCCGTGGGTGCGGCGTCCCAGCCCCGGTCTCCGATGAGCGGAGCCGCGGGGGCGGTGTGGACGCGCTCAGCCATGGGCGCCCGGCTCGGTCGCCAGCTCGGCCCACAGGGTCTTGCCGGCCGGACGGCGGAGCTGGCCCCACGCCGCCGCGCAGCGTTCGACCAGCAGCAGCCCGCGGCCGCCCTGATCGGACGGCGCCCGGCGGCGGGCCGTCTCGGCGCTGCCGTCGTCGACCTCGATCCGCACCTTGGCCACGCCGGGCAGCAGGCGCACGTGGTAGGGCGCGTGGCCGTGGCGCAGGGCGTTCGAGGCCAGTTCGTCCACCACCATGACGGCGGTGGTGACCACGCTCGCCGGGAAGCCGCCGAGGACGGACCGGACCCAGCCGCGGACCCTCGCCAGCTCGGAGAGCTCGGCGGAGATGGTGATCTCTTGCCTGGCAAAACGCAGGTTCACGCCCGCCTCCTTCACGGTGCCGGGCCCCGAACGGGTGCCGTCCCCCTCTTCATGCCCGGAACCGGGCTCGCCCACACGGGTGCCGGAGGTCGTCATGCGTCATCACCCCAGGAAGCGCGCGCCGCGGCGACGGTCGGGTGCAGCGGCATGACCTCGCCGAGCCCCAGCAGCTCGATCGGCCGGACGACGGCGGGAACGGTGGTCGCGACGGCGAGCCGGCCGCCCGCGTCGCGCAGCCGGGTGCCCAGCCGCAGCAGGATCTGCAGGCAGCTGGAGTCGCAGTACTCGACCTCGGTCATGTCCAGCACGACCTTCCCCAGGCCGGGGTCTGCCGGCAGCAGGTCCGCGAGTTTCGCCGATACGGCCAGGTCGAACTCGCCGCGCAGGACGTAGACGGTCACATCCCCGGCGGCGTGCTCGGCCAACGACCAGCCTTGCCCCGAAGAGCGCTGCCGGGGCCGCGTCGCGTCGGTGGTCATGGTTGTGCTCCTGGAGGGGACGGGCTTCGTCTGACTGCGGGCTGGCAGCTCAACCCGTCCGGGAAAATCTACCAGCGGCCCCGGGCGCGGGCAGTGCGGTGGGCGTGCCGTCCTTAAAGGACTTCCTTGGTCCGGGCCGGTTCGGGGACCGGTTCGGGCGGCGTGCTCGCAGGTGAGGGCACGATCGCGAGGTTCACGGTGCGGGTCAGCCGTTCGTAGGGTGCGCGGTGCTCGTTGTCGAGCAGGACGGCCAGCGGGGTCCACACGAGCACGACGAAGAACGACGCCGCCAGCGCGAGCGGCAGCAGCAGCTGTTCGGGGTGCTCGCCGAGGTCCCAGCGGTCCAGGTCCAGCAGCATCCAAGTCAGCCACAGGGGGGACAGCAGGACGCCGTTGCGGACCAGCAGCGATATGGGCCCGGCCCGGCGGCCGCTGCGCCGCGCGACCCGCAGCAGCATCGCCCGCTTGCCCGGCGTCGACCCGGTCACCGCGGGCAGGACCACGAACCACACGATCGCGAGGATGACGACCGGCGTGTCGCGGTGGCGCAGGTCCTCGCCGAACAGCGTCAGCAGGCCGAACAGGAACCCCAGCAGCGCGGCGAACCCGAGCAGGTCGGTGGCCAGCGCGAACAGCCGCCGGGTGAAGGTGACCTTCGTGGCGTAGCGGCGGTGGTCGTGGTCCGGCTGCAGCGCGGGCAGCACCCGGCCGAGCGGGCCGGCGATCAGCCAGCCGAGCGCGGCACCTGCGGTGTTCAGGATGAGGTCGTCGACGCTGAACAGGCGGTACGGGCACGGGTAGACGAACCACAGCCCGGTGAGCTGCGTCAGCTCGAACAGGAGGGAGAGGCCGAACCCGGCCAGGATCGTCGGCACGGCGCGCATCCGCTGGGCGTAGCGGAGGAACAGGCCGAGCGGGACCAGCATCGCGACGTTGAGCGCGGTGGTCCAGACAGCGGGGTTGTGCAGGATCGCGCCGGGGCTCCAGTGGCCGCGGGCGCGCTGCGAGACGACTTCGACGAAGTAGAACGGCCGCAGCTGGGGAGAACTGGCGTAGCTGTGTCCCGCGCAGAAGTTCGCGTTGTCGGGCAGCGGCAGGATCGTCTGCGTCGCGATCGCCAGGAGGTAGAACACGAAGGTGTAGAAGACGACCGTCGTCCACCCGCCCGCGCGCCCTCGGCGCCGGTAGCTGACGAACGCCGCCGGCAGCATGACGAGCAGGACGATGAGCGGGAACAGGTAGAGGGCGGTCCGGACGGGGACGAGGTAGGTGGCGACCACGGAGCCGGTGGTACCCAGCCGAGGCGCGAGCGAAGCGTGCTTCGCCCGGACGGCTGGGCAGTCACCGGCGCCCGACTCACTGCGGCGGCGCGTCCTGCTGGCCGCCGCCCTGCTTGTGCAGGAAGTCCTTCACCTTGTCCGAGCCCTGGTCGATCTTGTCGGCGTGCTCGCCGAACCGCCCCTTGGCGGCTTCGGCGGCCTTGTCGATGCCCTGGTCGGCCTTGTCGGGGTTGTTGCCCAGGGCCTCTTTCGCCTTGTCGAAAAGACTCATCGGTAGGACTCCGTTCGGAATAGCGGGGCTTGGGTCTTCACGAGCAAAACACCCGGCCGACCGGCTCGCAACCGAACGGCCGATTTCCTTCCCCTGTAGGGGGTATCAGGGCTCTTTCGTGGGTGAAAGACGGAGATCCGGGTTTGGCCGCGGGGATATCGGGTATCGGCCGATTCCTTTCGGGGCCACCCACGGCAGGTGCGGGCATCCGCGCCCGGCGTCGGGCACGGACGGGATTCCCGGTCGCCATTTCCCGGACCGAAGCCGCCCGTGACGTCCTCGACGCGGTGAGCGTGACGGCCGACCCGGAAAGTCGCCGATGTACGAAATGTACGACCGGGCGCCGAGCGGCTGATCGTCGGGGAACGGCCGCCTCCGCCCGCCCGCGGCTCGGCGGCGTGAACCTCGCACCGCCCCGAGCCGTATACCGGGTGAGGATCGCCGTCCCCGCCGCACGGGCCCGGCGATCACCCCGTGAACTGTGATGTGAGGCCGCGCCATGATGGGAACCACCGGTCTGCCGCGGTCGCGGCGAGCCCGCCGCCGCACCCCGGGCGGAGGTGCGGCACTGCCCGACTTCGGGCTGCCGCGGGCCGCCCGGCGGCACGCCGTCGCGAGCGTGGTGCTCACCGTCCTGGCCGCGCTGCTGGTGCTGTTCGCGCTCCTCGCGCCGGACGACCTCACCTCGTTCTCGCCGGAAGCCCTGGTCCGGGTGCCGGTGGAAGGCCTGATCGTGGCCGCGTTCGTGCTGGTCCTGCCGCCGCGGGCGCGCACGGTGGTCGCGGTGCTGGGCGGCCTGGTGCTGGGCCTGCTCACGATCATGAAGGCGCTCGACACCGGCTTCTACGCGACCCTCGAGAAGCCGTTCGACCCCGTCTACGACTGGAGCTTCTTCACCGCGGGCGTCGAGTTCCTCGCCGGCGAGATCGGCGACGCGGGCGCGTACGCCGTGCTGGCCGGGGCCGTGGTCCTCTCGCTCGCGATCGTCGTCTTCACGGTGCTCGCGATGCTGCGGCTGACCCGGATCGCGGCCGGCCGGCGGACCGGCGCGACGCGGGTGGTCGCCGTGCTCGGCGTGATCTGGATCGTCTGCTCGGTCTTCGGCGTCGAGATCGCGCCGGGCCAGCCGGTCGCGGCCCAGAACGCCGCGGCCCTGGCCTACGACGACCTGCGCCAGGTGAGCACCGACCTGCGGGAACAGCAGCCGTTCAGCGAGCTGGCCGCCGAGGACGCGTTCCGGAACACCTCCGGTGACCAGCTGCTGGCCGGGCTGCGCGGCAAGAACGTGGTGCTCACGTTCGTGGAGAGCTACGGCCGCGTCGCGCTCGACGACCCGGGGTTCGCGCCGAAGATCGGCGCGACGCTCGACGCGGGCACCGCGCAGCTGCGCGCGGCCGGCATCGGCGCGAAGAGCGCGTTCCTCTCGTCCTCGACGTTCGGCGGCGGCAGCTGGCTCGCGCACTCCACCGTCGAGTCCGGCATGTGGATCGACAACCAGCAGCGCTACAACAACCTCCTCGACAGTGATCGGCTGACCCTGGGCGGCGCGTTCCAGAAGGCGGGCTGGAAGACCGTCTGGGACGTGCCCGCGCACACGAAGGACTGGCCGGAGGGGCAGCGGTTCTACCACCCGGACGCCTACTACGACTTCCGGAACATCGGCTACCGGGGCCCGGGGTTCGCCTACGCCACGATGCCGGATCAGTACACGCTCTCCATGCTGCAGCGCAACGAGCTGGCGAAACCGGCCCAAAAGCCGGTGATGGCCGAGGTGGACCTCGTCTCCAGCCACGCGCCGTGGTCGCCGCGGCCCTGGCTGGTCGACTGGAACCAGGTCGGCGACGGCTCGATCTTCGCGCCCCAGCCGGGTGCGGGCGAGGCGCCCGAGTCGGTCTGGAAGGACCCCGCGAAGATCCGCGACGCCTACCGCGACGCCACCGACTACTCGCTCAAGACGCTCATCTCCTTCGTGCAGCACTACGGCGACGACAACCTGGTGCTGGTGTTCCTCGGCGACCACCAGCCGCCGGTCGTCACCCCGCAGGGCGCGGTCCACGACGTGCCGATCACAATCGTCGCGAAGGACCCGAAGGTGCTGGACCGGATCTCCGGCTGGGGCTGGACGGACGGGCTGCACCCGGCCGCGCAGGCGCCGGTGTGGAAGATGGACTCCTTCCGCGATCGCTTCCTGACCGCGTTCGCCCGCTGACCGTCCGGCCGAGGTTTGTTTCAGCAGCAAGAGAAACGCCCCCGGTCGTCACCCCTCCGCGAGCCGGCCCGGGGCACGGACTAGCCCGGATGGAGCAGCGTCGTGACTTTCCGCTGCGCGGAGTTCACTTGCCCGATGAATTGCCCGTAATTCTTTCGCAGTTCTAGGCTCGGTTCCGTCGGGGTTCTCCGTGCTGAGGAGTGGTCATGCGAAGGAAATTGGCGGTTCTCGCCGTCGCTGTTTTTTCCCTGTTCGGTCTGACGGTCGGTACCGCGGCCGCGGCCGGCAGTGATTTCGCGCCACCCGGGTGCTTCGGGGAGCGGTACGGCATCCTTTTCGGCCAAGGTGTCTCGGTCAGCTGTTTCCCCGGTGAGGGCTACGGCTACCGGGTGATCGCGCACTGCTCGAACGGCAGCGCGTTCTGGTATGTGGTCGGCGACTTCGTGCCGTACGGCTTCGGCCCGGCGGTCGCGGAATGCACCGGCGCGCTGCTGGTACCGGCCCGGGTGGTCGCCTACCAGGTCGACGAAATCTGATTCCGCGCCTTTTCCGCCCGGTCGCCCTTTCGGGTGGCCGGGCGGACGCGCGTGTTTTCCGGTTCGGGAAACGCGGCGGTCGTCCATCGCGTCGCGATCCCGGTCGATTCCGAGGCCGGGGGTTTCCCGGGGGCACCGCGTGGCCGTTTTCGACGTCATTTCCGTGCGGGTGATCGCCCGCAGCTGCGGGATGTGCTCGACGTAACGGCCGTTCGGCACCGCCGCGGCGAGGCTCACGTGCGGTTCCATCAGTAAGTGTGGGCAGGCCTCGACGTTGAAGGCTTCGGCCAGGTGGGCCACCTTGAGCCAGGGCGTGATGCCGCCGACCCGGGCGACGTCGGGCTGCACGATCGAGGCCGCGCCGCGGTGCAGGTGGTCGCGGAACTGTGCGACCGAGTAAAGCGACTCGCCGACGGCGATCGGCACGGACGTCGAGGCGGCGAGCCCGGACACGTCGGCAGCGGCTCTTCCAGTCAGAACAGGTCCAGCGGCGCGACGCGGCGGCCCGCCGCACGGCCTCGGCGGCCTATAGGAAATACGATTCCGTCGCGGCGGTGACCGGGCTGTCAACGAAGGGGGTGGCTTCGATCGCGCCCTCGGGCGGCTCACGCTCCGGGCTGCGGCTTGGAATCCACGCACCGGCTCTCCTTGCTTGGCTCGCGGATTCGGGCTGTGCCCGGGCTCCGTGTTGGCGCTGCGCCGGGCTGCGCCTGGCTCGCCGTCAGAGCGGCGCCTGGGATCCGCGTGCCGGCTCACGGCGCTCAGCTGATTCGGGCTGCGCCCTCGGCTCCGCGCGCCGGGCCTCCGGCTGCGCCGGCACCGCGCCGGGCCTCTGGCTGCGCCCTCGGCTCCGCGCGCGCCTTCGGCTGTGCCGGGCTCGCCGTCCGGGATTCGGGGCTGCGCTCTGCACGCCGGCGCGCTGTGCCCGGTTCGGGCTGTGCCCCGGATGTCGCAAGCCGGTGCGCCGCGCCTGGCTCGCCGTCCGAGCGGCGCCCCGGATCCGCCTGCCGGCCGCACCGGGACCGCGCCTCGATCCGCGCGCCAGGCCCGCGGGCTCGGACCGCACCTCGGATCCAGGCCGCGGCGGGGGACTGTCATGCACGTCTGGTGCCCTGCAGTCCCTGGTTTCTGGTTCCCGGCGTCCATGCGTGTTGTACTTGGTTCAGACCTTTTACAACGTTGCAACGGAGGCAGGGCCCACGCGGCGCGAACGGCCACCAGCCGATTCGCGCCTCTCTGGCGCGTGCAGAACGTGTTGCAGCGCAACAAAACCAGGGCTTCAGTCCGCAGTGGACAGTCGTTCGCCCCTGCGAATTCCGGACAGAAAACCGGACAATTCTGGACCTGCCGCGAACCCGGCCGCACACTCGGCGGACAGTGTGTTTCTTTCCCCCGGCCTCGGAGGAGTTCCCCATGCGTCGAAGAATCGCCCTGGCTCTCGGCGGCGCCGCCGTCCTCACCGCCAGTCTCGCCACCACCGCTCTCGCCCCCGCCGTCGCGCAGGCGTCGCCCGGCCTGATCGCCGCCATGCAACGGGATTTCGGGCTGACCGCCGCCCAAGCCGAAACCCGGCTGGGGCAAGAGACGACCGCCTCGCGGGTGCTGCCGGACGCGCAGCGCGCCGCCGGTGCGGCCTTCGGCGGGGCCTGGTTCGATCCCGCGCTCGGCAAGCTCGTCGTCGGCGTGACCGACCCGGCCGCGGCCGCCGCCGTCCGGCAGGCGGGCGCCGAGCCGACGACCGCCGTGATCAGCGCGGCGAAACTGGACGCGGCGAAAGCCGCCATCGACTCGGCGGCCAAGGCGCATCCCGCGCCGGCCGGTGTCAGTGGCTGGCGGACCGACGCGCGCAGCGGCAGTGTCGTCGTCACCCTCCGGCCCGGCGCGCAGGGCGCCGACGTCGACGCTTTTGTCGCGCAGGCCCGGAAAGCCGGCCCCGTCACCGTGACCTCGACGCCGAAGGCCGAGACGTTCGCGGCCGGGACAGTCGGCGGCGACCCGTACTACATCAACGGCAACACCCGCTGCTCGATCGGCTTCTCCGTGAACGGCGGGTTCGTCAGCGCCGGGCACTGCGGCGGCGCCGGCAGCTCGGTCGTCGGCTGGGACGGCTCGGCGATGGGCACGTTCGCCGGTTCTTCCTTCCCCGGCAACGACTATTCGTTCATCCGCACCGGCAACGGCTGGTGGAACGCGCCGGTCGTGCTCGGCTGGGGCACGGTCAGCGACGCGCTCGTGCGCGGCTCCTGGGTCGCGCCCGTCGGCACCTCGGTGTGCCGCTCGGGTTCGACGACGCACTGGCACTGCGGTGTCGTGGAGGGGCTGAACGAAACCGTCAACTACTCCCAGGGCGCCGTCTACCAGGTGACCCGTACCAACGTCTGCGCCGAGCCCGGCGACTCGGGCGGCTCCTTCATCACCGGTGACCAGGCGCAGGGCGTCACCTCCGGTGGCTGGGGCAACTGCAGCTCCGGCGGCGAGACGTGGTTCCAGCCGGTGAACGAGATCCTGCAGACGTTCGGCGTTTCGCTGGTCACGGCCTAGCGCGACCGCGACGCCGGTCGCGGGCACCTAGGCTGGGCCGATGACCTCGCCCCTGCCCGCGATCGGCGTCGTGCGCACCGCCCGGACGGAGCTCGAGCACACCCCCGTCCAGGCCGCCGCGAACCGTGCCGAGGAAGGCACGATCGAACTCGACGCACGCTTCGCCGAGGGACTGGCCGGGCTCGCCGGGTTCGACTACGCGTGGCTGCTCAGCTGGCTGGACCGGCCCGACCGACCGGGCGGTCTCACGCAGGTGCCGTACCTGCTGCGCCGCGAAGGCCGCCGGATGGGCATCTTCGCCACCCGCGGCCCGCGCCGGCCGAACCCGATCGGGCTCAGCCTCATCCGGCTGCTCGACGTCTCCGGCACCACGATCCGGTTCGCCGGTGTCGATCTCCTCGACGGCACGCCGGTGCTCGACGTGAAGCCGTACGTCACCCGGTTCGACCGGCCGCCCGGCGACCCGGCCTGCGGGTGGTTCGACGCCGTCGACGTGCCCGAAGGCGTCACGCCGGCCCGGCTGGCCGAAGAATCCTAGGCCTTCAGCAGGCTCGCCAGCCAGGCGCCGAGCACCTGCTGGACGTCGGCACGGGTCCGCGCCGGGTCGTCCGCGGCGGCGATCATCCGGGCCGCCTCCATCACCGCGCTCAGCACCAGCTGCGCCAGCGCGGGGACCGGCAGTTCGACGATCAGCCCGTCCGCCCGGGCCTGGTCCAGCACGCTGATGATCAGGCCGAGGCCGTACTCCGCCTCGATCTCGCGCCAGACGTCCCAGCCCAGCACGGCGGGCGCGTCGGTGAGGGAGATCCGGCGGACGTCTTCGCGCAGGCAGGCGTCGAGGAACACGCCGAGGCCGAGCGTCATGCCGGTCAGCGGGTCGGCGCCCCGGGCGAACGCGGCGCCGACCTCTTCGGTCAGTTCGCGTTCCAGCTCCTCGACCACCGCGCGGAACAAACCCTGCTTGTCGGCGTAGTGGTGGTACAGCGCGCCGCGGGTGACGCCCGCCGCGCGGGTGATCTCGTCCGCCGGCACGGCCTGGTAGCCGCGGGTGGCGAACAGCTCGCGCGCGGCGGCGACCAGGGCGGCCTTCGTGCCTGCGGAGCGGTCCTGCTGGGTACGTCGCACCCGCCTAATCTGCCATGACGCCCGCGAACTCGATCACGTGCCGCGCCAGCGCGGCGGGCTGGTCCTCCGAGACGAACGTGTAGGAGTCCGCGATCTCGACGAGCTTCGCGTCCGGCAGCAGCGCGGCGAGCCGGTGGGCGAGCGAGATCGGGAACAGCTTGTCCTCGCTCGCCCAGGCGAGCAGCACCGGCCGGTCGAACGTCCGCAGCGCCTCGGCGGCGGCCAAGGTGTGCCTCGGGTGCACGTCACGCAGCAGCTTGCGCAGGTCGCGCCGCACTCCGGCGGACTTCCGCAGCGGCGCGAGGTAGGCCTGCGCGACGTCGTCGGGCAGCGGTCGCTTGACGACCCAGCCGAACAGCATCGGCAGCGGGTACAGCACGCGGAACCGCAGCAGCTGACCGAGCACGGCCATCGACCCCGGGATCCGCGCGATCGCGGGCAGCGGCTTGAAGATCGGCGGGAAGAAGTACTCGAAGCAGTCGGACGGCGTGAGCACCACCCGCCCGACCCGGTCCGGGCGGCGGCTGAGCATGATCTGCGTCAGCGCGCCGCCGGTGTCGTTCGCGACCAGTGTGACGTCGCGCAGGTCCAGCGCCTCCAGGAGGTCCGCGATGACGTCGGCGGCGCCGGCGGGGGAGAGGTCGGCATCCGCTCGCATCGGGAGGTCGTGCGAGCCCAGCGGCAGATCCGGGGCCACACAACGGAACCCGGCCGCCGCGACGTCCGGCACCACCTTCCGCCACAGCTGCGCGTTCGTCAGCACGCCGTGGACGAACACCACGGGCGCGCCGCTGCCCCGCTCGAAGTACCGCACCTCACCCGCCGGCAGCCGGACCCGGTGCTCCCGACCCAAGGATTCGCTTCTCGTCATGCGAGCTATAGTTACATACATGCACCATGTATGTAAATGACGTCAGCGGCCGTCTGTGTCGACGACCAGCCGGCAGGTGCCGGCCTGGACGCTGGGCTCCGAGAGGGCGGCCGGGCTCAGGTCGGCTTAGCCGACGCCGCTCTCGTCGCGACAGGCGGCCAGTTGTGCGGTGGGGGCCAAGGCGATCGGCCCCAGTCCGCCGTGAAATCCGGGGTGTGGAGCACGGTCAGGCTGCTCGCGCCAAACGCGGTGATGCGCATGGTTACCCCCTCTCGTTTAACTTAGGGCTAAGCAAAATGGCTCAGCGCTGAGTTAACCGAGAGTGAAGGTGGCCGGGTTCGCCCCGATCGTCAAGAATTCACGAGCCGTGCGCCGAGCACGGCGGGTCCCGGCGCGGGGCGGCCGGGGTGTTGGCGGATGTTTGGGCGGCCCGTGTCTGCTGCGGGCTTCGTTCGCCGAGTACTCCGGAGGCCTCGATGAGCCTGTTCCGCCCGTCCGCCGGCATCGGCCGCCGCACCCTGCTCAAGGCCGCGGCCGGGACCGGGGTCGCCCTGGCCGGCAGCCTTGCCGCGATGGCGGCGTTCCCCGGGATCGCGGCGGCCTACTCGTGGCCGTCGTCGTTGCGGTCCGGTTCGACCGGCGCGGCCGTGAAGGAACTGCAGATCCGCGTCGCGGGCTGGGCCGCCGACGGCCCGCAGCAGACGTACGTCGCCGTCGACGGTGAATTCGGTCCCGGCACCGAAGCCGCCCTGAAACGGTTCCAGGCCGCGAACCACCTGACGGCCGACGGTGTCGCGGACGCGGACGACTTCGCGACCCTCAATGCGCTGGAATCCGCGGACGGCTCGACGTCGCACTTCGAATTCAGCGAATTCACGTCCAATGACGGTACGGGTTTCGGTGGCGGCAAGGTCGGCTCGGCGACGGTCAAGGAGAACGTCCGGCGGCTGATGTACAAGCTCGAAGCCCTGCGGGCGAAGGGTGGCAACCGGGCGATCACGATCTCGTCGGGCTTTCGCAGCGTCGCGCACAACCAGGCCATCGGCGGCGCGTCGAACAGCATGCACGTCTACGGCACGGCAGCGGACATCTACGTCAGCGGCCTGAGCACACGCCAGGTGTACGTCCTCGCCGAGGCCTGCGGGTTCTCCGGGTTGGAGCGCTACACACTCTCGGACGCCCACCAGCACGTCGACAGCCGCATCGAGTACGCGTACGGCTCGCAGAGCTGGTGGTGGGAGAGCGGCACCGTGAGTTGAACGCTTGAAGGAAACGCTGTTTGACGCAGTGCTGCGCGGTGATGCCCCGGGCGAGGCTTCGGGGAAAGGTCGGATCCGGGGGCATCACCGCCCGCGGGACAGCTGACACGTTGTCCTGCGGTGGATCAACCCTACGAACCCCGGGGCCGTTCGACCAGAGCCTCGATGCGGTGTCGAAGGTTTGTCGCCCGGTCGGTCGCAGGGCCCACTGAGAGTGGGTCTTTCGGGCTGATCGAGGATCGCTCACGCTCGCTTGACCGTTCGCTGCTTCGCGCCTAGCCTTAAGTTGAAACTTCAACCGATTCGCGCGCGCAGCACGTGCCAGGAGAGCCGATGTCGATCTTTCGCCTGAACCACGCCGTGCTGTACGTCCGGAACGTGGCCGAGAGCGTGGCGTTCTACCGGGACCTCCTGGGGTTCGACTACATCGAGGGCGGCGACGCCCACCGCGGCGCGGCCTTCCTGCGGGCGCCCGGCTCGACCAACGACCACGACCTCGGCCTGTTCGAGCTCGGCGCGCACGCCGAGGACTCCGGCGCCGGGCAGACGTCGGTCGGCCTGTACCACCTCGCGTGGGAGGTCGACACCCTCGGCGACCTGGACCTCATCGCCGGCCGTCTCGAAGCGGCCGGCGCGCTGGTCGGCTCGTCCGACCACGGCACCACGAAGTCGTTGTACGCCAAGGATCCGAGCGGGATCGAGTTCGAGGTCGTCTGGATCATCCCGCGCGAGCTGCTGACCGACGCGGATCGCGACAAGAGCAAGGCCATCGGCCGGCTGGACCTCGCGCGCGAGATGGCGAAGTACGGCCCTGACGTCCGCGGCGGCGTCGGCATCTCGCGCCCGTAGGGTCTCAGGACGCGAGTTCGTCCGCCCGGACGTGATCCTGCTCCGGTGCCGAAGTGCGTTGCCGGGTAAGGAGAGTGCTCAACGCGAAGCGGCCCGGGCCGATGAACGCGACGGTCAGCAGTGCCCAGCAGAACAGGGTCGCGGCCTCGCCGCCGTTCTGGATCGGGAGCAGGCCGGTCGGCAGGTGCACCGTGAAGTAGGCGAACGCCATCGAGCCCGAGCCGAGCACGGCGGCGACCCGGGTACCGAGCCCGACGCAGACCAGCGCGCCGCAGACGAGCTGGATCACCGCGGCCCACCAGCCCGGCCACGCGCCGACGGCGACGGTGGACTTCGCGCCGAAGAGCCCGAACAGCGACTTGGCGCCGTGACAGGCGAACAGGAAGCCGATGACGATGCGGTAGAGCCCGATGACGTGCTCGCGGGCCGGGGCCAAGCGGTGCATGGTTCCTCCGGAGGCGGGGTGCGGGCGGCAGCCGGCCGGCCGGTGCGCGGGGCCGGCCGTGGCGGATGCGGAGCGTTCAGATATACCGGCCGGTCGGGATTCGGCACACCGCCGAAAGTCGGATGGGGATAATTTCCCGGGAAAAACCCGGACTTCTGCCCGAATTGGTCCGCCATACCGCGAGACCACGTTGTCAGGCAAGAGAAAACCTGGAATTCCGGCTATTTGCCCGATCTGGTCCAGACCAGTTAGTGGACTGGTCCACGCCGGGTTTCGGGAATGTTTCGGGTTCTTTTCGGAAATGGCGCGGACTGGTCCTGCCGGATCAGTGCGGCGACCCGTTCGGCGTCCCGGAGACGGCGGTAGCCGGTCCGGTCGCCTCCGGCGGAACTCCGCGCCGGACGACCGCCGCGTCACGGCCGCGACGCTCGTGACCATCGCTGTGTGCTCGTCGAATCAGCATCACGGCGCGACCGGGCCCTTTGCGCCGTCCCGGGGGAGGACTAGCGTGACGGCCATGGGATCGACGGCGCGATCGCGCCAGCCGGCCGGTGCCCGTGCCTGAGGGCATCGGGATCGAGCTGCGGAACCGGAACGCGAGCGCGTTGGTCTTCGTGACCGGGCGGCTCGACATCACGGGCTACCCCTTCCTGCGTGACGGCCTCCTGAAGATCGCCGCCGATACCCCGCCGGGGCTGATCGCGGACATCGACGGCCTGGTCATGGACCTGCACTCGCCGAGCCTGTTCCCGTTCGTCGCCACCCGGCTCGAGCGCTGGCCGGGCATCCCGTTCTCCCTGGTGACCCGGCAGCCCGCGCACATCGAGGCGTTCGGCTCCTTCGGCCTGGACCGGTTCGTCCCGGTGTACGCCGACGTCGAGGCCGCGGAGGAGGCGTTGCCGCACCCGATCCGCCGCCGCGCGGAGCGGACACTCGCGCGCGGGGAAGCCGGGATCGCGCAGGCGCGCGCATTCGTCAGTGCGCGGACCGGCGAATGGGGCGTGCCCGCGCTCGAGTACGACGGCACGCTCATCGCGGCGGAGCTCACGGACAACGCTTCCCGGCACACGGCTTCGCTGCCGCGGTTGCGCCTGGAGCTGCGGCGGGACCTGCTGACGATCGCGGTGAGCGACGACGATCCCCGGCCCGCGGTGCTGCTCGACCAGCCCGACCTGCTGGAGCCCGGCCTGGGCCTGCGGATCGTGGCGCAGACCGCCCGGGCGTGGGGGAGCAGCAAGCGGTGGACGGGCGGCAAGGTCGTCTGGGCCGTCCTGGCCACGCCGGAGCGGCGCCGGTCGGGGACCCTCGGTCCCTGATCCCTTCTGGGCAGGTTCTGCGGGCGTGACCGGCGTCATACGAACATGTTCGTTCCGAACGTGATCGTAACGAACATGTTCGCTACGGTGGATGTATGGCCGAGAACAGCACATCCAGTCGCCGGGAACGTCCGGCGAAGCCGGCTCTGACGCGTCGAGGCATCGTGGCGACGGCGGTCGCCGTCATGCGCGCCGAAGGTGCCGAGCGCGTCACCATGCGCCGGCTGGCCAAGGAGCTCGACACCGGTCCCGCCTCGCTCTACGTGTACGTCAAGGACACCGAGGAACTGCACGCCGCGATGCTCGACGAGCTGCTCGCCGAGGTCGACCTCGGCGACGGCGGCGCGGGGGAGTGGCGTGACCGGCTCTGGGCGGTGCTGGGCTCCTACCGCTCGGTGCTGTTCGCCCACCCGAGCCTCGCCCGGGTCGCGCTGGTGACCCGGCTGAGCGGGTCGCACTACCTGGCTGTCGTCGAAGCGGTGCTCGCGCTGCTCGACGAAGGCGGGATGCCGCCGGGGCAGGCCGCGTGGGCCGTCGACGTGCTGCTGCTGATCGCCACCGCGACCGCCGTCGAACACGGCAGCCGCCAGGAAAAGCCCGGCGCCGAGCGGGAGCACGACGTGCTCGTCGAGACGCTCGCCGGCCTCTCCGCGCAGACCTATCCGCACATCGCGGCGCTGGGCCCGGATCTCGTGTCCGGACCGGGCCTGTCCCGTGCGCGCTGGGCGTTCGACGTCCTGCTGAACGGCGCGCTGAGCACCACGCGCCCCCGGAACGAACAGCGATGACGACCACCACCCACGTCACGATCGTCGGGGGCGGCCTGGGCGGCCTCACCCTGGCCCGTGTCCTGCACACCCGCGGCATCGCCGCGACCGTCTGCGAACTCGACGCCTCCCCGGCCGCCCGCGACCAGGGCGGCACGTTGGACCTGCGCGAAGAATCGGGGTAGCACGCGCTGGCCGAGGCCGGCTTGACCGAGCGGTTCCACGCGATCGCCCGTGACGAAGGCGAGGCGCTGCGCATCCTGGACAAGCACGGCGTCGTCCGGTTCGAGGAGACCGCCGACGCGAGCGGCGGCACCCGGCCCGAGGTCGACCGCGGCGCGCTCAAACGGATCCTCGTCGAGTCCTTGCCGGACGGAGTTGTCCGCTGGGGCACGAAAGTGACCGCGGTGGCGGCCGGCCGGCTCACCCTGGACACCGGCGAAGTCCTCGAGTCCGACCTGGTCGTCGGCGCGGACGGGGCCTGGTCGAAGGTCCGGCCGTTGCTGTCGGACGCCGTCCCGGTCTACTCGGGACTGTCCTTCGTCGAGGCTCATCTGTCCGATGTGGACACCGCGCACCCGGCCGTGGCCGCGCTGGTCGGCGCGGGCTCGATGTTCGCGCCGGCCGACGGGAAAGGCCTGATCGCCCAGCGCAACGGCGGCGGCCGGATCCGCGTCTACGCCGCCCTGCAGGCGCCGGCCGAGACGGTGACCGGGCTGGTCGACCCCACCGACCCGGCCGGGACCCGCGCACGGCTGCTCGAGGTCTTCGCCGACTTCGATGCCGGGCTGCGGGCGCTCATCTCGGACAGCGACGACACCCTGGTGCCCCGGCCGATCCACGCCCTGCCGGTCGGTCACCGGTGGGCGCGCGTGCCGGGGGTGACCCTGCTCGGCGACGCCGCGCACGTGATGTCGCCGTTCGCCGGCGAGGGCGCCAACCTCGCGATGCTCGACTCCGCCGAACTGGCCGTCGCGCTGTCCGGGCACGACGACGTCGAAAGCGCTCTCTCGGCCTACGAGACCGCGCTGTTCCCGCGAGCGGAAGAGGCCGCGCGGGGGTCGGCGGACAACCTCGCCGAGAGCTTCCGGCCGGACGCGCCCGCGCGATGGTCGACCTGATGCTCTCGCACTGACCTGAACTCCCCGCTCCCGAAAGGCGCCACCATGACCGCGAAGATCCTCCGGCCCGGCCCGGAGCTGGAACTGCACCTCACCGACACCGGCGAAGGCGGCCGTCCCGTGCTCGCCTTGCACGGCGGCGCCGGACCGCGCGGCATCGCGCCGGTCGTCGAGCACTTCGCGCCGGAAAACCGGGTGCTCGCGCCAACCCACCCGGGCTGGGGCGGCACGCCGCGCCCGGAGTGGTTCACCGGCGTCGACAGCCTCGCCGTCACCTACCTCGACCTACTGGAGGACGAAGACCTCACCGACGTCGTCGTCGTGGCCGGCTCGTTCGGCGGCTGGGTCGCGTCCGAAATGGCCGTGCGCGACCGCGGGCACCGGATCGGCGCGCTCGTCGTGCTCGACGGCATCGGCCCGGCGATCGACGGCCTTCCGGTCCGGATGCCGCGGCCGCAGCCCGGCGCGCCGGGGCCCGCACCCGCCGACCTGGCGACGATGCAGGTCTACACCGGTCCGGGGATGGGCGATCCCAAGCTGCTGCGCCGCCTCGCGCGGGTCCGGATCCCGGCTCTGCTGATCTGGGGCGACGAGGACACGGTCGTCCCGCCGGCGTTCGGCGAGGCCTACGCGGCGGGGTTCGCGGACGCCCGGTTCGAGGTCGTGGCGGGTGCCGGGCATCTGCCCGCGGTGCAGAATCCGGCCGCGACGTTCGAATTGGTCGACGAGTTCCTGGTGAAAGCATGATCGTTCACCTCTAGGGTGGCTCCATGGTGGACGAAGAAACCGTCTCGGAGCGGATCCGGCAGGTCGCCGCCTCGCTGGCCGATCGCGCGGGTGACCTCACCGGCGACCTGGTGCAGCTCTACGCCGCGGAGCTGCCGCAGCTGGTCCACGACGACGAGCGGATGGTCAGCCTGCTGACCGCGAGCGTCTACCAGAACATCGAGACCGGGCTGCAGATCCTCCAGCACAGCATCGACCCGGCCCACGTCGAGGCGCCGGCCGCCGCGCTCGAGTACGCGCGGCGGCTGGCGCAGCGCGGCACGCCGGTGTTCGACCTGATCCGGGCCTACGACGTCGGGCAGGCCGCGATGCTGGACTTCGGGTTCCAGGAGTGCACCCGCCAGGTCGCCGAGGCCGAGCTGCTCGGCGAGATGATGCGCCGGCTGCTGAAGGTCGTCTTCGAGTTCGTCACCCGGGTCACCCGGCAGCTGATCACCGTCTACCAGGACGAACGCGACCGGTGGCTGCTCAACCGGAGCGCGGCGCGGGCGGCCAAAGTGCAGGAGCTGCTGGGGGAGAACCACGGCCCGCTCGACGCCGCGTCCGTCGACGCGGCCGAGGCCGTGATCGGCTACCGGCTGCGCGGCACGCACGCCGGGATGATCCTCTGGCACACCGGAACCGCGGACGACGTGCTGTCGGTGCTGGAGTCGGTCGCGGCCGCGGTGCTCGGCCGCGTCCAGGACCACGGGCGGCCGCTGTTCGTGCCGCGCGACGAGGCGAGCGCGTGGGTGTGGCTGCCGCTCGGCCGCGACGTCACGATCGGCCGCGCCCACCTCGACGAGGTCCTCGCGGCGGCCGAACCCGGCGTCCGGGTGACCGTCGGTGACCCCGCGACCGGCGTCGGCGGCTTCCGCGACACCCACCACCAGGCCCTGCGGGTGCACGCGCTGGCGCTCGCGGCCGGTGAGCACTGCGACCGCGCGCTGACCTTCCGCGAGGTCGGCACGATGGCGCTGCTGACGTCCGACCTCAACGCGGCCCGCCTGTGGATCACGAGCACCCTCGGGCCGCTGGCCGCCGACGACGAGAACTGCGGGCGCCTGCGCGAAACCCTCCACGTCTTCCTCGCCTCCGGCGGCAGCTACACCGCGGCGGCGGCCGAGCTGACGATGCACAAGAACTCCGTGCAGTACCGCGTCCGCAAGGCCCAGGAACTGCTGCCGCGCGAGCTCGGCACGAACCGCCTGGACGTCGAGCTCGCCCTGAGCCTGTGCCACCGGCTCGGCGCCGCGGTGCTCTGAGGCTTTGGTGTCGCAGACCACACCGGCCGAAGATCGTTGGGTCCGGGACACGAAGTCTTCCCGCGGTTTCGGGCCTACCTTTCGATCATGGGTGAAAACGGTGGGATGCTCGCACTGGTGCGGCTACGCCGAGGCGTCGTCGGCGAAAGCAGACGCGTCTGTCACCTGATCCCCGTCCCGGCCCCCGGCGCCGTCCCCGAGTACCTGGCGGCCCTGTGCGGCGAGTCGATCTTCCCCGGCGAGGCCGAAGTGCTCGACGGCCTGCGGGGGATGCCGTGCCACGCGTGCCTGATGGCGGACGCGCCGGTGGGCGGCGGCTTCCTGGCGAACGCGGGTTAGCGCCGCCCCGGCGGGTTCTGGATCGATTTCGTGAAAATGCCACTCCGTGCCGTGCGGAAAGTCGATTTCCGTGGCGGGAGTCGGTGAATATCCGACCGGGCGAATAACTTTCCGGCATTGTCGCAGGGAGTAGCCGGCCGGGTGTCCACTGTGGTCGCCAGTGCGACATAGGTCGACGTTCCGGACGCGCCAAGCTGTCGATCACGTGGGAAAACACCACGTCGAGCCCCGGATCGATAGTCCATTCGGACTAACTCTGCGGATTACGTATCCACACGGGACGTCGTGAGCTTTAACCTTGCGTGATTCTTCACCATGAATCGCACTGGGGAGTGAGATGAAGTCGACGTCACCGCTTTGGCTGCCGCGCGCCCAATCACCGTCGGAACGGGCGCTCCTCGAGCGATGACGCAAGCCGGCTGCATCAGACGCTTCGAAGGAATCCCCCGGCAGTCGCCCGACCGGATCGCCGTCGTCGAGCACGACGCGGTGGTGAGCTACGCCCGGCTGGCGGGGCTCGCCGGCGGGCACGCCGCGCGGCTGCTCGACGCGGGCGTCCGGCCCGGCGACCGGGTCGGTCTCGTCACCGGGCACGGCACGCGGGCGATCGCCGCGATCCTGGGCACGCTCGCCGCCGGGTGCGCGTACGTCCCGCTGGACCCGACGTTCCCGCGCGACCGGCTCGCGCACCAGGTCGGCGCCGCCCGTGTGTCGGCCGTGCTGGCCGACGCCGAGCACGTGGAGCTCGCGGAAGCCTTGTGCGACAACGGGTCCGCTCGCGTCGTCCGGACCGGGCCGGAGACCGCGCCGCTGCCGGTCCCCGACCCGGACCCGGACACGACGGCCTACGTGCTGTTCACGTCGGGCTCCACCGGCACGCCCAAGGCCTTCGCGCAGACCCACCGCAACCTGCTGCACGTGGTGGACAACCAGATCGCGAGCCTCGGCGTCACCGCGGCGGACCGGCTGAGCCTGCTGGCCTCCTTCGGCTTCGACGCCGCGATCCCGGACCTGTACCCCGCGCTGCTGACCGGCGCCGCCGTGGTGCCGGTGGACCTGCGCGTCCACGGGGTCGCGCACGCCGCGCGGGAGCTGGCGCGGCACGAGGTGACCGTCTACCACTCGACGCCGACGGTCTACCGCTACCTGCTCGACAGCTTCGACGGCGCGCTGCCGTCGGTGCGGACCGTGCTCCTGGGCGGTGAGCCCGCCACCTACGCCGACGTCCGCCGCGGCCGGTTCGCCGACGGCTGCGTGTTCGTCAACGGCTACGGCGCGACCGAGGTGACCTTCGCCGCGCACCACCGCCTGACCAGCGCCGACGTCGACCCGGACGCCACCGGCCCGCTGCCGATCGGCACCGCGCTCCCGGGTTACGAGCTGACCGTCCTGGACGGTGGTGAGCTGGAGGTCCGGAGCGAGTTCCTGGCCGAGGGCTACCTCGACCGGCCGGGCCCGGCGTTCGGCACGACCGCGGCCGGGCTCCGCACCTACCGCACCGGCGACCTCGGCGAGGTCCTGCCGGACGGGAACCTCGTCTGCCTGGGCCGGCTGGACCGGCAGGTCAAGGTACGCGGCTTCCGCGTCGAGCTGACCGAGATCGAGGCGAAGCTCGCGGAGCACGCCGAGGTGGCCGAAGCGCGGGCCATCGTCCGCGACGGCGAGCTCCTGGCCTACGTCGTCCCTGCTCCGGACGCCGGGCCGGACCCGGTGGCGCTGCGCACCGGGCTCACCGAGGTCCTGCCCGGGTATGCCGTGCCCGCCGCGGTGATCGTCGTGGCGGCGTTCCCGCTGACCGTCACCGGCAAGCTCGACGAAGAAGCACTTCCGGCGCCGCGGCCCTCCACACCGGCCGAAATCGCGCCGCTGTCCGAGGCCGAACAGCAGGTCCACGCGATCTGGCACGAAGTACTCGGCCACGCGAACTTCGGCACCTCGGACGCGTTCTTCGACGTCGGCGGGCATTCCCTGCTGCTGGGGCGGGTCCAGCAGCGGCTCGCCGCGGAGTTCGACACGGACGTCCCGCTGCTCGACCTGCTGGAACATCCCACCGTCGCGGCCCAGGCGGCGTACCTCGACGAGTCCACTTCGGACCGTCCGCGGGGCGCCGAGCCGCCGTCGGACGTGGACGGCAGCGACCTGATCGCCGTCGTCGGCCTGGCTTGCCGCTTCCCGGGCGCCCCGGACGCACCGGCGTTCTGGTGGAACCTGTGCGCCGGGGTCGACGCGATCCACGACCACACCGACGACGAGCTCGCCGCGCTCGGCATCGGGCCCGGCCTGCGCGCCGACCCGGCGCACGTCCGCGCCGGCGGGCGGCTGGACGGCGTCGAGGACTTCGACGCGGAGTTCTTCGGGTTCACCGCCGACGAGGCCGCCCGCACCGACCCGCAGCACCGCCTCTTCCTGGAGACGGCGTGGCGCGCCCTGGAAGACGCGGGCCGCGATCCGGCCCGCGAAACCGGCCCGGTCGGCGTCTTCACCTCCGCCGGGGTGAACCGCTACTTCCTGTTCCACCTCTTCGGGAACCCGGCCGTGACCGGCGACGTCGACCCGGACGACTGGGAAGCCCGGCTGCTCGGCCGCCAGCTGACCGACCACCTGCCCGGCCAGGTCGCCTACCGGCTCGGCCTGACCGGACCCGCGATCGCCGTCCAAAGCGCCTGCTCCAGCTCGCTCGCCGCGGTCGGGCTCGCGGCGCAGAGCCTCGCCGAATACCGCTGTGACCTGGCGCTCGCCGGGGGCGTGAGCGTCACTTGGCCGCGGTACCGCAGCGGTGGTCTCGCCTCACCGGACGGCCGGTGCCGCGCCTTCGACGTCGCGGCCGAAGGCGCCGGATTCGGCTCCGGTGCCGGGGTCGTCGTGTTGCGGCGGCTGTCCGACGCGCTCGCCGACCACGACCACATCCACGCCGTCCTGCCCGGCTGGGCGATGACCAACGACGGGCCCGACCGCGCCGGGTACGCCGTGCCGGGGCCGGCCGGGCAGGCCGCCGCCGTCGCCGAGGCGCTGGCCGTCGCCGGGGTCGACCCGGCCGAGGTGCGGCTGATCGAGGCCCACGGCAGCGGTACGCCCCTGGGCGACGCGATCGAGGTCGCGGCCCTGAACCGGGTGTACGGCGACCTGCCTCCGGGCACCTGCGCGCTCGGCTCGGTCAAGACGAACATCGGGCACCTCGACGCCGCCGCCGGTGTGGCCGGGCTGATCAAGACCGTGCTGTCCGTCCGCCACGGCGTGATCCCGCCCAACCTGCACTTCACCGCGCCGCACCCGGAGGTCGACCTGGCCGGCGGCCCCTGCTACGTCCCGGTGAAGGCCACCGACTGGCCGGACGCGGAACGACGGGTGGCCGGCGTCAGCTCGTTCGGGATGGGCGGCACCAACGTCCACGTCGTCGTCGAAGAGGCCCCGGCCACCGGGCCGCGGGTCACCGCCGACGGTCCGTACGTGCTGCCGGTGTCCGCGCGGGACCCGGAAGCGTTGCGCGAAGCGCTTTCCCGGCTGCGTGACCGGCTCGCCGACGACCCGCCGCCCCTGGCCGACGTCGCCTACACCCTCGCGGTCGGACGCCGGGAGTTCGCGGCCCGTGCCGCCGTGGTCGCGTCGACCGCCGCGGAGGCCGTCGACGCCCTCGACGTCTTGCTGGCCGGCGGCACGGACGTCGCCGGGCCCCCCGGTGCGGCCGGCGAACTGGCCACCCGCTGGGTGCGCGGTGGCGACGTCGACTGGGCCGCGCGGCACGACGGCGCCGAGCCGGGCCGGGTGCCGTTGCCCGGCTACCCCTTCCAGCGCAGCAGATTCTGGATCGATCCGCCGGTCCCGGGTGACCACCTGTGACCAGCACCGGCCCGGCCGCCACCGCGGCCCCGGGCAGCAGACCGAACTGGGGAGTTCACCGTGACCGACACGCTGCCCGTCGCGGGCACGCACGGCCCGCCACTGTCCTATCCGGACACCACAGTGGCCGGACTGGTCCTGGACCAGGCACGCCGGACGCCGGACGCGCTCGCCGTGCGGCAGGGCGCCGAGCGGCTCACCTACGCTGAGCTGGTCGCCGCCGCCTGGGGCGTCGCGGCGCTGCTGCGCGAACGAGGCGCGGGTGTCGAAACCCGGGTCGGCGTGTGCGCCCACC